>NZ_AP035867.1:0-131972 GCF_055389195.1 Arthrobacter sp. DualSoilB13 | reverse complement strand
ACAATGACGCGGGCGCCCTTGGTCAGGGACTCAGCCACGTTCTCAGCTGCTTCCCGCCACACGGACGCGCGGAGGAAAAGCGTCTCCCCGTCCTTCCATTCGTTGGACTGACGATCGAAGGTCCTGGGCGTCGAAGCGATCGTGAAATTCGCTACCGCGGATCCCGACGGTGTGAACCGCAGCTCGGGGTCGTTGGTGAGATTTCCGATGACGGTGATGGTGGTTTCGCCGGCCATGATGGTTCCTTTTCCTCGTGCGCTTTTGGTGTTCTCGGTCTCTGTGCTGGTTTCGTTCTGAGGTTCGGTCCCACCCGGTGCATCGTGGGTGAGGTCGTTGGGTTGGTGCTGGTCTGCGGTGTGTTCATCCCACAGACCGCCAGCCCCGATCGGTGTCCTGCTAATCGCGGCAAGGTAGCGGTCGTCCTCGACGCTGGGAGGGATGCCGTAGTAGCCGGAGAAGGGTTCCTCCTTCGCGTCGGGGTAGACCCTGCCGCTGGGGGTGGTCTCCCGGAACAGGTCCACTTCCAACGGGACGCGCGGGCTGATCTTGAACCCATCCACGGGGTGCGGGGTGGTCACTGTTCTCACGCTGCCTTGTGGCTCATGGCCGCTTGGACGAGCTTGTCGCGGCGGAGGCCGGACCAGTGGTCCTGGTCATCGGAGTTGTTCACGATGACGGGCGCCTGGGAGTAGCCGAGCTCTACGGTGATGTATTCCAGCGCTGCCGGCACTTCGGTGATGTCCACGGGAGTGTAAGTAATGCCTTTGGAGTCGAAGTACTCCATGGTCCGGTCGCAGTTTGGGCAACCGGGCTTGGTGTAAACCGCGTATGCGGTGATTGAGGAAGTCATTTTCAGTCCTGCGTTTCGTATAAGTTTTGGTTAGGTTCGTCTGGCTGACTTGCTACTACTATTCTAATGTTTATCCACTCGAATAAAAAGGGTTTTGCCCCGGATTATAGGGGTTTTTCTCCCTATTTTGTGCCTTCCATCGGTACATGAACAGGGGTGGTGTGTTTGGTGTTTCGGGTAGTAGTCCGGCGGTACTCCCCCGGCTTCTTTAGTGGCTGCCTTGGGTGTTGGGTTCGGGTGCCTGTGTGAGGCAATTTCGCGTGGCCCAGCGTGTGGTCCCGGCTGAGGGAAACTGTTCCGCTGCGGGTGGTGGGTCGGCGGCGGCTGTCTTGACCCATGGGGAAGGGGCCCGGTTTTGCGGGTTAAACAAAGCAGGACCGGCGCGGGCCGGTCCTGCTTCGCTCTCCTCGGACAAAGGAAATCTGTGTTTCAGTCTACAAGGCTGAAGAGTTGCCCATTAGTGGGTGGTTCGTTTGTGCGTTGCGCGGTAGCGGCGCAGGAGAAAGTAGGTAGCCAGGGCGAGGATTGCTCCGATCACTGCACCGAGGGTCAGTCCGGTCGTGCTGGCTTTGATGTTCAGCAGGACCAGTGGCAGGGAGATAGCAGCCATGAAGCCCATGTCGAACGGAAGCGTGTCGGAATCGACGTCTTCCATTCTGGAGTGGGCGATCATCCATTGGATGAAGAGGTAAATCACTCCGACGAGCATAAAGACTGCTGCGCCCATCATCAGGTGGTCAAGGATTGGGAGCAGGTCAGGGAAGATCTCAGCGAGCGTGACCCCTGGGGGCGTCTGGATGATCATGGTGACTCCTGTTCGTGGTGTTGTGGGGTGAGCCTAGCTGTGACCTCTGACAAAACTTCTCGATGGTGAGTCGAGGGAGTAGCCAGGTGGCCGGCGGGGCGCGGCTTTCGGTGGGTGTGCGCTTGGTGGCGGTCAACGGCGGTCCGTCGCTGGTGATTGGCTGCTGTGGTTCGCCCTGGGCGGCGGACCGCCCAACGTGTGGGAGGCTCCGGGCCGTGCTCTGGTGAGTGGCCCGGGCCTTGCCGGGCGGTGGGGGTTCCGCCCGGCAAGGGGTTCTCAGGCCGCTTCGGTGCTTTCCTCGGCGGGGTCTTCTTCGGCCGGTTTGCCGCTGTCGATGATGATCTGCTCAACCTCGCTCGGGGTGTACCCCCATGTGACGAGCTGGTTCAGGTAGTCCCGGTGTGTCTGGGACGGTCTCCGCCACGAGTCCTTGGCGATGGTGCTCTCATATCCGGCGCAGACGAGCGCGATCAGAGAAAACTCGGGCCGGGTCGGGGACTTTGCCACGTGATCCTTCAGCGGGTTCCATGCCCATGACTTCTGCCCGTCGATCTTCGCGCTGACCATCACGGCGGCTACTTCTCCGTCGTAGCTCCGGGCGACTTCGGTGTGGTGGGTGATGGCATGGACGGTGAAGTACTGCCAGCCCTTCGGTGCCTGCTTCTTCGTCAGCAGGGTCTTGACGAACTCCCGGCGCACGGTGGTGGCTGATTCCATGGCTTTGTTGTTGGCGATCAAGGTTTTCCGTTCGGCCTTCTGTTCCTCCGTCATCGGACCTGTCTGGGCCGATGAGGAGAAGCTGTAACGGTCTTTGAAGCCGAGCTTCTTCCACCCGACGATCACCGGCACGGTGGAGCATTCGCCTTTGTAGTCCTGCTCGATGTAAACGGCGTTCGCGTCTTCTTCGGTGGCGTGTTCTCCGTCTGCGCGTTTCAAGGAGCTAACACGGGCCGTTTCGTCGTCGTGGTAGCTGGGCTTTTCCACGATGGTCGCCTCGGTTGCTTCCAGCTCAGCGGTGAAGGCTGCAAGGGCAGCAGCGTGAGCGCGTGCGTCCCGGAGTTGCTGGGCGACGTGAAGCAGCTGATCCGGTTCGTCCGCAACGACCGATTCCAGTTCGGCGGTGGCTTCTTCGTCCCCTTCAAATTCGGCCATCACGAGGGCTTCCTCGATGGTGTGCCCCTTGCCCAGGGCGGCGGTTCCAGCCTCGGATGCCTTGGCCTTCAACGCGCCCTCAACGGCGGCTTTCTTCCGTCCGGTCTTCTTGGCGATCGCGGCCGCTGAAACGCCGATCAGGGACAGCTGGTGATAGGCGTCGGCTTCGTCGGCCTCTGTCATGGCTGAGCGTTGGATGTTCTCCACCACCTGCGAGACGATCCGCTCTGCATCCTCTGCCGATGCGGTGATCATCACCGGGATCAGGGGGCACTGCGCTTCGACGGCACCAAGAGTACGGCGCTGGCCCATCCGCACATACACGGTGCCGTCCTCGTTGCGGTGGGCGATGACCGGTTCGATGACACCGTGTTCTTTGATGCTGGCGATGAACTCCGGGGTCAGGGCGGCGTCTTTGCGGACGTTGATGTCCACGATCAGGGTGGCCGGGTCGAGCATTTCCAGTGTGGGTGCTGCGTTCATGGTGTTTGTCCTTCTTGTCCGAGAAGTTGGGTGGGTGGGGCGACCAATGGTGACCGGCCAGCTTCCCCTCTCCCCCCGTTGTTTTTTGGTTGCTGGCAAGCTTGCTTGCTTGGCGGCCAGCGGAGCCCTGTCTACCCGTAGGGCAAGGGGCAGGAAATTCCCGGAGGAAATAAGCGACGCAGGAGCGCCGTAGGGAAATTCCTGCACCGCAGGCCCCGACTGCTTTTGGAGGGGCTAGACGGGGTGGAGTGGACGCCTACAATCCGGAGGACAGCAACCAGAAAACGTCGTAGACACACAGGTGATGACGGGCAGGAGCTCTGCGACGGACCGCCAGCACCCAACAGCCGGCTACGGAGCTTGCGGAGTGGACGCCCCAAAGGGGTGCGAGCCCTGCGAGCATGCTCTCCCCTGGCCACCGCGGATCCACCCAGGCCAATCCCCGCCAAGGCTTGCCGCACGCACCAGGTCAGTGATCCCTGACCGTCGCGGGAACGGCGGTCCGTCGCCGGCAACCACCCACCCAGGCGGCCACCAGCGGCGGACCGCCCGCCCACATGAGGCGAACGGCCCACCAGCGCCTATGCGCCGCTGTCGGACATTGCCGGGATCGGGTGGGTGTTGAATCTACGGAAGTTGGCGGCGATTTCATGGGCGATGTCCGCCATCGGTGTTCCCGGCGTGATGGTCTTCTCTTCGTCAGCGGAGAACTCCACCGGTTCGCCGTCGTCGTCGTAATGGTCCGGGCCGTAGTAGAGCTCAGCCGTGGTGAACCGGGATTTCAGTGGGTTCTTCCAGCTGAATGATCCGGGGCCGATTGTGAATGTGTGGCTGCCTTCGCTCTGAAGGAAAAAGGTGGCGGTGCCTCCGCCGGTTTGTTCGACCTGAAGTTCCAGGCCTTCGGCTTTCATCGCGTCCACCAGTTCCCTGGCGGGAAACCATTCGAGGTCGTCGGTGGTCTGTTGTGTTTCGGGGCCTTCAGTCATGGTCATTTCTCCTTTACGAATGGGGCGGTGGCCAGGAGGTTGTCCCGGCCACCGGTTGGTCTAGCTGGCGAGTAGTTCGGCTACTTCGTCGGCGTCGGACACCAGCGCTGCCGTGCCGTCTTTCAGGAGCCTGTGGCAGCCTGCCGAGTTCGCGCTGTGCACGCTTCCGGGTACTGCCGCGACGTGCCGGGCGATGGTTTCGGCGTGGTGCGCGGTGTTCAGCGCACCGGAGCGCCACCGGGCTTCGACGACACAAGTCACTCCGGCCAGAGCGGCGATGATCCGGTTCCGGTCCAGGAAGCGTGCCCGCGTGGGTGCGGTACCGATGGGCTGTTCGGAGACGATCAGGCCGCTGGTTTTGATCGCGGCCGCGAGGTCCGCGTTACCGGAAGGGTAAACCCGGTCAAGGCCGCCAGCTGCGACGGCGATCGTCGCCGGTCCCGTCCCGGTGCTGCCAGCAAGTGCGCCACGGTGGGCGTGGGCGTCGATGCCGTAGGCAAGACCGGAGATAACGCAGATGCCACGCCGGGCCAGTCTATGGGCCATTTCGGCGGTAACGGCAGCACCGTAGCTGGTGGAATCACGGGATCCGGTCAATGCCACTGTGCGCTGCGGGGCCGGGATTCCCTGGGCGATGTTCCCGACGTACCAGAGCCCATAAGGCGGGTTGGGCAGGTCGTCCAACCCCTCGGGCCAGTGCTCGTCACCGGGGATCAGGAACCCGCCGCCAAGGCGTTCGACGGCCTCCAGCTCATCCTCGATTTTGTCGGTGTCGAGGTCGCGGGGTGCCGGTGCCCAGCGGTCCAGCCCTTGAGAAAGTTCATCAGCGGTGACGTCCCAGAACGGAAACAGGGGCCGGGCACGGGGGGCCATGCGGTAGGCGGGGTGTGCGCCGTGACGGGCTACGAGCTGACGGGCTACGTCATCGCCCGGGGTGAACATGCGGGTAAGGGCTGCGCGTGCAATGCGGTTTTCGTCGTTCATGGTGTTGCTCCTTCTTGTCCGAGAAGTTGGGTGGGTGGGGCGACCAATGGTGACCGGCCAGCTTCCCCTCTCCCCCGTTGTTTTTTGTTGCTGGCACGTAGTGCTCTACGGGGCCGACGGAGGCGTCTGCTCCCGCCGGGCCAGGTGCTGGAAATCTTCGAAAGGAAATAAGCGAAGCGCCGTCGAAGAATTCCAGTGCCGCAGGGCCCTGAGGAACGAAGGGGTCAGCAGCTGGAGCCGGAGCGGAACCGTATGATCCGCAGGACAGCCACAAAAAACGTCGTAGACAAACAGGACCGGGCACGGCGGAGCTCTGCGACGTCGGGGCCGGGCCCAACAGCCGGCCACGGAGCTTGCGGAGTGGACGCCCAAAAGGGTGCGAGCCCTGCGAGCATGCCCTTGCTCCTGCGTAGGGTGTGTGTATGACTGATCCGGCATCACGGCCCGGACCCGGCCGGGCTCATCGTGGTCTGAGGTGGTTCCGCTTCCTGGCGGTGCTGTTCACCGTGGCCGCCGCTGCTTCACTCGTGCTGGTGGCCATTGATCTGTTCATTGGCCGGCCCGCGGCAGGGGATCTGTTTATCGCCGGGCTAAACGCCCTGGCCGCTGCGGTGCTTTGGCGCTTTGTGGTCAAACACGTAGGTACATGACGAAGGGCCGGCCTTGTGGCCAGCCCTTCTGGTTTCCTCGGACAAAGGAAATCTGTGGTGCAGCGTCGTTGCTGCAGTGGTGTTAGAGCTTGTGGTGTTCCTGGGCGTGCGTGAAATCGACCGGCCCCAGTGGATCGCCGGCGGTGAGCAGCTGCAGCTCGATGAGGTCTTCCAGGACGCTGGCGTCCGGTGCTGGTTTGTCGTCCTCGGTCAGGATGTATTCGGTTCCCATGCGGCTCTCCCCGGTGCAGTGTTCTCGTTGAGTTCACTGTAACCGTGGATCCTCAGCGTTGGCTGGGTTGCCGCTGCGCCCGCGCAGCGTCATGGCGGCCGGGGGAGATGTTCCTATAGTCAAGGAAGTGGACCGTAAACTGCTCCGCACTCGGGCTGCCTCACTCCAATTCAATTAGTGGGAACGCTAGCGGCGCCTTGAGAAGGCACGGATTAGGGCGAAGAACGCGAAAAGCAAGCCTAGTAGCCCGATAACCCAAGCCGACGGTTCCAAGCCAGCAGAACACAGACTCCCCTCCGAGGCTGGGGCTGCAAAGTCAACGCAGGAACCAGATTGCAGGCCGAACGCCACCACCACGACGAGCAGCGAAACCGTGGCGGCACTCAGCCAAACCCACCGCGGACGCCTTCCTGATTGACTGACCACCTAATCATGGTAAGCAACTCTGATGGGTTTGCCGATTGGTAGGTGGGGCCCGTATCAAAGCAAGGCCTCCATTTCCAATGAAGTGGCTGGCTATAAGAGGTCTCGTCAAAGACGCAGATCCGTGCTGTTCTAGTTAGACAATTCCCGATGAGCAAAGGTGCATCGCATGGACAGCCGTAGCGGTCGATCAATTGTGATTGACCACAAAGACTTTCGAGGCTCACTGATCGTTATCGCTGGGTTCGTAGCGGCGCTCAGCTGGTGGATCGGCCTTTCAGGTTACCTGAGCGTAGGAGGACTCATGAGTGGAGGCGGAGGCTTTTTCGTATTCTTGCTAATTCCGCTTCTAGTTACATCGGCCGCCTGCATCATGATCGCTCGATTCGTTCGGTCAAGAAGCGGGCAGGGCCAAGGCCGCCACAACGCTATCAACTAGCCACCGTCGGACCAGTGGCAATCCTCAGTCATGAGTTCATGCCGCTTGATGAGCCAATGCCGATCTCCGCACCGTTTCGTTGTGGTCCCGTAGATCCTTTTTTAGGGCGTAGTAGAGTTCGCGGGCTACGTAGCGTTTGAGGCTGCGGATCACGTCGCCTTTGGAGTGCCCTTGTGCACGTTTCCGGTCTCGGTATGCCTGGGACTTGGGGTCTAGTTTTAGTCTGCCCACCGTAATGAGGTAGATGGATCTATTGGCTTGACGGTTGCCACCTCGATGCAGCCGCATTCGATGGGATTTTCCGGAGGACACCGGGACAGGAGCTACTCCGCAGAGGCGGGCAAACGCAGCTTCACTGGGGAATCTGTCGATGTTCTCGCCTGCCGTGATCAGTAGCTGAGCAGCGGTTACAGGCCCGACCTGGGGAAGCGCCATCATGGTTGGCGCGATTGAGTGCAGCAGCTTAGTTAGGTGCTTCTCGGCTTCGTTGATCTGGGAAGTCAGGTCTGAAATACGCCGGCCAAGATCGCGCAGTGCATACTTTGCTGCTTGCTCCGGCTCATCCAGTCGGTTCAGGTCCGGACGAAGGGATCGGGCTTGCGTTGCCTTGGCTTGGAGGGTCTTGGCGTCCAGCCGATCCTTCAGGAATCCTTGTGCTGTCACCAGGATGTCTCGCAGCTGGACAAGTGCAGCCGTGCGGGATTTGATCGCGGAGTCCCGCACGAGATACAGGTGACGTATGGCTTCGACTGTTCCTGTGGTGTCTTTGGCCGGGGAAGAGCATTGACCGGACAGGACTTTTCGGGCCGCTTCCTCGGCGTCTATGGCGTCGTTTTTTCCTGAGCGGCTGCGAGTCAGAGAATGTCCCTTGTTGACCTCAATGACGTCCAGCCCTGCGGCGAGCAGGTGCCTGGTCAAGCCCGCCCCGTATGAACCAGTGCATTCGACGCCGAAGGCACTGATGATTCCAAAGCCAGCGGCCCAATCCATCAGATCCTGGTACCCAGCCAGACTTGTGGGGAAACGACGATCTCCCAAACGATGCCCCATGGAATCCAAGGCCGCAGCATGGTGAAACATCGAGTGGGTGTCTACCCCAATGGTGACTGCCCTGTCGGGCAGCGTCGTTGTGAGTGTCATGTGCGCTCTTTCCTGTCGATGGAGTTCGAGGCGAGCACGGTTGACCGGGCCGGGCGGACAAAGCACTGAAGAGCTAAGCTGCACGTTCCTATCAAGTCACAACTCCGTCCGGCCCGGTCGCCCTAGGTGAGTGACAGGGAAGCCGAACCGACAAATCTCCGCGTAGACAGTTCGCGCACAAGGTGCGGATCGTCACGAAGCGGGCAAGTCAGGAACTGCTTCCCTGCCACGGTCTTATTTTCAACAGTTGGCAAACTGCTGACGCTGCGACTCGCGCAGATGCCTTAATTCAAGGGCAGAGAAGCCGAACCGACAGATCTCCCCCAGTACAGGTCCGACAAGTCCGGATCGTCAGCCAGCGGACAAGTCAGGAACAGCTGCCCTACCAGACCCATTCTCCTCAGTGCCAGCGGAGGAGGCCGCCCGAGCTGAACGGCCGGGCGAGACCATTGCTGATCCTGCCCGGCCGCCACGCTAGCTGATGGGACGCGTGTAGGCGGTCTCCGGGTTCTTGGCCACCTCTGCGATGTGCACGAGAGCTACGAGCTCTTCGCGCAGAAGAACTGCCAGCCGGTAGTGAGGTACGTCCTCGACCGCCAGTTTCAGGTAGCGCTCGGCATGCGTTCCGGAACCCTTGAGCCACTGCAGCCAGCCCATCAGTGTCAGCATCGGCGCGCGCTGGCCTTCGGGAACAACCTTCATCAGTTCGAAAGCGAGGACTTCGGCGCGGTCCACGCGCTTCCAGTCCGGGCGGCCGTCGAACTTGCCCTGCAGCAGGTCAAGCATGCTGCCGTTCTTTGTAGTGATGGTCTCGGCCATGAGCATGTCTCGCAGGTGCGGGACCTGGAACCAAGCCGCCAGGTTCCGGGCGGTCTCCTTCTCCGGCGTGCCGGGTGTCTGCAACGCCGTGTCCCATTCCTGTTGTGCCTGCCCGACGGCTTCTTCCGTGAGGGCTGGCACCTGTACCGGCTCAACCCATTTGCCCAGCAATGCAGGGTTGTAGACGTCCACGGTCGCGGCGCTTCCCATGAAGGTCAGGGTGGCGTTGGCGTTGCTGTCGGTGATCTGTTCCAACGGGTTCCGCTCGGTGGTGCCGTAAGCGGCCCAGTGGGTGCTGGTAACTAGGTAAACCTTGCGGACGGGCATCCGTGCGCTGGCCAGTTCGTTGCCCAGGGCGGCGACGTGCGCGGCGTACGGGAACCGGTCACCGTCGCCGGTTTCGTCGGTGTAGACGATGAGGTAGGAAGCCGTGGCGTTCTCGTCCTGCGCGGCCAGGCTGGTCACCGTTTGGGCGAAGCCCAAAGGGGCCGCGTCCATGGGTGCGTCCATGCGCAGCGTGGCGCCAAGGGCTCCCGCGGTGGCGGTGAGCACGACGAAGGAGTCCGTGGGGGCGCCTCCGAGCAGGTGCGGGATGTACGCCAGCAGGTCAGCGGGTCCGGTGAGAGTGAGCTTTTCAATCATGGTGTTTGTCCTTCTTGTCCGAGAAGTTAGGTGGTGGATGGCGGCCGGGAACGTCTGGTTCCCCGCCACCCGTGGGCGGCTAGGCCGCTGGCTGGATCAGGCGCGTATCGAACAGTGCCTCGGCCCGGCGAATCAGGTAGTCCGGCACGTCGGTGTCGTGATTCAGTCCTGCCCTGCCCAGGAACACGGCGTTCCCGGTCACCGGGAGGTCAAGGCCGGTCTCATGGAGCAGCTGCACCGCGCGGACGTTTGAGGCTCCGGTGGTTTGCGTTTCAGCGTTCAGGAAGACCTGCCAGTCGCCCCGGGCGATGCATTCAAGTTCGCCGCCGACGATGATCTGCAGGCTCGCGTGCCGTGCGTCAATGCTGTGGACGGTGACGCTTTCGCTCAGACGCGCCGGTACATAGAGCGCTATCAGGTGATTAGGCATGGTGTTTGTCCTTCTTGTCCGAGAAGTTGGGTGGGTGGGGCGACCAATGGTGACCGGCCAGCTTCCCCCTCTCCCCCCCGTTGTTTTTTGGTTGCTGGCAAGCTTGCTTGCTTGGCGGCCAGCGGAGCCCTGTCTACCCGCAGGGCAAGGGGCAGGAAATTCCCGAAGGAAATAAGCGACGAAGGAGCGCCGGAGGGAAATTCCTGCACCGCAGGCCCCGACTGCTTTTGGAGGGGCTAGACGGGGTGGAGTGGACGCCTACAATCCGGAGGACTGCAACCAGAAAACGTCGTAGACACACAGGTGATGACGGGCAGGAGCTCTGCGACGGACCGGCAGCACCCAACAGCCGGCCACGGAGCCTGCGGAGTGGACGCCCAAAGGGCGCGAGCCCTGCGAGCATGCTCTCCCCTGGCCCCCGCGGATCCACCCAGGCCAATCCCCGCCAAGGCTCGCCGCACGCACCAGGAGCGTGGTGCCGGCCCCGTTGCGGGAACGGCGGTCCGTCGCCGCCAACCACCCACCCAGGCCAGCCACCCGCGGCGGACCGCCCGCCCACACAAGACGAACGGCCCACCAACTGTTGCTAGTGGAAAGTGGGGCGGTGTTCCGCGGCGAACAGGACGGCTACGGCTTCGTTGTGCCAGTCCAGCGAAGCGTATTGCCGGGTGGTGTCCAGTTCGGCCGGGTTCACGTGGGCCTCGGCGTTGACGGCTTCGGCCATGCCCCGAATGTGCGCGGCGAGGTCTTCGGCTCCGTCGGTGCTGTAGGCCACGGGTGATTTCTCAACGATTGCGGCGAGGGTTTCGAGGAAGACCACGGCTTGGGCGGGGCTGTTGGCGATGCTGCGGTTTTCGGTCATTGTCCTTGGTCCTTTGCTGGTGGGATTGGTGCCGTGCCGGGCGGTGGGGGTTCCGCCCGGCACGGAGTCGAGGGCTGTTAGGCGGCGGCTGTTTGGAAGACGGGTGGAATGCGGTAGCGGCTGGGAAGCTCTGCGGCGGCTTCGGGCAGGTCTGCCGGGCCGTGGGCTTGTCCGTTCTTCCAGTGGGAGAATGCTTGTTCGGTGATCGCTTGCCAGTACCGGGCCTTGGTCCGGTAGAACGTCGTTTTCACGTCGCCCTCGCAGTAGGTGGCCATGCCGAACAGGTTGCCGATTTCATCCGCTGTGCGGATCCCGGCGACCATGACGTAGGGCCACTGGCCCAAGTCCCAGCCCTCAGAACCCCAGCCGGGTATCACAGCCCAGCCGTGCTCTGAGATGAGTTCCATCCAGTCGTAGCCGTCGTTCACGTGGTAGTTGCCCAGCACGGTGACCCCGTCGATGGTTTCGCCGGTGTCCTCGGTGGTCACCGTGGTGATGGTGATTGCGTTCATGGTGTTTGTCCTTCTTGTCCGAGAAGTTGGGTGGGTGGGGCGACCAATGGTGACCGGCCAGCTCCCCTCTCCCCCCGTTGTTTTTTGGCTGCTGGCGAAGCTTGCGGAGCTGTGGCCGACGGAGGCCTGTCTACCTGCAGGGCAAGGGGCGGGAAATTCCCGGAGGAAATAAGCGACGAAGGAGCGCCGTAGGGACATTTCCTGCACCGCAGGCCCCGACGTAGGAGGGGCTAGACGGGGTGGAGCGGACACGTACAATCCGAAGGACAGCAGCCAAAAAACGTCGTAGACAGAACAGGGCCAGGGTGTCCGGAGCTCTGCGACGGCGCGCCCTGGACCCAACAGCCGGCCACGAAGTGGACGCCCCAAGGGGTGCGAGCCCCGCGAGCATGCTGGCCCTAAGGGGCTAGGCTGGCCTCAATCTTTAGGATGGGGTACCTGAATCGTGGAGCTACTCATTGGAATCGTTGTTGCGGGAGTGACCGTACTTATCGGTGTTCTCGTGATCGTAAAGCGCAAAGCGCTCAGCAATTTGATGGAAGGCTCTCAGCAAGCAGGGTTTGGTAAGACGGGCACCAAGTTGATGGGCCGGCCAGAGCCTGGGTACTTGGTCGTTGTCGGGCTAGGTGCCGTCCTCATTGGGGTGGCGATAGCGATTGTGTTGTTAACCCGCTGACTTCGTAGGACGGTCATGCGGAGTCCGGAGGGCAGCCCGGCCCGTTAGGGCGGGGCCGCCGTGTGACGGGCCCGCCCCGGATCCGGTCTAGCCCTTGGGGACTTTGGAGTTGGCGCGGTACGCCAGGATCGAAGCTCCCAGTGCTGTGAGTGAGAGAACGAAGTTCACGATGGTCAGTGGTTCCATGAGGTTTCCTTATCGGTGAGTAGGACTTAGTCTGAGAAGGAGCCGGTGGCCGCAACCTAAGCGGTCACGACCACCAGGTTTCGTAGCTACACCTACTTCCTTGCTTTACGCTTACGCTTCCGAGTTGCAGCTCGGGAGCGTTTGCTTGTTAAGCACGCGTTCCGCATGGAGAGTAGAGCGATGACAGCTGTCATCAAGCTCACGACCGAAGTTGCGAGCTTGATCGCTTCGTCGATGCTCATGTAGCCACCTCCTTCCTGCCCCGCCGTGCGAGGCCCCCACTGGTCCAGCCGGTCGAGGGTGGGCCGTCAACCCCGAAGAGTGACCGGGGAATCCCCCGAAATAAGGGAGCGAAGCGACCGCGTGGGATTGCCCGGTCGCGTGGGTTGACGGGTCGGGCCCCCGGACGGCTACGATCAGTGGCCTTGTACGGAGAACAACCCAGCCACATGTAAGGCAGGAAGATGCTTTTACAGGCCGAAGCGCAGCGCAGGTCCGTTCTGGCTGTGGTCCCTTAGGCTGGCCGCATGGACGAGTCCATTCCGCGGGCACTGCAACCCCCGGTTGCTGTTGCCCTGGCGAAACTCGTCAAGGCCCTCCCCGGTTCTAACGCGCTCCCGGGCACTTCCTACTACGAACCCAAATGGGACGGCTATAGGGCGGTCCTTTTCGTGGACGCCAAATCCGTGACCCTTTGGTCCCGACAGGGCAAAGACCTCACGAGGGTGTTCCCTGATCTCGCCGCCGCTGCAGCGCAGATCCCGCCAGGATGCGTTATCGACGGTGAAGCCGTCATCTGGAACGGGGACCGACTGGACTTCGACGCGCTGCAGCGGCGGATGGTCACGTCCAAGGCGGCGATGCCGGCTCTCGTTCACGAGTTGCCGGCCGCTTTCGCGGCCTTCGACGTCCTGGCCGTCGCAGGGCAAGACATCAGGAGCGTACCGTTCACCGGCCGCCGGTCCTTGCTCGAGGAGCTTGCAAAGGCATGGACCGCCCCGCTGAACCTCTCCCCCACAACAACAGACCGGGAACTGGCACAGACCTGGCTGCGGGATTTACCAGCCACCGGAGTGGAAGGCCTCGTGGTCAAGGGCGGAGCCCAGACCTACGAGCCGGGGGCCAGAGCGTGGTTGAAGGTCAAGCACAAAGACGTAACAGACGTGGTGTGCGCGGCTGTCATCGGCCCACTGAACCAGCCACAGGCGATCATCGCCGGCCTGCCGGTCGATGGACCGCTGCGCATCGTCGGCCGCTCCACGGTGCTCTCAACGCGGATAGGACGCGAGCTGGGCCGCCAGCTCCGACCGGCGCAGCCCGGGCATCCCTGGCCCGAAGAAATCACCGAAACCTCGCTGAACCGGTTCAGCAAAGACAAAGGGACTGTGCGGCTGACGTTGGTCGAACCGATCGTTGTAGAGATCGCGTCCGACGTCGCATGGACCGGCAAGTCCTACCGCCACCCAATCAAGCTGCTCCGCACCAGACCCGAGCTCGACCCCGCCGACGTCGAACTACCGCCGCACCTTAAAGACTGGTAACCCTTCCGGTCGCGATGGACGGGTTGTGCCCACTGGGGGCAGGTGGAGCCCTCCGCACAGCTCAAAGCTGTCCCCTATTGGCGTGCAAGCCGTCCAGCCCGCCGCCCACAGTGGCTGACCTTCTCCAACACCTACCTCCGGGTCTCGGCCTACGCCCCGCGTTCTGAAGCCCTTGCCGCTCTGGCTTTTACTTCATCCAGGAAAAGGTCTGCAAGGTGCAGCCAATCGCTGACAGGCAGCTCGCCACACCAATCCTCCAAAAACTCCTCAGGGGCCGAGCTGTGCGGTCTGAGGTCGATGCCTTCCGTCCTGAAGTTTTTGAAAGGAGACGTAGATCGCTGAACGCGGAAGATGATGTTGCGGGGCTGGTTGGCACCACTGAATTCGACCATGGGCAGTACCGTTGGTGACTGCACAGTTGGCGCCCATGCCCGCCACGCGGCCAAGAATGGCCCTTCGAAAGCGATGTTGCTGGTGGGAATTTGCGTGACGCCACGTGCCGCCAGTGCCCCAAGGAACCCATTGGCAAGTGTCAGCGATTTCTTCTTGTCCATAACGATCAACCCTAGTCTGGCCAGTTTTGTCGGACCATACATGTAGACTCCCTATTCGAACATAGTTTCGAATAAAGGTGTGTTGTGGGCGTGATAGTTGGCCCCCGTGTGATAGATGCGGGACTGTCTTTGGTGACGGTGCTGGTGGCACCGGTAGCGGTGGCTGCCGGCTATCCCTCGCCCGCCCAGGATTACTTCGATGGCCGGATCGATCTCAACGCGCATCTGGTCAAAGACGTGACCAGCACCTTCATTGTCCGGGTCACCGGGCAGTCCATGGAACAGGCCGGGATCAGTGACGGTGACGAACTGGTAGTGAACCGGGCACTGGAACCCAAGGACGGTTCCGTGGTCGTCGCCGTCCTGGATGGGGAGCTGACGATCAAGCGGCTGCGGATCACACCCACAGGCGTGATCCTGCAGGCGGACAACCCACGATTCCCCGATATCGAGGTTCCAGCCCTGGCGGAACTCTCGGTGTGGGGCGTTGTTGAGCGGTGTTTGCATTATGTCTAAACCCGCGGTGATGCGCCGGATGCAGGAAATCGCGCACGTGGACGTCAATTGCTTCTACGCCTCGGCCGAGCGCGCCTTCAACCCTTCGCTGGAGGGCAAACCGGTGATCGTGCTCTCCAACAACGACGGCTGCGCGGTCACCCGCTCCCCTGAGGCCAAACGCCTGGGCATTGCCATGGGTGATCCGTGGTTCAAGCTCCTGCCCCGGGCCAAAGAGTGGGGGCTGGTGGCCCTGTCGAGCAATTACGAACTGTACGGGGACATCTCCGCCCGGGTGATGGAGCTGCTGGGCCGCTACTCGGCGTGGGTGGAGGTGTACTCCATCGATGAGGCGTTCCTTGGGGTGAAAGGCGAACCGGACGAACTGTTGGCCCTGGGCCGGACGATGAAGGCAGCGTGCCGGCGGCACGTCGGCGTGCCGGTCTGCGTCGGGATCGCACCGACGAAAACCTTGGCGAAGCTGTGCAACAAGTGGGCCAAGAACAACCCTGCCTTTGGGGGTGTGTGTCGGTGGGAGTCAGTGCCGGCCGAGCAGCGCGAAGCGCTGATGGCGAAGCTGTCCGTGATCGAAATCTGGGGCGTGGCCACACGGTTGACCAAGCGTCTGAACGCGATGGGGATCTTCTCGATCCTGGACCTGACCCGGGCGAATCCAGTAGCGATCAGGGACAAGTTCTCCATCGTCATGATGCGAACCGTCCTGGAACTGCAGGGCACACCGTGTATCCCGATGGAAGAGGAACGGATCGGCCGGGACCAGCTGATCTTCTCCCGGTCCTTCTCCACACCGATCACCACAACGGCAGGGTTGCGGCAGGTCATGAGCGTGTACGCGCAAATGGCCTCCGCCCGCCTGGCCAAACACGACCTGCAAGCCAAGGTGCTGACGGCGTTCGCGGCGACGTCACACTTCAACCCCAACGAAAAATCCTTCCCCTCGGTCTGTCTGGCGTTGCCGATGCCCACCGCGGACCCGGTACTGCTCACCCGGGCAGCCCACGCGCTGCTTCCCCAGATCCATGAGGGGGTGAAGTACGTCCGGGCCGGGATCATGGTCACCGATCTGCGACCGTCCGGAAACCAGAAGCCCTTGGAGTTGTTCGAGAACCCGCACGAAGAACGCGGCATCGGAATTCTGCTCGAAGACGTGGCCAAACGGTACGGCCGCGGCTCCATCGGCCTGGGTCATGCCGGGATCAAGGGCGGGCCCGACTGGTCCATGAAACGCGACATGCTCTCCCCCAGGTACACCACCCACTGGGACGAACTCCCCCTCGTCAAGGCCGCCTGACCGGCGCCCAGCAAGAAAGGAACGCAATGCCCCTTGCCCCCGAACACCCCACAACCGGCCATGACGTCGATGTCCGCTTCACCCCCGACGGGACGCCCATGGCGATCCGTTACGACGGCCGGATCTGGATGGTCGATCCCGACGTCCACACCGCGCACTGGTTCACCAGGGACTCATGGTGGGAAACCCGGACCCGGGCAACGATAGGCACCGGCGACCTGGTCAGCATCGAGCACTGGCAGGTCCAAGCCACCCTTCCCTCCGCCAACGCACAGCTGCGCACCTTCACGCTGCGACGGGAGCCCCTGGCTGCCGCATGGCAACTGGAATCCATCAGCTAGTGCCCGCTGATCTGTACCGCTCCCCCGTCCCGGAGCAACTGTGGGAGCGGATCCGCAACGAGTTTCATCTACCCGGCCTTGAACAGGTCCACGAACGGCTCTCCGCCATTCACGAGGATCCCCAACCAGCCATGCGACAACTCGCGCGGGTCTTTATGGACGGGGGAACGTATTGCCCTGGTTACCAGTTCGAACCTGACCTGACCCTGAACCCCGTGGTGGTGGCCCTCTTCGAACGGGCCATGGAGCTGCGGATCCCACACAATTATTTCGCACTGTGGATGATGGTCCCCTCCCCTGCCCTGCAGGGGACCCGGCCCGTGGATCTCCGCCGCAGCGGCCAGGCCTCCGTGCTGCAAGCGACCCTGGAACAGACCTTCATGGATAGTGCGGCCTAGGATATGGGGGTGAAAGTGATCCTGACCGTAGTGGCCGGCAACGGCGAACTCAGCTACGTGGACGCCGAGGGCGAGACGTACGATGCCGCCAAAGCGGCCGCTGAAGCACTGATATCGGAAGGCTCTAAAGCCATTGCCATCCGCACGGACTAGCAAGCGCCCCAAGAGCCGGGACAAACGAAGCGCAGAAGAGACAGCCCGGTTGATAGCCGGGTTTTACAAGGAGAACGGGTACCTTCCGACTCAGCACACACCCTCACCCGGCGAACACAAACGTCTGGCACTCGCTCTCCAAAGATTTCGTAGGCTCCACGCGGCGGGGAACCTGCCCGACGACGCTGTCCGTATCCTGGATCAGGCGCACCCGGACTGGACTGACCGGGCCGATCACGCCACCGAACTGTGGCACAGCAGAGCGGACGAGTTCATTGCCTGGGTCCAGCGTCATGGCCGGTTCCCGCGGCCCTCCGCTGATGACCCTGCAGAACGCTTCCTCAGCAAGTGGCTGCACCGGCAACGACACGATGCCCGTCGGGAACGTTTTCCCGCCCGCGTCAAGGAACTGGATTCGCGCCTGCCCGAATGGCGGGAGACGTTTTCGGACCAGGACAAACAGTCCTACGTCGAATCGGCCCAGCAGATAGCCGCCTATGTACAACGACACGGCAGACTGCCTGCTCCTGACGGTCAGAGCGGGAGCGAGGCTGAACGCCTGGCAGGTGTCCTCGTTGCTCTGCGGAATCAGAAAAGGCGCGGCCTGCTGGCTAAGGAAGCTATTCAGGCGCTCGATACCGCGTTCCCGGGGTGGATAGAGGGGGTCGCGCTCAACGTCGAACGCCACTGGCAAAGCAGGGCCACCGAGTTCATTGAATGGGTCACCGAGAACGGCAGACACCCGCACAGAGCTGCTTGGGACCCCACAGAACGGGCACTTGCCGGATGGCTGGCGCGACAGAAGGTGCATGCCAAGAAGGGCGAATACCCTGACCGCATCAAGGAACTGAATGCGCGTATGCCCGGATGGGAGCGAACATCTTGACTGGGAAACCCTAGTCGAACCACATGACTGCTTACCCGCGTCGCTCCTCGTCTTTGCGGTCAGTCAACCACTGCTCGAAAAGTTCCTCGCTTCTATCGTCGGGCATCGCCGTTGGCAACCGTCCAAGCGCAACCTCCAGAAATTCGGCGCTGACAGGGACACCATGGCTCTCGTCGATGTCGAGGCTCAACCGGGCGCGAAGTTCCTTGAAACGCCGGCGTTCACGTTTGATGGCTTCCCGCCTCGCAGTTTCATTTACCGCGTCCAGGGACTCATCCCCGGTGACAGTCAGTGGTGAGATGAACTGTTTCTCGGCACCGCTCAGAAGTCCGAGGGCGACGTCCAGCGCAACGGCAAGGGCTTCAACTTCATCATCGCTGAAAGATACATTCATGAGTTCATCGTTCCTTTGAGGTCAGACAAAAAGGTCCGGTCCTGGCCAAGCGCATCGCCAAGGGACGTCCGAGCAGCTGACGAACCCACCAGCTGCTATTTGTCCGCCCAACGTTCGTGGGCAGCTTGGCGGCTTATCCCCGCAGCGCGGCCGATGTCCGCCCAGGAAGCACCTGCCGCCTTCGCGGCCGCAACAGTTTTATCCAGACGATGCCCGGCCCGACGATGCTCAAGAGCGGCTACCTCCACACCGAGGATTGCTTCAGACGGCGCAATGTGGACATGCCATTCCTGCTGAACGGCGTCTTCCACCTCTATCGAGACGTCCGCTGTGTCCCCTAAAGGGACGTATTCCTTACGTGTAGCAATGTCAGCCTCTGCAGCTGAGACAACTCTGCGCCAGAGCTCGCCCTGCCACCCACAGGTGCAAGCGCCACGCCAGCTCATGATCAGATCATTCGGAACGATTTCCTGATCGGGGTCGAATTCCCCTGCTGGCTGGTCGCTGTTGGGTCGGCCGTCTACCGATATGGCGCCCGCGCGGGGGGCTACAGTAGCGTGGCCCCTCAGACACCGCCCATTGGCGGACAGTTCGGGGTATTCACCCGCTAGTTGGATGCGATAGCAGTCGCGCCCCCTTCCTGTTTTGGAACCGAAGTCTCGGTACCGGACATTATTAGGTATGAGTACCGATGAGGAACTGTGGCGACGCGCTCAAGAAGGAGACGCCGAGGCTTTTGGGGAAGTTTTCGATCGGCATTATCGTCGAGTATTTCGTCATAGTCTTCGCGTAGTGGGTACGAAAGAAAACGCTGAGGACGTGACTGCCTTGGTTTTCATGGAGGCGTGGAGGAAACGCCGGAGTGTCAGAATGGTCAACGAATCGATACTTGCCTGGCTCCTGGTTGTTGCCAACAACACAGTCCGAAATTGGGAACGATCGCGACGAAGGCACCAACAGATGCTGTCTCAGCTTCCGGAGGTCGAATATGAGCCTGACCCTGCTGATGAAGTTAGCGATCGAATTTCCAGCGTTGCAATCGAACGCGTAGTTCGACACTCCTTCGCACGACTAACCCGCAGAGAGCAGGAGATCTTAACTCTCTGCGTGCTTGAGGACCTCACCACGAAAGAGGCCAGTACGGTGCTCAAGATCCCGCACGGAACAGTGAAATCTCGTCTCCACCGAGCCAAGTCCCGGCTCGCTGACATCGTCGGGTCAACATCTCCCGACATCAGTTTGGTTAGGAGCCTCTAATGAACCCCGAAGTCCAGTTTGACGAAGCACGACGCAAAGCCGTTCGTGAGATTCTGATTCAGAACGTCAGAACCGAAACAGCAAAAGTCCGCAGGCATCGCGGACGGGCGATTGCCGTGGGCGTAGTTATAGCCGGGTCGCTGACCCTTGGAGCTGGAGCCTTGGCTTCGACAGGCCAACTGGGGTGGATCGCTGTTCCATGCCAAGCAGCCGGTCCATGTTCGCCCAGCTACGCCACCGTGCCGGCGTGGCCCGTGAATGAGAAGGGCCAGACGTACGGTGTCCAGGGTGATAGCCCGGTTCCACCCGATCTTGTCGCAGTTGTGGCAACAAACGGCGCTAGCGGATACGCACTCTCGCGGGATATGGAGGGTCCACAGCCAACGAGCCCCGCTGATGCTGCCAAAAACTTTTCGACGCCTCGCCCAACGCGAGAAATTCCCGTTTTCCTCCAAGACGGGGAAACTCGGATCGGCACTTTTGATGCCCCCGGATAACTAAACCAAAGTAAACATTGCGATACAGCTCCTCTTCGTATAAGTTCGAGCCACCATCAGGGGGATGGTAAATCGACTTGGGGGAGTTTCATGAAAAGACCATTGCGTAATGCGCTGATTGCTGCCGTTTGCGCGTTCTTTGTAGGTTTCGCTGGGCTAATTGGTATCACGGCGGCCAATGCAGGCACTGGAGCGAATGGATATTACGGCCCAATTTACGGATACAGCTACACGAACGTATCTGAGGCCTGGGCATCGACGAGAACGTACGCCGTCGCAGCTGTTGCTCCCACGTCAGCCTCGTCAGTACCTCCCGGATACATGTCCGCCAATGCCCGGCTATTTATGGCAACCGGTGAGCTTTGCAAGCAATCGGGCAATATCTATAACGGAGGTTGGAGTAGCAACTTCTCCACTGTCACACAGGGTAGCGGATGTGCCCTCCCCAGCGCCTACTACGGATGGGGAGTAACGGGCGCCTGGAACGGTTCTGGCTATAACTACTACTACACACCTCAGAGCACTTGGGTCAACGGGGTCTAGGGGAATCTCATGAGAAAACATATTGTCCGGATTACAACCGGCGCGGCCGTCCTAGCATCGTTAGCTCTTGGCGGCACCGCCGCCGTTGCTGTACAGGGCACAATCACCGCTGCCGAACAGAGAATGGACCTCCCGCAAGGTCCCGCCCCGGAATATCCGCGGAACGACTCGGGCCTGACGTATGGTTCGGCAGCGAAGGCTATTTCGCCGGAAACAGAGCCCGACCTCATCGCTGCCGTCGGTGACGATGGCACCAAAGGCTACGTCTATACGAAGCAGTTGAATTACCAGCCGCAATTCAAGAGTCCCGACGAAGCCGTGGCATGGCAACGTGAAAACGCCGGCAAGGCCGTGACGATAGACCTTTACGACCAAACCGGAAAAACCAAAGTGGGAACCTTCACAGTCACGCCACCAACCGCGTCGGAAATGGATGCAGCCCAAGGCATGACCAGCAAGTAAAGGAGAAGCGATTTAACCGACGCTTCGCTCTAGGTCGTTGGTAGTCTTTCCATAGAGATAGTTGGACGGGAGTAGTAATACTCCCGTCCAATCTTCTGTTCCGGTAAAATTTCAGACGATTAGGCTCTGCCATTCGTAGTACCCGTCGGCGGGAACCAAAGCTCTACGTTTGACCGCGGCTGACCTAAACGAGGGCTTCTCCAAAATGCTCTCGCTTCGAGCATTTATAAGTTTGGAGCCGATCTTGACGTCCTTTGACCAGGACGGCACCAGACCCCACTTGGCTATCAGCAGGCGCCGGTCAAGGGTTCCCTCGTCGAGGCGTTCGGCCACCATCGGCACGTTCTGGGTCGGGGCGACGTTCCAGCTCGGCCCTGGCGGGCTGCCCTCAACTTCCTTGGCCTCGAAATGGCTCAGAAGATCACTCGTTGCTTTGGACATCACGTATCTGCCGCACATGAGCCCATTCTGCCCATAAGACCGTCAAAGTGCCGTTGGTGCGCGGTTTCGGATCGCTTGCATCGGTGGTCTGACCACCTACTCGGGCAGCTCTCCCGCAGCGATCCGCTCGGCGGTGCGCCGGTAGGCCTCGGTGATGTAGTCCTCAACATCGCTGGCAGCAAGACGCCAGACGTTCCGGCCCCCGACCTGGATCCCGCGGAGTTCGCCGGACTTCAACAACGCCCTAATCTGACTCACGGAGACGTTAAGTTCTTCGGCGACCTGCTCAACGGTTAAGAACCGGTACTTCTTGGCTTCCTCGGACATCCGTCCATCGTAGAGCGGTTCAGGTGCCCCGCCAGAGAAAAGCTCCACGCAGGGCACCTCAGCTCGCAGCTCGTCTACTTGCGGTGCAGCAAGCGAACAAGCCTCGTCGCTCGCTGCGCCGCAGGTTCATGCAGGAGAACGAGGAAGAGGATGCAAATCCAACCGAATTGAACGGCGATCTCGGGGATGTAAGAGAGAGCTGTCATCAAGAGTCCTTCATTAGATAGTGCCGTCGCGGGGTTGCTAGGGCTACTCCGAACGATCGCTGAGCACGGCGACCCGCGGGGGGAAGGCGCGTTTCTACGTTTTCGTTCACGGAAACCCCTATGCGGGCATCCCCTCCCACGGCCGTCATCTCCGGGCAGTCCAGCGGTGACCCACTTCCTTAGAATTGGTACGGCCGGAATGGGACAACTGTCCGTCGATCAATACCTCGGGATCTCGCGAAACATAGGTGGCTCGGATTTTGCCCCGAACGTCTCGCCAAATGGACTGTTGCGGAGACAACTTTCTGTACGGCAAGCGTGTGACGCACGCGGACGTACCAGTTGGTCGAGAGAAGCTTGGATCCGATCTTGATGTCCTTTGACCAGGACAGCACCAAGTCTCAACGGGCTATTAGGAGGCGTCGGTCGGGACGAGGTCCGTGCAGAATTGTCTCAGGGAGAGATGTACCGAATCGGGATCGGAAGAGGCCAGTGAACCAGGAACGTCCAAACGAGGTCATAGCTAAGCAGATCGTTGAGCAGGCGATGAACATTCAGCTCGAGCATGCCGACACCCACGGCGGCGTCGATTATATCTCCGCAGATGGCGCTGTCGCCCTTGAAGTTACTGCCGTCACCGACGGTGGAAAGCAGGGTGCTCGTGATGCGCTTGCCAGGTCCAAAGTAAAAGGATCCCCGACGCAATTGCAGGGCTGCTGGCTCGTATTTGCCTCGGACTCCCAGGAGCAGATGAAAACCTTCGTGCAGCGGGTTCAGCCGGCTATTGCAGATCTGGAATTCGCCGGCAAGGCGTACTTCGACGAATACCCGGCGCGGGCGCACGTTCTCGAAAGAGGTGAACTCTCGCATGTCTACCAACCGCTGTTGGACGCCGGCGTCGAGCGTGCGACTCACGTACCGCATCCGGGTGGCCACCCGGACGGTCAGGATCATGTTCACCATCTTCTGGTTAGCACCGGCAATGGCGGTTCGGTGAGCGGCAGTGATGAGTCACTTATTAGGTTGATGGCTGCGCTCAACGAGAAGCCCGACAATCCCGCAAAGCTGCGTGCCTCGTCCGCCGAGGAGCGCCACTTGTTCGTGTGGGTAACCGACGATACCTGGTACAACATAGCCCGCCCATTGGGCCATGGGGCGCCTCTATGGGCGGAAGACGGGTGGGGCCTCCCAACGACCCCGCCGCAGCTGGATCCCGCCATCACACACCTGTGGGTCGTGCACGATCGCACCCGTTTGGGCTGGGTGTGGAACGGCGACAAATGGAAGGAGCTGCGGGAGCTCCAGGTCCCGCCAGCATAAGTATTTTCATTCCCTGCGGCTAGAGCCTTTGAGGGATGAGTCAAACCTTGGCGCCAGTGCAAGGCGCGCACAGGGAAAGGGCCGGATGAAGGATTCATCCGGCCCTTTCCCTTGAGAATTTGCAGCAGGTCAGCCTCGGCAGATCCGACGTTCCCCGCTCGACCACGTTGTCTTATACCGATCGATTCTGGTGCCGTTGCTGGAGTAGCCAGCGGAACCCACATTCGCTCCGCTACCGTAGCCGCCAGCGACGTCGTTGTAGCTGTCCACCGTTAGCCTGTAGGTCAAGCATCCGCCGTCGATGTTCGCCTTGATACTGTTCCATCCGCTGGCATTGGCCCACTTGCCCGCGACTTCGGACCAACCCCACCAGTGCTTCTTCTCAATCTTCATGTAGTTGTAGCAGCCGTAGGTGCCCGAACAGTCGCGGCTGAGGTTGGCCCAAGCGTCCATGTTCCATTTGTCCAGTTTGTTCGGGCTGTAAACGCCGTAAGAGAAGGCGGCGGCATCTGCCGGCGCGGCGGCCGCCAAACCGCCTGTAGCGAGGGTGATGGCCATTCCCAGGGCTGCGAGGGCCTTGGCCAGCCTAGGTGACTTCTTCGTCGGTGCGGCGAGGTTAGGGAGCGGGCTGAGTTCTTGCGGCATGACTTCCTCCTGGTTGGTATTTACGGGTTCAGTGGGGCGACGCTCGGGTACGAATTTCATTTCTCCTCCTTGCGGCAGCAGCGGCCTTGTGACCTATTTTTCATTACCGCATACCTAGACTTTATTACTGAAACTCTTAATATTCAACGAAAAACCGTAGCTGTTTCTTGGGAAAATCTGATGGTAAGCTGTGGCCATGATGCCACCTCGCGGAAATCACAATCTCTACGAAGGTCTGCTCGACCGCCTGGTCAGCGCTTCAGGCGTTAGTCGCGATGTTTTGTCGAGTGTCCTTGTGCGAACGATGGTCGTCGCGCCAGCTGACGTGGTTCGCGCCGATATAGCCAAAGGAGACATGCTGGGTAGGCCGTCCCCGCTGAACGCGGGCGCTGTAAGCAAAGCTGTCGCTGCACTCATCAAGGAAGGCCTGCTGACCCAAGATCCTCCCAAAGCTGACTACGAACAGCGTGCCGGCCGCCCAATTAAACCCCTACGCCTGGGCAGCGATAAATGGGGACTGATGGGAATCAAAATCATCCACCAAGATGGTCGCCCTACGGCCCTAACCGGTATCATCACAAAACTCCGCTTGGATCTCTCTGATGTCTTGGTATGGGATGAAATCCCTCTGCCAAGTAGCGCTTCCCTTTCCAACCTCGCCGAACATCTCCAAAGCTTTGCAATCAGCCTCCTGGACCGCCTCGCGGCAGTCGATGGATTCACAACTCGGCAGATCCTCGGACTGGGCGTTGAGATCGGCGGCCATGTAAAGGATGGCCGCGTCATTGGAGCAACACACGTGGGACTTCCGGCGGACGAAGACTATGACCTGCGCACTCCATTGCACGAGAGCTTGGGCATCCCCGTCGTCATTGACAACGACGTCAACGTGTTAGCCGCCCGGGAACTCTACCGCCACGAATACCCGGAGCGGGACATTGCCGTGGTTGCCGTCTTTGAAGATGGGGTTGGAGGCTCTCTCATACTCGATGGACACGTATATCGAGGCGGAGGCGGAATGGCAGCAGAACCCGGGCATATACCCGTACGTGAAACGGCCCCGGCCGCCGACGAAGGCACCCTCTCCAAAGCACCCGGACGAGGTTTTCTTGCAGCTTGCCACTGCGGCCAGAAGAACCACATCGACTGCTATGCGGTCCCGGCCCGGATGCGCAGCGAGCTCGGACACGACGTCTCATTCGAGGAAGCAGCTCTGGCACCGGCCCGCAACGAAGAGGGAGACCTAACCAGGGAGGGCAGCGTATTCAGCCAAGGTGGTCGCGCCCTTGGACAGGGTGTCGCAACCATCATCAACATCATCAATCCCGCGAGAATGGTAGTGATCCTGCCATCGTCCCTAGTTCCCGCAAGCCGCACGAACGGGACAGCTGCCGCAGCATACATTTCGGCATTGGAGGCCACTGTGACTTCAGAGTGTTTTTCAACAGGAGCCAAAGATGCACGCCCTGATGGTGGACTCTTGACAATAGAAGGGCTGCACCCAAACGAAGTGGGCTTCGTTGGGGCCCACAGCGCCGCTCTCCGCGCATTCGATGCCTTTGTCTCTCATGCTCGAGGACGGGATGACTGCCATCAAATACCTTCACAGGTATCAACGGCCGTGGCGTAGTGGGGTTCGAAGGCGATTCCCTCCCCTAGACACTACCAACCAACAATGTTCCACTTCATATAAACGGAGCACGGCGGGCTCCTGTCCATTCTCAACACACGCGGGCGATTTTCCCATGCTGGCGCAGCTCAGGGACTACGCCTAGTAGTCTTAGAGACGGGCTCAGAACGCGCAAAAATGCAGTCGATTCTGGGTTCCCAGTGTTTAATCGAAGCAGAAACAGGAGTCTTTGTGTCCGTTCAGGCAGTAGCAGAGATGCGGGCCGATGCAGCCTCTCCTGCTCTTCCGGGGACTCAAGCAGTCATTGCTTCCGTGGGTCAGTGGTGGGCTGCAAAAGCGCGCCTAGCTGGCCTTGATGGCCCGTGGGGTGATGTGACCTACGCGTTGAGCGCTAAGCCCCCGGCCGCGATCCCGGGCGTCAAGCCGTTAGCTGATGTCGGGGCCTCAACTACAGCGGAAGAACTAGGACGCCTTTACGTCGAGTCGCTTGCTTCTGCTGAGCGATCCAGAGAAGGCAAACACTACACACCGACTTTCCTTGCCGAGCGTCTGTGGGAGATGACCAGAGCTTCGTTGGGACTTCCCAGAGGGAGGAACCGTCGTCTTCCCGGACTTGTCCGTGACCCAGCATGCGGCGCAGGCGCTTTGCTTCTTCCCCCGCTACGGGAGCATCTTCGGGCTACCTACAGGGACAATCCAGCGATCACCCTTCGGGGACTGGGCTTACTGATCCAGGGAATCGATATGGACCCGTGGTCTGCCTGGCTCACGAATGTCATTCTCGGCGCTGAGATACTCCCTACACTCTCTAGAGTTCCTGAAGCGCGGCGATCACCCATCCCCGTACTCGCCGTTCCTGGAGACGGGCTGGCAGTTGTCGACGAGAAGGCGACAGCAACGATCATGAATCCCCCATATGGTCGCCTACGTCTCGCTGAAGACACAAGGGCGGACTTTGCGCATGTTCTCTTTGGACACGCCAACATCTATGGCATGTTCATGGCCTCCGGCGCCGAAGGCACGGCTGAGGATGGCGTACTGTCCTGCCTTGTTCCCACCAGTTTCACGGCTGGTCGTTACTTTCATAAACTGCGTGGACATCTGGCGGAGACAATGCCGATGCACTCGATGAACTTCGTTGACGGACGTAACGGGGTCTTCAACGGCGTCCTGCAAGAAACCTGCTTGGTTACGTTCAGACGCAAGGCCTCCCGGCGAATTAAGGTCACGCGATCCAATGGGCATGTGGAGAGCGTCGCCGAGATTCCCGTCCCAAAAGGGCAAGGGCTTTGGTTACTCCCCCGGGAATCACGCGATGCAACATTGTCAGCTTCGGCCGGCAAGATGCCCTTGACAATAGAAAAAACTGGCTGGCACGCCTCGACTGGCCCTTTGGTGTGGAACCGCAGAAAGACGGATCTCCATGTCAGGCCGGGGAAGAACCGCGCCATGATTCTCTGGGGAGCCGATATTGACGGTGGGATGGTCCATCGCGACCCGTCCCGGGACAGCCTGAGGTATCTCGAACTGAACGGGAAATCTGACCTGAGCATTATGGTCCTTGCCACTCCGGCAGTATTAGTGCAGCGGACCACGGCACCAGAACAAGAACGACGCATCGTTGCCGCTGAGCTTTGCCAGGAGACGTTGGATTCCTTCGGCGGCCGTGTCGTCATCGAAAATCACGTAAACGTTTTACGACCCACAACGGACAAACCCTTGATATCGCGGGCCACGCTAGCCCGCGTCCTACAGACAAACACCTTGGACCGGCTAATGCGCTGCATTTCTGGTTCAGTTGCTGTCAGCTCTTACGAAATCGACTCCATTCCCTTACCGAACGCTGCAGTTCTGGCTTCCTGGGAAGACCTTTCGGGCGCTGAATTGGAAGAGGCTGTCGCCAGGGCCTACACCCCAGGAGTCAAGCCTTGACCACCGCTCCCGCCCTCCTCCCTGTAGTCCCGATTGAACTGTGCATTCAACGGCTAGAAATGATCTTTCCAGCCGAAGCAATGCCTGGTGCCCTTCGTGGCCAAATGGCCGCCACAGCAGTGGCGGGGCTTATCTGGGCAGGCTGTGTTGCACCAACAGAAAATGACGAACTATCACCTGACCTCCCCTTCGCCCGCCCATCCACTGTTCTATGGATGAACGAAGAGCTCCTTAGCATCACCGACGACAACCGACGGCGTCAGTGGTATGCGGTGTCGAGAAGCACCAAGAAGCGAACGCACGCCCTCATGGCTTCGTGGGACATCGGACTGACGCAGTGGTACGCCGACAACTCCCGGGAGCCTCTCAGAGACGACGTCTTTGGCCCCTGGGCGGAACTCGGCGCCATATATGACGGCGCGTACTTAATGGACACAACCTCGCCAGGACCCCGCTGGCTTCTGCGTCGCAGTTTCGCCCAACTCTTTGATCCAGACCTTCACGGATCAGCACTTCAAAGAGCTGTCGATGACTGGATCCAAACGCATATGTCATCCTCGGGTCGTCTGCGCGCTAGTCTGGCGAATGCCCGTGCCCGCGCAACGCTCAGCCTTCCGGTTCGGATGCCTGACGGGACCATTAGGGATCTTGCGCCCGGCCGATCATCTGAAATCATTCAGGGTGTGATCGAAGGATGGGCTCAGATCCGCCTCAAGGAACCGGCTGTTCTCGCCATTAGCGAGCCTGGGAATAAATTTCACACCGGAGACGCAGCTCTTTTCGCCTCGGCTGGTATCAGCCTGGACGTCAGTAAACTCCTGCCTGATGTTCTGATCGTAGACATGGTCACTGATCCTCTGGACATCTGGGTGATTGAAGTTGTGGCCACCGATGGACCAATCAATGAACGTCGGAAACGAAAACTTGTCGAGTGGGCCGAACAGGAAGGTCTCCCGCCCGAGAACCTTCGCTATCTGACTGCATTCCTATCAAGGAACCATTCAGCGGCCAAGAAGCTCCTACCATCCTTGGCCGTCGGAACCCATGCTTGGTTCCTCGACGAACCTGAGGTCGAGCTGTCCTGGGCTCAGATCGACTCAACCGTCCCCGACAATGTAGTCCCGCTGACCAGATAACGCGCTGGCCTGCCGTAGATTCGAGAAGTGATCTGAGCAGGCTACGCTCGGGTCATGGGAATACTCGATCGCTTCAAGAAGTCTGCCGACCGCCCGTTGCAACCCGGATTATTGGACCCTCCAAGCGACCCGGCAGTTAGCATCGATGACGATCCCTCCGAGATCATTCCGCGCGTGGACGTCTACCGCGGAACGATGGAACCAGACCCGGCTGACCCAAAACACGGCTCGCGAATCCCGGAAAGCCTGATTCCGTTGGAAGGGCCATTGGGCCCGGAAATGCCTCATCTGATCATGAGCGAAGGTTTCCGCAGTGGGATGAAGAACGTCCGCGCCGGCACGGAAATGGAACTGACTATGGGTTTGAAGAAGCCCGAGATCATCTATCCTCAGATACTCGTCTACAGAGGTGACCAGTGCCTAGGGCTTCTCGAGATTTACCGTGCCGAATGGTTCGCGCCGGTCGTCCGGCTCGCAGAGCAGTACGGTGTCGCAATGACAATGGGAGGAACCGCTGTTCAGGATTTGATGAGGGTCGAGCCCTATATCTATCTCCCTGATCCGCAGAAGCTGTACGACATGGTCCGGGAGACCTTACTATCCAAGATCAGCCAGGAATCCAGAGCATAAGGGGTTCGATCAGGCCAAGGGATAAGCGTTGGCGTCCCACCCTTCTCCTGTGGACTCGCTTATTGTCCTTGCATGAGACTCAGCCATAGTTCCTTTCCCCACACCAATTTCTCCCGGGTTCCGTTCTTTATGACCGGCCTGGACCCCTCCGCTGCTGAGGCCGTGTATCAAGACCTTCATTTCAGGACCGTTGGCCACCCAGCTTCCGGTGCACGAATCCAGCGATTGAAATACGTCCGCGACGGCCGACCACACATCGCCGAAGTAGGTGACCCCGAACATAGGGGAGAAAAATTTGTAATGGCCTTGTTCGGGCCGTGCGTCCACCGAGGTGACTACTACATCGTCACAGTGAGACGGGGGTACCTGAACCCAAAGGACGCTATGTTCGTACACTCCAGCGAGATCAGCGACGTCGACTATTTTCTGTGAACACGTGAATGGCCCCTGGGACAACACATCCCAGAGGCCATCTACTAGATCTCGCTGTTATACGAGCCAGAGAGGCTTGTCCACAGCCCACTTGACCATGGCGTCACGTAGGGTCCTAAGATCCTGGCGTCGGCTTCTAGGCGAAAGCGCCCCAACGCTGAAGACGTTGTCGGGAACGTGGTCCAGCCAAATACTGCCGTCTTCGACCGGGCCTTCCATGGATGGCGCGAGCTGTTGGAAGAACTCGATCACGTCGTCGTCATCGAACATTTGCGTGTCTGCCAATTCGGCATACACGCCGGCGAGAACGCGAAGCATGACTGTTGAACCAAGCAGGGTCTTCGACCGCAGTTCCTGGGGGGTGAGCTGATCATCGGCGACAGCTTCCAGGGGCGGGAACGATGCCACGAGGGTATCGAGGAAGTTGTTTGTCTTCTCGACGAGCTCCCCCTCGTCGAGTTCGTCCTCGAGTCGCCGGCCAACCCGCCCGTCAATTCCGACAGCGATCGTGCGGATGATTTCAGCTACGTGCTTTGCTCCGACCAGGTTGGGGTTCCCCCTGCCCATGCGGTCCTGCTCGAGATCTACACGGTCCTTGAACAGCGCGTGCTTGGTTACGCCCTCAAGAGCGCGGTTAACAACTTTGCGGCTATCAAACCGGGCCTTCACTGAGGATGTGATCCCTAGGGCGTTGTCCGCGATGTCGAAAAACATCTGCTTGTAGGCCATCTGGTCGTCTTCAATGAAGATCTGGAGTGAGGTTCGATCACGGGAGAGGCGTTGGCGCTGATCATTGAGCGATTGGATTTTGCTCTCAAACTGGGCGATGACGCCCGTCTCAGCACCGTTCTTCTTCGCTCCGGAAAGGGCGCTACGCGCTTTCTCCAGGTCTGCCGCGATGCCCGCAATAGCGAGATGAATGCCGAGGGTTCGATGCTGTCCATCCAAAATCCGCAGATCGGTCCTAGCCATAGTCGGGAAGGAAATGATTCCAAACTCGGTTCCGTTGATCTCTTGTGTCACTTCGAACTCAAAGATATCCGGTGCCCGCAGAACCAGGGCAGGGGCTACCCAGTCCGGCTTCTCCCTGATGTAGTCACCAAAGGCCCGAGCGTGAGCTTCCTTCACCTGCCGGTTTCCTTCCGCCGGGTGCCGCGGATCGGGAGCAGGAAGAAGGTCCGCTATTTGGGTAAGCGACAGATCTAGCGAGAACACCCGTCGACCCCCTTGGCGGTAACGCGTGGCATAGAAACGGATGTTTGGGTCGTAGCCAGTTGGAACGGTCATGATGATCTCCTTGTAAGTAGTTAATGCCTTGAACTACCTACAGATTAGCAAATTAAGATCTTAATTGCAAGAGTAAGAGTAAAACACACACTTAACTACTAGATTGGAGCGAAGTTCACGTCAGCTCGGGTGTCCCACATCCTTGGAAGCGCGACACACTCCCCATCGTGGATTCGATTGCTAGCCGGAGGCTTTCTTGCTGATGTTCGATGCCGCAGATGCCGGTAAGGGGATCCCTCGGGCGCCAACTCGCCCTCCAGGCACGAAGGAACGACTTCTGATATGTCCCGGCCTCAGCGTCCCGACAGTACGGAACGCGTATGCTTTGGCCTCGCTCCAGGAACCGCGATGCTACCTGCTAGTTGGATTTCCTAGCGGTGCCTTTGCTGGTTGCTATAAACGTTGCCACACCGAGAATAAATGAAGTGGCTACGGCCGCAGGCAAAGGGATGTTCCCGTTCACCCATAGTGCGGCAAAAAGCGAAAACGCTGCCACCAACAACCCTGCTAGAACAGCGAATGATTTAGTCGTGCCTTTGGTCCCCATGGGACGATCCTACGCGTCCCCGCTAGCTCCCCCGCCAGATGGCTACATGAGTTCTGGCCATGGGCGAAGGGACCCTAAACGCTACACACTTGCCAGTCCCACTTCATTGGAAGTGAGACACCCCTGTGATCCAGGAGCACCGGAAGGACGGCTCCAGTATGTGCCTAAAATATGGCCCTGGTTATCGATTGAGGTTTTGGACTACTTCCTTTTCAAAGGTCCGTTCGCAAAGGGTCGTGCTCCGTCGTGATCATCGGCAAACATCTCTCTCAAACGTCGTTCCAAAATTAGACCTGGCACTCCAGGCGTCTCCTTCCAGGTAATCAGGAGTTCCTCGAAATCCGCCAGTTGCCAGATACGGCAACCGCCGGCGTGGGACCTCGGGAGGCCATGGCCATATTGACGATATGAATCTATGCGGCCACGCAGATGTGTGCCCTGACCGACTTTCATGCCTGCACCTCCTATATAGAGGACAGGCGCATGCGTAACCCAGTTGCGGCTGAGAGCCTCAGCGGGACGCACGGTACGGTCCTGCCCTTTGAAACGTCCCCCTCGGCTCTCCATCAGAAATTGAGGCTCATCCGAAGAAGGACGGAGAACAACGTACGCCCCGTATCCTAGCGGCGGAGACATCGGGTCCAGGGTCAAGAAGGTGTGAAATTCTTGGAAACCAATTGCTTCTAAAGTGGTGCGGTCCATGATCAATTCCAACACGCCGCCCCAGGCAACCTTTCAAGAAAAGGCGCTGGCGGCCAGACCTCAGGGAAGGCAGTGTGGTGGTTCTACCGCGTTCCCTTCGACGAAACCACCACCTGGAGAGTCGAAACCACCACCTGGACCTTGGTCGGTGAGTAGGCCTGCTTCGACTTGAGCCATTCGACTACCGGGGATACGACGGCGTAGGCACCCTTGAGATCATCGGCGATCACCTTGAGCGATTCCACCGTCCGATGCAAGTCGTGAGCCATCTGCTCAGCTTTGTCGGCGAAGACTCTTGGGTTCGTGGCGGGATCAATCGGTGACCTACGGTTCATGTTCAACATCCTTTTCTCGTGGCGGGGTGACTGTCGGACTCGCGGAACGATAGGGCGCCCCGTGATACGTTTAACACATTTCAAGTGTTGTTAAGTCTAAGTTACATGCTTAACGAGGAGTTTGTGAAGTGAAATCTGGGACCAGTTCAGCCATAGCCTTCGGCCGAGTACTGCAGGCTGTGCGAAAACGGTCGTCAAAGAATCAGGCCGACATCGCGGCCTTTTTCAGCCCCAAGCTGTCCGTTGCCGCTGTCTCCATGGCCGAAAGCGGTAACCGTCCGCCAAAGACCGATGCCATGGTCCGCACCTACGCCGACGCGCTGGAACTCGACGCCGATGCCCTCCTCGAACTCTGGTGGGCGATGCAGGGGACGGTCGAGGTCGAGGACTGGACTGACGAGCGCCGCCCACACCAGCGATGGTGGCGCGAACTGCGGGCATCGCCCGAGGTCGAAATCGACCATCACCGGGCAAAGTTGGCGGCTGAAAAGGTATGGACTCCGAACGAGGACTTCTACGCCCCGTCGCTGGCGTTACTCGCACTCTCCGAAGCGATCTGCGACATCCTCGGACGCATGCTGGGCGACACCTGGAAGGTTGACCACAAACCCGAGGTAGGTCTCCGTGACCCTATCGACGGGCGTCTTGCGGCAGTCATGATCGAACTGCGGGCAGGAGCGCTAGAGGACGGTGGCTCGATGGATTCCCCCGAACTGATCGCCACCTTTGCATGTCCGGAACCCGTGACTCGACCTGTCACGTCTGACACAACGATGCGACCCAAGGCCGAGACCATCTCGCCGGACGTCGCGTGGATTCTCTCGTCGGTCGAGGCGATGCCGGCCAGGGAACGAGCAGCGGTCGCCGGATTCATCCACGGACTGCGCGAGGGCGCCAGCGTCTTCTCTGGAGTGCCGTTCCCTTCTCTCCCCGCCCACTAATCGGCCATCCTCCGGCCACTCGGAGCTAGTACGTTCATCTAGATGCCCGCAGTTTCGGTGTCCTTCTGCATTCCCGCCTTAACCAGCCGTGAAACTACCCGGAGAACGTGCTCTAAACGCCACACCCACGCCCGTTCCAATTCCTTAGAACCGGGCCGCTCCCCTGTGGATTTGATCGCTACGCGGCGGTGATTGGCTGTGCGTCGGCAGCCGGCCTCGCGTAACATTTCCGTCCCGGATGTTGTCCCAAATGACCTGCTGTGGACGGCAGTCACAAAGACAACTTCCGGGACAGCTAGATATGTAGCCTCAAGAGTCCATGCCTAGGTATCGGTAGACGGTCGCGCGGCTGGCTCCGATGATCTTTCCAATGTCCGTCGGCTTGAGGCCGCGAGCCTTCAGTTCATGTGCCCTCTTGACCTTCTCGTGGTCTGTAGTGATCTCACGGCGTCCCGCTTTCCTTCCATTGGCAGCTGCAGCCGCCATTCCGGCCTTGGTGCGCTCGGAAAGCTGGTCTCGTTCAAGCTGGGCGAACGCGGAAATGATGGTGACCATCGCCTGGGCCATCGCTCCCCCGACCTCGCTGGCCGGGTCAGTGGCGATGCCATCCCTTAGGGAACGGAACTTGATGCCTCGCGCCTTGAAGTCATCTAATAGCTCGAGCAGGTGGCGAGTGTTGCGTCCCAGCCGGTCCAGCTTCCAGACCACGACTTCGTCCCCTGGACCGAGACGGTCCAGCATCCGGTCCAGCTCCGGTCGACTGACCCGGGTCCCGCTGATTCCTTGGTCTTTATAGATTCGCTCGCACCCGGCTTCTTTCAGTTCACGGATCTGCAGATCGGTGTTTTGTTCAGCCAGGCTGACGCGGGCGTATCCAAGGCGTGCCATCACTGCTCCGGGTCTTATCAAAGGACAAATACGAGTGATGTTGAGAATACCCTAGTGAGACACATTGTTGGGACAAGCCTCATGTCGGAAATCCGAGAGTCAGATTCGCCAACCAGTTCCAACTCTCGGTTCCCATCAAAGGATCCATTGATGAGATGAATGCAGGGCGCCGACAGGTTGCTGTTATCCCCCCGTCATCGTGCATATCACCGTGCGGGTCTTACGTGCATGCCGGGGTTCGTGATGCGACGGCGTCCAGGATACGCCTTCATGGATGGGCGTAGAGGGACCGGCTTACGGACGGTCGCTTCTACGGCTGAGCGAGCGTGAGTGCAGAGTCGATTGCGGACTCGACCGCCTCGCGGTGTGCGTCGGTTGAGTGATCAAGAAGCGACCGGATCGCTTGGACCAGTGCCACGAGCTCGGGCGTTCGGAGCGTTGTGAAGCGTCTCATGGAAGTGGCGAGCGATTCAGTGACGAGGACGCCTACCTGATCTCCGTAAGCACCCGAGTGAGACCCGTGCGGAGCCACGTAGCTTCCTCCGATAGAGATGTCCCCCAAGAGCGCCAGCAAGGGTACGCGGATCGAGTCTGGGACATCACCAGCGGCAACTGCTGCGATAAAGGGAACTGCAAAGGCGGTTGCTTCATATACCGTGCCCTGGTGGCAGACGTTGGAGTAGAGCCCATCACCGATTGCGAAGGAAGGGTCGTCTCGAAGCGCAGCCAACGATCGCGCTACGTCGCCGGCAATGCTAAGTGACGCGTTGGAGCCTTCCAGGGAAACGGCGCCTTTTCCGTACGCGTGGTGCAGTCGGTTCCAGTCGACGTGATCGAGTTCGTCCAAGGCTTCGAGGCCTGCTGCATTCGGTTGATACAGAACATCCATACAACTGAGAGTAACCAGACGCACACAGAAGGATCGGCTTAGGGGCAGGTAGTTTGCGTTTATAGGCGAAGATTCCTTGTATGCAAGATTCGATCCTTTCCGCCCAAATGCAGATGACCACCAGGTTCGCGACTGTTCCGGCACCACCCTTGAAAGGAATGACAGTAGGAGTTTCCGAAAACGTACGGTCGTCGCATCTTCTTCCCCTCAATGGTCTAAGGCATCCCGCCGCAACTGGCACCAGTGGCTGGTTCATTTGGCGCGGCGAAGAGCTCGGAACCACGCCCGACTTCTTCGTTCCCTTGCACGTCGAGCATCTGACGACCTGGTGTCCAGAAGTCCTTCCCTATCTCGCTTTGCCTCCGGGGTGGCGATTCCTCTTAGCACCCGGCTACGAAGATGTCTGGTTCGACGAGACGTTGTTGAATCCCTGAGGAAAGCTGATGACGCGGCTCAGGCTCCCTTCCGGTTCGCCGTCCGGTGAAGGATCCTTACCGGGCATTCAGAATCCACTTCTGGCCGGGCCCGAAATTCTGTGGAAGGACACGAGCAGCGACGGCAGGCTTGCGCGCACCAACTTGATAGCAGCGGGTTATTTCTTTCCCGGCCAGTAATATGGGCTCCCACTATGGAAAAACGTGCACTTGCCGTCCTGCCGGCGCCCTCCACCTCTTTTGAAAGTGATCCAACGTTCGCTTACCCGACAGCAGGTGGAGGGGCGGAGTTGCGATACGAATTTGAGCGAGATGGGGTCCTTGTTCGTGCCGGTATCTCCTTTGAAAAGGTTCGGGCATTTAGGTTTCGCGCTGAGAGCCATTGCACGTTGTGGCATGTTGAAGGAGCGTACGACACCTTAGTCGAGGTTGCACAGTCAGCTTGGGTAAATGAACTTAAGACATCCGAGCCGAAGTTCACTGGCGGGCGATGGGAGATGCGACACTACATGATTTATGTGGATAGCGGAGGCGCGTTTGAAGTAGTTGCGGCGTCTTGGTCGTGGCTCCCGAACGGGACCCGGACATGAGAAGTTGGGTCTGGGGAGCTGAGTCGATTTGTTTTGCGCGCTGCGATGGCCGCAAAGATGCAGCGTCCGGTAGGGGATCCCCTTGCGTTCCCTCACTCGGAAACCCCCTCCCCTGCCGATACTGAGACGCTTCACGGCGAGACGACTAGCCGAGACCCCGTGGTTCGCGGAAATTCTGAGTATCTGGCTTGCCGACCCGAGACGCAGCACTGCCTCAGAATGCATTACTATTTCGAGACATCGGGAACCAGCGCGCTTCAACACGAGCACCACGGTCTGATCCGATTGATTCTGCTGGACAGCCCTTCACCTATGCTGGCCCTATGTATCGCCCCCTGATCGCTTTCGAAGACGTCCGCAACCTGCCGTTACCCGATCTGGCGTTGAAGCTTCTGGGGAAGCTGGACACGGGTAACGTGAGCGCCAACAACACCTTCAGAGGTTTTGCCGAGGCAATGAGGGATGACACACAGCCCGACGAGCCAATCCTGTTGAACCGGCTGAGTGATGCCTGGGCCTGGTTGGAGTCTCATGGGCTGATTGGCCCGGGTACAGGAGCCGGGTCGAGCTGGCAGCGAGTGACGGGGCCGGGTCTGGAACTCTCACACGATCCGAAGGCAATGTCGAAAGTATGGGCCGCTGACAGACTGGCCGGGCCACTGGACCCGTTGCTGTCGTCCGCTCACAGCAATTTCTCTCTGGGAGATTACGAAACTGCATGCTTCGCCGCGCTCAAAGCAGTAGAGGTTGAGGTGAGGCGTGTAGCGGGGCTCCCCGATGAGACCATCGGGGTCCATCTCATGCGCAAAGCCTTTAATACTAAGGACGGGCTGTTGAGAGACACCGCGGCTGAAGGTGGAGAAAACGAAGCCACCGCTAGTCTTTTCGCCGGCGCCATAGGCGCATACAAGAATCCAACTAGTCATCGCACGGTCCAATTCGATGACCCGATGGAAGCGGCCGAAGTGATTCACCTCGCCGACCTACTACTGCGGATCGTGCACAGAGCTGAGAAGCGGCTTACGCCATGACGCTGCCCGTCTGCGCTGGCGACAACAGATAGACGATAGGCGTGCCTCGATCCGACGATCGGCCGATGATACTCAGTTGCCCGTCAAGCAGGCCGTTCACACCAGATTTGCAAGGTGAGCCTCGAAGACCTGGATCAGCTCCTTGGATTGCTGTCCGGTCAGGTCGACCGTGGCATAAATATCGCCTTCGCTGACCAGGACCCATATCCCGCCTTCGCGCCCATGCCTCACGCCTATTGTCCGTACTTGGCTGTTGCAACCCATGCTGACACCCTCAACGGAAGGCGACGGCGTTCGGCTGCGGTGTATCCCGGCCGACAGTCAGAAACGCTCCCCATACCTTCTGACCACCCTTGATATCGCCACTGAGTTTTGACCAAGTCTCAGCGGCTTAGGCGGTCAAGCTTCCCTGCGATGGTCAAAAACGGTCGTATTTGACCGGCGATGAAACATGAATCGACGTCGCAAGGCCTTCGCCCTACGCGAAGCCTGCTCTGACAGACTTTGGAGATGCTGAACAAAGAGGATGCCGCATTGGCTGACTGGGCCAAGCTGGGCGAATGGCTTCAGCAGACACAGGATCGGTCAGCCAACAAACTTTCATACGCACCGCATAAGGACAGTTTGCTGTCCGGTGATGAGCAGGGGATGCCCGAGGGCTCATCGGTCGCTGCTGTCGTTCGGTCTCTGCTTGACTCCGCGGTAGACGACCTCTCCGCCGCATACGATTTGGCGGCTGGGCTTGGGTGCCTCCACCCTGCTGGCATTCCAACCCTTGTGCGAGGCTCAGTAGAGCTGTCCTGCATCGGTATGTGGATAATGACGGGGGTTGGCCGCGTCGGGCGCCAGGAGCGTGCGCTACGTGTCGCCCATGATTCACTTTTCAACGCGGGTAAGTATCTGCGGCATCTGGCAGGAAACACCAAGGTTCCTACCAACGTCCAGCAGGATGCGAACAATGCAGCAGAGGATTTGAAAGTTCAGATGGACACGCTCCTAAGCAGTGCATCCTTCCTTGGTATTAAAAGGTCTGCGGTGAAGTCTGCTCTTAACCGAACTGCCGCTCTGCAGCTGACGGATAAGCAACGGGGGACAGACTTCTTCTCCCAGTGGCAGCTGTGTTCCGGATTCGCGCACGGCTTCTCCTGGGCACCACAACTTTTCAACGACTTCGCGTACAGGCACGTGATGGAGGGTGGCGGAGTCATAACGGGCAGGGTCTTGAACGAAGGAAGTGCATTCGTATTGCTCGGCTGGGGCCGCCACGCTATCCAAGAACTCCTGCTCTCATTTAACCTAGGGCTGGTGGCCGGCCCACAGGGGGAACGAACAACGATTGCGGTGGGCCCACCTCTCGAACGCATCCCAAGCTTTCCGGCCTCGCAGAGGTAGTAACCGAGGCCACCGTTCGCCTGGCAAGCGTCCGTGACGGTTTGGATGAGACTGCTTTCACCGTCGCGAGAGTCCAAGAAGGTCGTACCGAGACACATAGCGTCGATGTCCTTGCCTGGTTCACCGTTCGTACCCTGTGCGTTGCTGGTGCTGCTGGGGCGTTGTCGGCAAATGGGCTTTCGTTGCCCCGACCCGTGGGGCTGCGGAGCCCGGTTGTAGCGGGAATGACGCGTTCATGAGGCGTTGCATCTTCTCCAGACGTGGGTCGATTTCGGGATCAGATTCGTGCCGCTGCGGTTCCTCTGGTTTTGCTGCGTCGGCCATGAGCTGGTCGATGCGTGCCGTGCTGGCCTGAGCGGCTTTGAGCGCTTCGGCGTGTTTGAAGGGTTCTCCCAGTGCCTTGTCTGCTTGTTCGATGCGGGTGAGGGCTTCCTGGCGTCGTGTCTCGACGTCGGCGGCGAGCCGTGGCAGGGAGGAGACTCTGTTTTCGAGTTGCCTGATGGTGCCAAGGTCTGCGGAGAGCAGGCCCTTGCGGGATATCTGGGTGGTTGCCCTGGGTACGCCTTCGATGCGGACTTCTACGGTGGAGCGGTCGAGGTCCCGGCCGGGGACGAGTTTGGCGCGGAGTTCGTGGCCGCCGAGGGTGGCGATGGTACCGAGCTCGTCGTACCCGTAGAGGTTCATAAGCCGGTGGCCTTGTCTGCCGGCCCATCCGCGGAGGGCTTCGGCGGCGTCGGTCCTGTTGTCGAAGGTCTGGCCTCCGATGGTGGCTTTGAAGGCATCCGCGGTAGTGTCTACGGTCCTTGCGACGGCGGCGTGGATCAGTGGCAGGTCTTGGGCTGCTGCGTCGGCTGCGGCTTGTTCGCCGCGCTTGCTGTGGTTCACTGCGGCCAGGTTGCGGTTGTACGCACGATCCAAGCGGGACAGGCGGGCCAGTTCTTGGTCCGCGACGGCCTTTTCGAGCGCCAGCGGGTTGCCGCTGGTGATGGCTTTGGCTTGGGCGAAGTTCAGGGTGTTATCCCCGATGTCTTCGATTTCCCGGACGTCCAGGCGTCCGCGCATGATCTGGTTGATGAACCGGGATTTGCGTTCCAGTCCTTGCCACATAAAGGAATCGAAGGATTCCTTGGTGACAACCTGGGAGATGCGAACCTCGGGGTTCTGGTTGCCTTGGCGCAGGATTCGGCCGTGGCGTTGCTCGACGTCGGCCGGCCGCCACGGGGCGTCCATGTCCACCAGGTGCACGGCACGTTTTTGAATGTTCGTGCCGACACCCATTTTTGAGGTTGAGCCGACCAGCACTGCGATCTGTCCGGAACGGGCGGCTGCGAACAGCCGGCCTTTCTCGTTGTCGTTTTTGGCTTCGTGGATGAACCGGACCATGTGTTCGGGCACTCCCCTACGGCGGAGCTGGTCTTTGAGTTCGCCGTAGACGTTCCACTTCTCCGAGGGTGTGCCGAAGTCGCAGAAGACCAGCTGCAGGGCACCGGGGACGGGTTCTGGTTCTCCGGTTGAGGGGTCGGTGTAGATGCGGTCTTTGTGTTCTTCGTACACGCTGGCCAGCAGATCGGCCGTGGCGCTGATCTTGGTGGGTCCCCGTTGGGACAGTGCGGGATCCACGAGCCTCATGTCCAGGGCGGCTTTACGGCCGTCCGAGGAGACTTTGAGCATGTTGTCTTCCTCGGAGGGCACGAGGCGGCCTTGGATGGCGTCGACGCGGTTGCCGATGTCCTGGATGTACTCGCGCAGTTCAGGGCTGGGTTCGACGGCGAGCATGTTGGGTTGCCGGAGCCCGTCCCCGTCACGTGCGGCCAACTTCGGGACCGGCAGTTTGAGGTCTTCGGCGGTTTTGACGTCTGCGAAGGTGTGGAACATCTTCAGCAGTTCGGGGACGTTTTGGAACTTCGCGAAACGGCTCTTGAGTTTGAACCGGTCACCGCCGGCGACGGAGAGTTCCATTTCCTCAACGACCTGGCCGAAGGTCGCGGCCCAGGTGTTAAAGTCCTTGATCCCGGCTGCTTGGAGCAGGTCCGGGCGCAGGTAGCGCTGCATGACGTACATTTCCGTGACGGAGTTCGCGATCGGTGTTGCTGTGGCACCGGTGATCACGCGCCGTCCTTCCCGTTCGCGCAGAAATTCGGTCTTCATGTGAAGATCCGACGCCCTGTTGGAGCCGGTGATGGCGGCACCGGGGATGTTGGACGGTGTTTCCAGGTTCTTGTAGTCGTGCAGCTCGTCCACGACGAGGTAATCAATGCCGGTCTCTTCGAAGCTGATCCCGGGATCGGTAGGAGTGTCGAGTTTGGCTTTCAGCCGCTCCTCCCGACTCATGACGGCCTTTTCCAGCCGCTTGATGAGGCTCGAATTGTTCTGCCCGTTGTCGCGGCTGGTGTCTTTGACTGCTTCCAGTTCGGCACGTGCTTGAGCTACTTCGGTGCTCAGGTAGGCGGCTTCGGCTTCCGCGCTGAGGCTCACGCGCTGGAAGGCGGTGCGGGTCATGATCACGGCATCCCACTGGTTCGCGGCCGCACGGGCAACGAACTGCCGGCGTTTGTCACCGGCAAGATCAGCTGATGAGGCAGCGAGGATGCGGGCCTGAGGGTAGACCTGGAGCCATTCGCGGGCGAACTGCTCCAGCATGTGGTTCGGAACGATGACGGCGGGCTTGTTGACCATACCCAGTCGGCGTAGTTCCATCACGCCCATGACCATCTCAGCGGTCTTTCCGGCACCGACCTGGTGGAACAGGCCAACAGCTGGTTCGGAGAGCATCCGCGCCACGGCCGCACGCTGGTGCGGGCGCGGGGAGAAGTCCTTGGCCATGCCCGGCAGGGTCAGCCGCTCCCCCTCGGTGCTGTAGTCCCGGAGCACGATGGAGTTGAAGCGGCGGTTGTATTCGTCGATGAGTCGGTTCGCGCGTTCGGGTTCTTCCCACACCCATTCGCTGAACCGCTCCTGCAGCAGCTGCGCTTTCTCCTGCGCTGCTGCGGTTTCGGTGGGATTCAGGACCCGGCGCTTGTCGTCGCCTTCGTCGGTGACGCGCACGGGCCGTTGTTCGAGAACCTGTTTGAGGATGTCGGAGGCCGGCATCCGTTGGGTGCCCCAGTTGCTTGTGGCCGCGAGGGTGTGGCGGTTGGCCCTGACGTCCCACATCGAACCGGCCGCGTTCGAGACGCTGGCGTAGGGGTCGTTGAGGATTTCACGGACGAACTCCTGATGGGTTCCGGCGTCGATCCACACAGCCCCAAGGCGTGCTTCCACTTCGTCCATCCGCAGCGGTTCGGGCACGGCCTCGGTCAGAGCGTGAACGTTGGCCTTGAACCGCTCATCAGTCAGCGCGGCGGCTTGGGCGATTTCCAGCTTCTCGCGCACGTTTCCGGAGAGATATTCGGCGCGGGTCTGGAAGGTTTCGTCGGGACCGGGGACTTGGTAGATGTTCTCTCCCATGGCCGCGCGCGTTTCTTCTGGGCTGATGCCCAACAAAGATGCGGCGTAGTCCAAATCAACTTCACCTACTGTGTCGAGGGTGACGGTGAGGGCTTCTTCGGCGGTGTCCACGCCAAGGACGGGGCGGCGGGGTTGGACTTGGCGGCTGGACAGCAGCGCAGCCGGGGTAGCTGTCTGGGTGGCTTCGTCGAAGTTCTCCAGTGCCTTGACCAGAGGCCCGAACGGGTCACGGCCAAGGATGGACACGGCCCTGGGTGTGCTGCGGGCCTGGATGGGTTCCTGCGTCTCTTCATCGACGCGTCCTGTGGGTCGGAGGGTGAAGCGGTTGATCGGCCCGTAGGTGTCGACGTACTGGCTGTACGCGGCCTTTAGTTCGTCGCGGAGCGTGTCGATGTCGGCGGTTTCGTCGCGGCTGTCGGCTTCTGCGGTAAGGAGCCTGCGGCCGGCGTCCCTGAGCCCCAGAAGGGCGCGTAGTTCAGCGGCCTGGGTTTTCGGGACGGCGAGTTCGGTGTGCGAGCCGTTTTCGACAACGGTGAAGCCGTTGTCACTGGCGCTGATGTGGCCTTCCCATTCCGTGGCTGCTGCCGGGACGTAGGCGGCGCGCTGGCGGTCCTGCTCTGCGGTGCGTTCGGTGATGACCAGTCCTGCGGACCTGGCCTCGGCCACGACGTCGGCCAACGCCGTTTCCAGGCGGTCCGGGACGCCCGAGAGGTCATCGGTGGTCAGTTGCAGGGTTTCGGCCCCGTACATGCCATGGGCCACGTGTAGCTCACCCAGCAAACGCTCGGGGTGCTCATCGAAGTAGGAGTTCAGGCGGGTGATGGTCCCGTCGATCCTGCGCGCGGTCACGGTCTCCCAGAGCGTGGAGGCCCGTTCCTGCCCGGGTTCCCTGCGGCGGAAGATCAGCAGATCGGTCATGGCGTCGGTGCCAGCTGCTTTGCGGTGTGAGCCGGTGGGCAGGCGCACAGCCCCCACGAGATCGGCCAGCTGGTTCATTTCCCTGCGCGCGGCGGGGTTCGTGCCGTCCAGGGTGAAGCTGGACGTCAGTACGGCCACCATGCCGCCCGGGCGGGTCAGTTCCAGGGATTTGAGGATGAAGTGGTTGTGGATCGAGTGGCCGCCTGCGTTGTGGCGGGGATCGTGCAAGGTCACGTTGGCGAAGGGCACGTTGCCGATGGCCAGATCGAAGTGACCGGTGGGCAGTTTGGTGTCCGCGAAGGACTCGGCCCGGACCGTCGCGTCGGGGTAGAGGGCTTGGGAGATGGCGGCCGTTGTCGGGTCCAGCTCGACGCCGGTCATCTCAGCGGACTCGGGTGCGAACCCGATGAACGTTCCGACACCAGATCCGGGTTCCAGTACAGTGCCGCCGTCGAATCCAAGTTCCTGTACGGCTGACCACATGGCCTGCACGTAGGCGGCGTCGGTGTAGTGGGCGTTGATGGTGGTTCGGCGGGCTGCGTCGTACTGGGCCTCGGTCAGGAGGCTGCGCAGGTGTTCGCGGTCCCCGGCGTATTCTTCCCGGGCCTTATCGAAGATTTGGAAGACGCCTTGCGCTCCCCAACTCCCCCACCGTGCCAGAGCCGTTTTTTCAGTGTCCGTGGCTGGCCGGTTCTCGGTCTGCAGCGTTTGGAGTAGTTCGAGGGCTTCAAGGTTGGCCCTGATGCGGCTCCGGGCCCCAGACGGCGCCAAGTCCTCCTGAGACGAAGGACGAAACCTGTCGGACGAGTCTAGAGCTGTTCCCGAAGGTGTTGCACTTCGGCCATAAACTCCAGGTGCTCTTTGATGCTCGGGTTCTCGTACTCCTCCTCCTCGTCCTCCGCCTCCGGGGGCGACAGCAGTTCGTACCGGACGATCTCCTCGGCTTGGTTCCGTGCCGCGTTCAACCGGCCTACCTTCTCCAGGAATCCCTCCCCTTTCGGGTCCGGGCCGGCCAGCTTGACCTGCAGCTCGTCCACTTGTTCCTGTGCCTGCTCCCCCAGATTCGTGAAGAACTCGTCCGGGTTCTGAATCTGGCTGTACTGGGTTGGGCTCGCTGTCTTCCAGGCTTCCTGAGCCTGCCTGCCGTACTTGTTCATCACGGTCCTCCTCCGGTGCCGCCCACAGAGCCTCAAAGCTCAGCTGGCCATCGATTTGTTTCTTACGTCCCGCCATGGACTACTCCCCCTGGTGCCTCTTCTGCTTCGAAAGTCACGCTAGCGGGGATTCCCCTTAGTCGCCTGTCACAGGACTCCTGTCCGATGTCCGAGGTGAGCGGATCCACGTAAGAGAGTGGCGTCAGGAATAATTATGTCCAGACAGATTTAATTGCGGCGGAGTCTCTCCCGTAAGGCTTCGTCCAGTAAGTCTGTAATGGTGATGCCGTATCTCATCGAGTAGGCATCCAATTCATCGCGAAGGCCAATTTCAATCTTTGATGAGAAGGGCTCCATGCGGCGCTTACTTCTCGGTCTTCCTGGACCAGGACGCCTCGGTTCGAGGCCAGTTGGGGGTGCCGGTTCCTCTTGGACTTGTGCGTTCGCAGCGGTGGCCTGGGTAGCCTGCCCCGGTTCCACGGTTACAGTGCGCTTCTCCGCGGATGTCAGAACGTCCACAACGTCGGCGGCTGGTGCTTTGCGGATTGATGATTTGCGATCCAAAGCCATGATTAATTCACCCCATCCAGGTAGCGTGCATGCGCAACAAATTTCTCGGTCATGATCGCCGCTCCCCGGCCGGCTAGCTTTGTGAGTGGCGAGCGTGTACTGACGGAGTCCTGCATCGCCGTACGGAGAGGAAGATGAGGCTCTCTTACGTCGGTGCCGTAGGTATCCTCCAGCTCTCCTATTTGGAAGGAGTGTTCGGAAGTGAGGGGTGAACTCGTCTTATTGATGATGATGCCCAGGAATTCCAGCTGAGGATTCAAGTGCGGAAGTGACCTGACCTTCTTCACTGTGTCGAGGAACTCCGTCACGCCCTTCACAGAGAACGCTGCTGGTTCAGTGACGGCAAGTACACGATCCGCCCAAATGAGTCCGTTCAACGTCAGTCGCCCGAGGGCCGGTGGAAGATCTATGAGGATATGGTCGTATTGTTGAAGCTCGTCCGCCCCATATGCTGCAGTCTTGAGCCGCATCTCGGGCGTCAAGAGAGCTTCCGATTCAAGTCGTGCCAGGGACTCAGAACTTGGGATCAGATCAATACCCGGCCATGTAGTTTGGGTGATGGCTTGCCCGAGTGTCCCAGCTTCTCCCCCGTACAGCACATCGAACACGTCAAACTCCCCAGCCCCTTCAAGTGCTTCCGTGACGTTCGATTGAGGGTCGAGGTCGATTACCAGCACGCGCTTTCCAATTAGACGCAGGCCTGTAGCCAGCCCCAGTGTCACTGACGTCTTGCCCACGCCGCCCTTGCGGTTACCTATAGCCGTAACTCTCATACTGGTCATCCAAAGCCTCCCGGGTATTGATGAAGATCAGTCAATACATCCTTCAATCAATCATTCGATCCAGACATCAATCTATCAAGCAATCAATACATCTCGCAATCCATCAATACATCTACCAATCTTTCTGTCATGACATAATTATTTTTTAGCGCATTATCGCTTCGCCCGGCGGGACATGGCGTGAGATTCGTGGGGGAGCAGGCATCCGACTTCTGGGCAAGCGACCCGGTTCGCCCAATTGGCGGCAGAGCCTTCCGGGCTGAGGCAGAAGTACACAAGGCCTGAGTGGCATCTATCAATCTTTCTGTCATGACATAATTATTTAATGGTAGTCGCATTAACTACTCCTGAGTTTCTAAGGCGCTCGAAGCCAAGGCGTTAGTTGCGCCGCTTCCGGGCGAACAAGTGATGGCACGGAGTAATCCGCGGAAAGCCTGAAGCGCCTGGGCCCGTAAAATGGGGGATCGTCAACAAAACCTGACAGATAGGACACCGCATGGAATGGGATCTAGGAGACGGATTCCACTGCGGACGACTTGGAGTCCTTTTAAACGATGGTCGGCTGGGGTCCAGCCACCAACATGACGGGACGATCAGCGTCCAAGGAATCACTGGCCGACACAAACGAGACCCGCACAGGCCGGGCTATGAACTGGTGGCGGAAAGCGCAGCTGCAGGTTGGCAAGGTAGCTGCGAATGCGGCTGGACTGGTAGACAGTGGCAACGTGTCCTTGGCGCGGGCAGTACCGACATGGCGAGATACCGGGCAAAAGCACTGATCGGATCACCGGCTATACCCCCCTTATCAGTAGAAGAATCCATCATGAGCGAATGGCAGAAACACGTACAGACCTGGGCACTGCAGATGGCGGCTCGCAGTTATGACCGGGCAGCTGCCCGTCTTGACGAGGCTGTCGACGCTGCACGAGACTCTGGTCTGACATGGGCCGATATAGGCGCAGAAACTGGAATGTCACGCCAAGCAGCACATCAACGATGGAACCGATCGAGGTAATCCTCCTCAGATGGAGCTACACGACCTTTACAAACAAACGGCCTTGTCTCCATTTGCTAACGGTCTCGTCGTCCCGAACCTGTGATCCTCCCGCTCAGGGTCACATCGCTCTGGTGAACGCCATATCAGCGAGGGTCCATTCGTCAGGTGGTCCTTCATAGGCTTCCCAGGGGTAATCTTCGGTGGGGGATAGGAGTTCCGCTACCGTATTCACATTTTTCGAAAGCCACTCCCGCCAGATGACCCGCTCGATGCGGTACCTCTGAAGCTGGCCGGCCACAGACTCGAGAACTCCAAAGTATTCAGCAAGTTCGTGGAGGGACGTCGAAGCGATGACTGTCCAGGATCTTCCACCATTCCTTGACACCATGTTCCAGGCTGCCAAGGTCTCCAGACTTTCGCTCACGGCCGTCCTGGACAGTTTTGTCTGACCCACCAACTCCGTGGTGGTCAAACCGGGAATGCGCTCCAGTGCTTCGTAAACAAATGCTGCAGGCAGGCCCAGCTCCCTGAAGACGGGTCTGAGCGCATGCATCTTCCCCTTTCGCCAGGACAAATCTTCGGCACCTGGCCGAAGGCCTTCAGGAATTGTCAACATGTATAAGTCGCCCTTAGTCCCTCGGCCGCGCTCCACCAAGGTCACTAGAGGATCCTTTTCAGACCGCAGAGCCCGCAGGTGGGAGCCCACGGTTGTGTGGTCAAGACCTGTCGCAACAGCGATTGAACGATCACCGAACTCAACAAAACGAGAAGCGGTCATGTGAGCGGCTGCTCCGAGAGCTCTTAGAACCATCCGCCGAGCCAGGCCGGTGCGGGAGCTAGCGTAAGCGGGCTCCCTTAGTCGCAGCGCGTTTTCCCAAGTCCGCAGGTAGCGGTGCTCGCTGGCGGCATCTAGATGAGACGCGGTTCCTAGAGGGGGCTGTGTATTTGGCTTGCTTGTGGGGGATTTACGCGCATTGTTATTCCCTTTACTGTTGGTCTGGTTTTTTCGTAAGTAGGTGATCGCGTTTTTCCAGTCCCGCTTCAGAGAGGGAAGTCTGTGGCTGGAGGGGTAGCGGGCATAGAAAGACGCAAGCCCGGGCCAAACACCCTGAAGGACCCGCCGTTCTACATCGATGAGTTTCATGCCAGCAGCGGCCGCAGCGGTCAGGACAGCCTGGCGTGCCTCTGAATCTGATGCGTACCGGTTCGCGTCGTATAGGCCCGATAGCGCCATCTGCTGCATAGGTCTGGACATTCGCCCGGCCGCTTGCGGCACTTCATAGGCTTCGTTGTCTGCCGACAGTGGGTGCTCCAGTCTCAGCCCTCGTACGCCAGCGATTTCGTCCTTTAGGTCTGCGCGAATTCTTGCCCATATTTGTTCCTTGTTTGGGCGTTTCGCAACGTCGTAGGCCATGCTGAGGCTCATGGAGAGTTCCTGGTAGCCGCCACGCTTGTGCGGTGACCCAGGGGTCCGCATACAACCGTGAAGCATGTTCTGGTGCGGCGTCTTGTCCAATGTGCGGTAACGGGTGCCTAATGCCTCGACAACATCTCGTGCTTCAGAAAAGGCAATCCGTTTTTCCAGTGGTATGTATACGTGTCGTCCGCCATTCGGCGACTGATCTTCAATCCACCGAGCCCCACAGTTCTGCAGCCATGTTTGAAGAGACTTCACGTCGGCTTCCACCCAGTCGATGCCCGCAATCGACGAGTCGAAGTCAAGGAAGATGGCGGAGCAGCTGCCGTCTTTGCCGAAGATCCGGACGGCCGCAGGGAAAGTGGGGAGGGTCTCAGTCAGGGCGCGTTCGTGCTTCTGGGGATAGGTCTTACCGCCGTCCCGGGAGAGGCGGATGCGGGGTTGACCTGCGAGAAGAGGCGTCAGCGCAGCCCACGCCTGAGCGGCGTTGGAGGTCTGGGATGGCTCCTGAGACACGCCAGTAGCGTCGGCTGCTGGCAGCAAGAGAGCGTGCTGTTGTACGATGATTTTGTTCCTGTTCAGGGAATGACGAAGGGCCGATCCTGCCAGATCGGTTTTGTTGCACAAATGAAGGCCTGTCAAGGACTTCCATACGATTTACGATCTGTCTGCCGGCAAGCTATCCGGATCGTGAATCTTCAGCTTCGAAGGCCCGCTTATGGCGGGCCTTCCTTGTATCTATGAGGCCATACGGATCGGGAGTTCATCCTGCTGAGTGAACTGACCGAGCAAGGCCAAATCTTCGCGCAAGGATCGGTCGACTGCAGAGGCAACATAGTCGGTGACAGTCATGCCTTTTGCGGCGGCGATCATGTGAACGTCCTCCGCGGTCTTGGCCGGCGTGCGGAAGCCAATGTATTTGCGGAGGCCCTTGCTGGGGCGACCGCCTCCACGATTGATTACTGCGCTCATTTGTCAGGTCCTTTGAATCTCGCACAACCAGGGGTTGTAGCTGGTTCATCGTTGGTGCCACGTGCAGTCGATCGGATTTCTGTTTACAGCTATCGACTGAATCGAACCTAGCACCGCGCAGAGTCCCATCTGGGGATTTGTTTACAGAAAACGGCTCCGCGTGTCGCCCTCTAGGATCCTGCCGAGTCTGGGTGCGGATGCTCCCTGCATACCCGCTGGACGCTACGGATGGCCTGGCAGCAGCATTGGCGGAGTCGGTAGGTGCGGGTCCGGCACTCACCATATCTCCCAGATCACCCTTCTGCATGACAAGCGCCGCCTCCGTATTGCTGGTATATGTGGACAGGGCCTGAGGGCCCGCCGTGACATGATCTTGCGTACGGTAAGTAGTCTACTCACACATGCGTGAAACATGTGTGAGCTTGTTGTAGTGGAGTACTTAATGCGAAGAAGTTGGGACCGAGACAGCAACCTGGAGTGCCCGCATCGAACGCCCAGCACCGCCGTTCATCATCTTCAGTTGCCAGAGATGGTTTCTTTTGATGACCTCCTGGCCGCCGTGGAACACGCGCACGGCAAGCCCATCAAGATCAGCCTGGTTCCTAGCGATACCTTGCCGGGGTTATCCGGCCTGTGGCTAGAGACAGATATGAAGTCCCACATTCTTGTTCCAGAGAGTCATCCAAAGCTGCTTCGCATGCACGTCATCTGCCACGAGTTCGGACACATTCTCTTGAGGCATCAAGGCTGTGAAGGGCTCGTATCGCCAATGCCCTCGGTCTTCAAACATCTCGGGGGGCAAAGGGGTATAAAGCGCATGCTGGCCCGTTCCCCGCGATGGAACGAACTTGAGAAGGCCGCGGAAGAAGTGGCGTACTTGCTTTCAAGCTTTGTCATGCAAGGGGCCCCAACTCCAGCCAGCAACTTTGAGAAAGTCTTTGGATGAGCCTTCTACAACTGCTCCCCTCCCTTGTCTTGTGGGCTGTAGTGCTGACTCGGATCGTAGGGCTGCGTTTCGGATGGAAGCCTGGAATCCTCACGGCCATGATCTTGGTCGCGACTGGCACCACTCTCAACATCGACGCTGTCTACACCAGCGTGGATTACTGGCTGGGCAACAGGAACGTTTTGAACCTCGTCGTGCATGTCGTTCTGGGGCTCGGCATGACGGAACTAAGCCGTCTGGTTGTTGCAGCCACAGGGGCATCTCGCGCACGATGGCGCCTCTTGGTGCTGGCCGGGGTGGCATTGGCGGGCGCCCAGGCTGCCCTGCTCCTGGCCGCTCACACGCCCGGCTCCGCTACAAACTTCACTGATGTTTTTGCTGCGGATCCGTCCATCGCCTGGTACCAGGGCCTGTTTTTCGCCTGGATCGGATTGATCACCGCTTACACAGGAGTCGAGTGCCTGCGTCGCACTCGTGTCGGGGAATCAGAATCGTTCCGGATCGGCTTCGACATAATTGCGGCGTCGTGTTTCGTCGGAGTCATGGCCGTGGCCATCAAACTACTTCTAGTTGCCCAAGAAGCGACAAAGTCAGTCGCTCATCAGCCGGAGGTGCTCTACGTCGGTTATAGATCTCTGATCGCCCTCACTCTCGTGGGCTTCTCTATCGGCTTTGCGCTTCCGGCCTATCAGCGTGCCCGGCAGCAGACAACCGCCCGTGTAAGACGGCGTGACGCCATTGAAAGGCTCCAGCCAATTGTCACTAGGCTCCTAGAGACTGACGCAGGACAGCGAGCAAGGGAAGCCGCAGCACTCAGTCTGCACCCGCGTTCCACCAAGGAACAGTTGTACCGGTGGATCATCTTCGTTGACGACATAAGGGTTGAAAATCCCGACCTTCTATCCGCTGATGAAAGCAAGTTTCTAGACGATATTGAGGCATCAATTGCAGAACCAGGTCCGATCACTGTACCGGCCCCTGTGGGCAACTAGTTTCTCAAAAATTTTCACTCCTGCCCCGGTCCTGCTGGTGGTCGTCATACTGGCAGGCATAAAGGGCGGCATTGGCATCCTCGGGGTTCTGCTCCTTGCAGTGGGAATCATCGCGATCCCGGGGCTCGCGTACAAAAGATTCGCTTCCCTGGCACAGATATTGGGCTGGCCGACGAACCTGCGGACGAAGATCGTAGCTCTACTGACCATTGCCGGAGCTGTTGCGTGCATCCTGCTCGACGCTCCCCAGCCCATTCCGGCCACAGTCATCGGACTAGTAGCGGGCAACGCGTGCCTCGATCTCGCGCGACGACGGCTGAACGCATCAGCGCACGTTTCAGTTCTGACCTTCAGCGTCCTATGGGCAACGGACGTTTTCGGTCCACCATTTGCGTGGCTCTTGGTACTATCACCGATGATGCTGTTCAGTCGAACCGCCCTTCGTGAGCATACGTGGGGCGAGGCTCTGGTCGGTGCGCTTATAGGACTCGTCACCTTCGGATGTTTTACCGGAGCGAACAATTGGAGCTGGATCAGTTGAGCGATTTTGATCTCTCGCCGCATCGGGCGGCCGGCATCCAGCGTGCGGAAACGCTCGCTCGGAAGATCAATCTCCTCCTGGACGTTATCGTTTCGGATACAGGGAAACCTTTCGATTACCCCGCCATTCGCGACGGGGCCCAGAAGGCTGGATATTACCTCTCGCGTACTCGATGGTCTCTCCTGAAATCGGGAAAGGAACAGGTAGTCCCCGAGGAAGCACTCCGCGCCATAGCTGCGGTTTTCGACGTGGACCCGGAGTACCTTCTCCAGGAGGGCGGCAAGCTCCCTGAGCGAGTGGAAGCAGAGCTGGAGCTCATTCGCAGTATGAGGCGAGCCGAGGTTAGGAACTTCGCAGTCAGAGCGCTTGGCCCAGTCGATCCAGAAGCCTTGAAGGCTATCGCGAAAATCCTGGACGAAGGCGTTTAGGCGCCACGCCCCAACAGCAGTTGGCCTGTCCTCATTGCGCTGCTATCGTCTTAGCAGTACTCACACATGTGTGACACACGCGTGAAGATAGGGCGATGGATGGATATGGACCTGCATCTACGAACCATGCGGTTCGGACCTAAACGTCATGCCAGACAAGGGTGCTGTCCGCCTGACATTGGGGGCAGGCGGGCGTCATGGCTCCTGGGCACGGACATACCCCGCCATCAAGCTCAAGAGGTGGTCCGCGCGGGACTGGTCGAGAGTATAGGTCAGCGCCCGGGTAGATCGCTCTTCACGTGGGAGGTTCACAAGAACGACTCCCGTCGCTTCGAGCTTATTGAGGCTCTGGACCAGGAGTGGCTGCTTGATGCCCGTAGCCTGCTCCAGTTGATAACGCATTAGAGGCCCCGAGACGCGAAGGTGTCTCATGATCTGCATGCGCACTGGGGTCCCATATGCGATCGCAGCTGCATCAAGATCGTCGGACCAGGCTGGATCTGCTGGGCGCACGGTCTTAGGCATGGAACCCATTGTGCCGAACCTTTCTTCAAGTGGACAATTTCCTATCGTGATTTACTATTTAAAGTACTAAATTATATATCTTAAGTGTGTAACTTAGGGATAGGTCACGTGCGAAGCCGGCCTGGACTCATGCGCTGGGTGACTTTGAACTTGGCAGGCCATAGAGAGGAACACAATTGCAGAAGCTGTCGCTGCTCTACACGCAGGAGTCGCACGATGATGAGCGCCGACAGCCGGCCAGCCGACGTCCAGCCGTCCGTCGCCTAGATGTGAAGCATCCTGATGCTTCTTTGAAGTACGACCTCAGGAAGCAATCGATCAGGTCCGATTCCATTACAGAGTCGGTTCTTGTGGCCGGCGGTCACTCATGAGCGAGGGGAAACAGCTTGGATCGGTATCGTTCCTAGCTGTTCCCGTCCTGCTTCTAAGTCTCCTGATGGCTTCATTACTGCTGCTAACCCCCACTAAGCCGGCTGCAGCTGACTGTGGACCTGTCTCCGTTGTCGTGGACGGCAACACGAAAGTCGAGGGGTATTCCGCGGAACAGTTGAAGAACGCCGCCGCTGTCATGGGGGCCGGTAAAGCGCTGAACCTCTCCGTGAAGGGCCAGACGATCAGCATCATGGTGGCCCTGGGGGAGTCAGGTCTTCGTGTCCTGGACTACGGCGACGGTCCCGGCCCGGACTCCCGAGGGTTGTTCCAGCAGCGGGACAACGGCGCGTGGGGCTCCTACACGGACCGCATGGACCCGACCATCAGTGCCACGAACTTCATCAAGGCGCTGCAGGCCGTACCGGGCTGGGAGCAGTTGGAACCGACCATTGCCGGGAACAAGGTCCAGCGCAACGCAGACCCTTACCACTACCAGAAGTACTGGCCCGAGGCGGTGAAGATCGTCCAGGCGCTCTCGGACGGCAAGTTCTCCGTCGAAGGCGGCGACTGCGGGATCCCGGGCAAGTCCGGGGCCGGGGATGACTACCCCTGGAAAGACTCTCCTACCTGGATGCAGGTCGGGACAGGCTCAGCCGCATCACCTTTGGGCATGTTCTACCGCGAATGCGTCGACTTCGCCCTCTGGCGGGTCAACCAGCAGATGGGTTCGACCAGCGCACCGTTCAAGTTCCTCAACGGCAACTTCCGCCCGGACGGTCAAGGCCTCGGCTCGGCCCTGACGTGGAAGGCCGGCTGGGACGCCAAGGGCTGGCCCTCCGGCAAGACACCCCGCGTCGGTGCAGTGGTTTGGTACTCACCGGGCACCGGGGGAGCGGACCCGCAATACGGCCACGTGGCCGTGGTCAAGGAAGTCAAGGACGACGGGACCTACGTCGAAGAGGGCTACAACGGCAACCCGCCCCCGGATGACCACAACTACTACACCCGCACTGTCAGCAGCAGTGTCCCGTCCGCGTTCCTGTATCTGCCCAACCAAGAGGAGAAGAAGTGAAAAAGCCCCTGGCCCTCATTGCAGCAGCAGCCCTGCTGTGCGCCGGATGCGCACCGGCCTCGAACACCACGCCAGCACCGGCAGAGACAACGGCCACCCCTTCGGCGCCGGTCTCCCTGAGCGTCGACAGCGGCCCGCAGGCACCGGGTGGGACCGTCCCTGCGACTATTGGCATTGCCTGGGATCAGGCCAGCAAGGATCAGGCCGTGGACGTCGCGCAGAAGGCCATGGCCGACTTCGCCCGTCCCAAGGTCGCGGAACAACAGTGGGCCAACGATCTTGCCCGCTGGCTCACCCCGCAGGCCACCGCCGACTACTCGGCAGTGGACCCGGCCAACATCCCAGCGAGCCGGGTCACTGGCCCGGCCAAGCTGACCGTCGATGAATCCAACGGCTACGGCGTCACAGCTACGGTCCCGACCAACGCCGGGACTTACACGCTGCAGCTGCTCCGCACGGGCAGGGACGCTCCGTGGAAGGTCAACCGACTGACACCACCAACGTCCTAAGCGCCGTACCTCCACCTCTTACACGTAAAGGAAGAAAGTTCATGGGTACTACACCAACCGAGGTCCTGGCCTTCCCAAGTATCAAGGCCATCGTCCGCGACAACGGAACCGCTGAGGTCGTCGTTGCCGGTAACTCCCGCGTCGTCCCCGACGGGGATTCCCTGCAGGATCTCCGCAACAACGCCCTGGCACTGGTCGTGGGCGAAGCGCAGACGCTGAAACGTCCGGTACGGGTCCAGATCGAGGATCCCGAAGGGCACGGCGAGCTGATCGTGCACCCGGACAACAGGATCGAATCCGTCTCCTACGAACCCCGCCCGGCCCGGCGCCGCGCGCAGGCTCCGGCGACCACGCCCGAGACCGTAGCCCCGGCCGTCATTGAGACAGTCCCGATGGCCGCTCCTGAACCTGTAGCCGTTCCCGCGCAGCCTGCCCCGGTCGAAGAGACTGCTGCAGCAGTGGAACGCCAGTCGTGGCCGCCCGCCCCTGTTGATCCCGACACGGCGGCGGACGCTACCTCCAGGCCTGCGTCTGAGGACATCAGCCCGAACGGACAGCGGATCACCGAGGCAGAAGTGCCGCAGGCAGCTGCAGGAGCGTCGCAGGCTCCACTGACGCGGCGTAGCTTGAAGGAAACCTCCTTCCTGGTCAGCGCACCAGTGCTGGAACCGGCTACGAAGGGTTGGCGGGGAAGCCTTACCCGCCTTGGATTCCGTATGGATCCTTCCCCCGAGGAACTTGCAGAGCGCGAGGATATCCGCACCGTGTCCCAGCACTGGCCCGGCCCCCGGACCATTGCCGTGGTCAACCGCAAGGGCGGGGCCAACAAGACGCCCACGGTCGTGATGCTCTCGGCCATTCTTGCCCGCTACAGCGGAGCAGCCACAGTCGCCTGGGACAACAACGAATCTCAGGGCACCCTGGGCTGGCGCACGGAAAAGGGCGCGCATAACCGCAGTGTCCTGGACCTGATTGATTCCTCCACGGAATTGCTCTCCCCGTCCACGAACGCGGCAGAGATCGCCAAGTTTGTGCATCACCAAACGGCCGACAAGTTCGATGTGCTGCGCTCGGACGAGAACGAAGAGGGCGACCATGAAGTCACCGCTGAGGAAGTGGACATCGCCCACCAGGTCCTGACCCGCTACTACCGGCTGGTGGTCATGGATTCCGGTAACACCGCCCGGGCGGCGAACTGGCGGCGGATGATCGACCACACCAACCAGCTCGTCGTTCCCGTCACTGCCATCGAGGACCGTGCCGAAGCTGCACGGTTGACGTTGCAGACACTGGAATCGCGTGGTGGCCACGACGCTGATCTGGCACGCAACGCCGTCGTGATCGTCTCTGAATCCACCGATGCCAAGCGCAGCATGACCGGGGACGCCCTGAAACGTGCGAAAGCCGAAGCCCAGCGGATTGCGGATGGCTTTGAGCCGTTCGTCCGGGCCGTCGTCCGCATTCCTTATGATCCCGCCATGGTCAACGGCCCCATCCGCTACGAAGCTCTCCAGCCCGCCACGCAGCGGGCATGGTTGGCCGCAGCGGCCGCCGTCGCCAAAGGCTTCTAACCCATCCACACGGAACTGAAGAAAGGAGGAACCATGCAACTGTCACTGAACCCCTGGATCACCAGCCCGGACGAGGGCATCGAAGAAGAAACACCTGACGTGCACGTCCCGCCGGCTGCCGTGATCAGCACACCGCTCAAGGGCATGGTCGAACCCGACACAGCAGATCGTCTGGCAAGCCGCACCATCACCGGCACCGCCGCCCTGTGGGTCGTCGGCAGCCATGGCGGGGCCGGTGAGAGTCGCACCGCTGATCTGCTCAACGGGGCACGCCCCACTGGGCACTGCTGGCCTGTCCTGCAGGACGGCAGCAAGCCCCGCGTGTTGCTGGTCTGCCGGGCGGACATGCGCGGCCTCACCACGGCTCAAAGCGCGCTGACGCAATGGGCATCGGGTGCCGCACCTGCTGTTGAGCTGCTCGGCCTCGCTGTCCTCGCGGACGCGCCGGGAAAGACACCCAAAGCGCTCCGCGACTTCGCGGCCATCGTCGGCGGGGGAGCGCCCCGTCTTTGGACCCTGCCCTGGGTCGAGGCGTGGAGGCACGGAGACTCCACCGCCACACCAACGGCCCGCGAATATCAACGCTTCATCACCGACGTAACCGCCCTAATTGCCGAAACCAACCCAAGCACCAACCACTGAAAGGCCAGTCATCATGAACTCGATCACTGCAATCACCACCAGCACCATTCCCAACCCCACGCCGGTCGTTCCTGCCGAAGCCGGCGGCCTGCTCACCGTCCTGAACTGGGCCTCCGGTATCGGCCTCGTCCTGGGTGTTCTCGGCGTCATCATCGTTGGCATCACCATGGTCATCCAGCTCCAGCGCGGCGAGGGCGGCCAGTCCTTGGCCAAGCTTGGCTGGGTCCTGCTGGGCTGCATCATCATCACCGGTGCCGCAGGTATCGTCCGCGCCTTCGTCTAAGCCAGCACCAACTACGGGAGGTTCACCCTTGAGCCAGTCAACTGAGAGCACCACCGAAAGCAATCCGTTCACCAAACCCGGTTTCATCGTTGCTGCCGCGCTGGTGGTCGCGCTGATCGCAGCAGCAGTCGTGATCTTCCTGATCCCCAAAGGACAGGGAAACGCCCAACCAGCCCCCGCTGACTCATCCACCGCGGCCACAGCAAGACCCAGCGGTACCGCCGACCCGGGCAAGAGCGTCTGCGGGCTTCCTTCCAGCCAGGAAACTGCACTCGGCACGGCGCCCAAGTCCAAATGGGAGCTGGTGGGAACCATGGCCGTTCCGGCCGATCCGTCAACGGCTGGTCCCGGCACGGTGGGCAAGGACGGTCTGAGGTCATGCTTTGCGCAGTCGCCTACGGGTGCTCTCTACGCCACGGCGAACATCTGGGCTGCTTCATTCAACGGCTCCGCAAAACAGGTTTACCTGGAACTTGCTGCCGACAGCCCGACTCGGGACAAAGCGGTAAAAGCCATCAATGAAGGCAAGGACGTCGGCGGTGGAAGCTCACCCAAGCTCCAAATCGCCGGGTTCATCATGCACTCGTACACGCCAACAGCAGCAGTCGTGGAGTTGGCTTTCAAGACCGCCGATGGCGGACACGGCGCCCTCTCAACATCACTGCTCTGGGAGGACGGCGACTGGAAACTGGACATGCCAGCTGCCGGCGGAGGAACGGTCCGACAGATCAGTGACTTGAGTTCATTTATCCCTTGGGCTGGGGTCTGACATGGCATGCGAAATCTGGGACTTGGCCTGCAAAGCCAAGGAAGGTGCCGGTGAAGTTGTTGCAGGGATAACAGATGACGCCATCAACAATCTTGCCAAAGCCATCATGGAGGGCATGAGCCAGATGGTGACAACACTGTCCACCTTCTGGGTCTCGATGCCCACTGTGAATCTGGCCAGTCAGGACGGAACCCCAAGCCCGGTTGTTTCTGTGGTCAACAGTGAACTGATGCCGTGGACTCTCGCTCTTGCAGTCCTCGCTGTCATTCTTGGTGGCATCAGGCTGATTTGGGAACAGCGCGGGGCTCCGCTGAAGGATCTACTCCGGTCACTGCTGACGCTGACGCTAGTGTCCGGCCTAGGTTTGGGTGTCATCTCCATTCTGGTGATTGCCGCCGATGCCTTCTCGGTGGCCGTCATCAACCGTTCCACCAACGGGCAAGGATTCGCCGAATCCCTGAAGATCCTGGTGATGACAAACCAGACCGGCGTCGGAGTCTTCATCCTGATCGTTCTGGGGCTGATTGGGCTGATCGCATCTCTCGTCCAGGTCGTGCTCATGGTGGTACGCAGTGGCATGCTGGTGATCCTTGCGGGCATTCTGCCCACCACGGCCGCGTTCACGAACACGGAGATGGGTAGGCAGTGGTTCCAGAAGGCCGTGGGCTGGACCATCGCCTTCATCCTCTACAAACCAGCCGCCGCAATCGTGTACTCGGTCGCGTTCCTACTCATGGGCAACGGAGACGGCAAAAACGCACTGATTCAATCCATCACCGGGTTCACTTTGATGGTCGTGGCGCTGTTCGCGCTACCCGCTTTGATGCGCTTCGTTACCCCCATGGTCGGAGCCGTAGCCTCCGGCGGAGGCGCCGGGGCAGGAGCAGCCGTCGGTGCCATTGCCACAGGGGCCGTCTCCCTTGGCCGTGGAGGCAGTGGCAGGGGCAACGCTTCCCCGACCCCTTCATCGTCAACAAGCACGTCGAGCACCCAGAGCACGCATACCGGCAGTTCGCCAAAGGGCAGTGATGGAACATCCGGCCCACGAGGAGGGGGCGCGCAATCGACCCCTGGCACTACGGGTCCAGGTGGAGCTGCTGGAACTGCTGCAGCTGCAAAGGCAGGCACGGCAGGAACCGCAGGAGCGGCAACTGGTGGCGGTGCAGCCGCGGCGGGAGCCAGTGGGGGAGCAGCGGCGGCTGGCCCGGCTGTAGCTACAGGAGTAAAGGTGGCGTCCGCGACGTCACAGGCAATCGAAAAGACCGCGCAGGATTCAACCGGGGAGGGCCCCAGTGGCAGCAATTAACACCGAATACAAAGAACCGTCTTACGGCAACTGGCGCGTCCCGCGCTCAGCCGGGCTGGCCAACCTCGGTGCCATCGGCACCGCCATCGTGTTCGCAGGTTTGTTGGCGGGCATTATCAGCTTCGCTATTTGGGGCCTTTTCGTTGGCCTGGGCGTTCTTGCCTTTGCCGGTGTCAGCGCCTTGCTGCTGACAGTCAAGGACAAGCATGGCCAGTCCATCGTTGACCGCGCCGGCACCCGTTTGGCCTTCAAAGTCTCCCTGTCCTCGGGCACGAATCTTTACCGTTCAGGCCCGCTCGGCGTAACGCCGTGGGGCATGTACCAGCTTCCGGGCTTGGCTGCGAAGTCCACCCTGTACGAATTCACCGACTCTTACAAGCGTCCCTTCGCCATGCTGCACGTGCCCACCACGAGTCACTTCACCGTGATCTTTTCCACCGAACCCGATGGGGCCTCCTTGGTGGACCCTGAGCAGGTCGATGCGTGGGTGGCGAACTGGGGCGGCTGGCTCGCCGGGCTCTCCGATGAGGCAGGGCTGGACTCCGCAGCCGTGACCGTGGAAACGGCCCCGGACTCGGGGTATCGGCTCCGGAACGAAGTGCTGATGAATATCGACCCGGAAGCACCTGAGTTCGCCCGGGAAATGCTGAACGAAGTTGTGGCCACCTACCCGGAAGGATCAGCCACGGTCCGTGCTTGGGTGTCGTTGACGTTCAAGGCCGCTATCCGTACAGGGGCGAAGAAGCGGACCCCGGAAGAAGTCGCCCGTGACCTTGCCTCCCGGATCCCCGGCTTATCGGCACGGCTGCAGTCCACGGGTGCCGGGATCGCCCGTCCGACGACAGCGCAGGAACTCTGTGAGGTCGTGCGTGTCGCCTACGATCCTCCCGCAGCGCTGATCATCGATGAAGCCCATGCTGCCGGGTCCCCGGTGTCCCTGACCTGGGGCGAGGTGGGCCCCACCGCACACCAGTCCAACTGGGAGAGCTACCGGCACGATTCCGCGTTCTCAGTTTCGTGGACCATGACCGGTGCCCCGCGTGGATCAGTGAATTCTTCGGTACTGTCCCGGTTGCTGGCCCCGCACGGGGACGTTGACCGCAAACGCGTCTCGTTGCTGTACCGTCCGATGGATTCGGCCCGCGCCGCTGCCGTGGTCGAACAGGACCAGAACAACGCCAACGTCCGTATCACTTCCGGAAACCGGCCATCAGCCCGTGCCTTGGTTGATGCCCGGTCAGCGCAACAGACCGCGCAGGAAGAAGCCCAAGGTGCCGGCTTGGTGAACTTCGGTGTGGTCGTCACGGCCACCGTGACCGACCGGGAACGCCTTCCAGACGCTGTGGCTGCTGTGGAACAGAGTTCCGGTAGCGCCAGGCTGTTGCTGCGTCCCGCTTACGGCTCACAGGACACGGTGTTCGCCGGATCCCTGCCTCTGGGCCTGGTGCTGCCCGAGCACAGCATGGTCCCGTCCGAGATTAAGGACGCTCTGTAATGGCCCTCCCGAAACTCTTCACCCGCTCCTCGAAGCACAGCACTGCTCCGGCCAAGGCTGCGCCGAAAAAGGCTGAGAAGCAGCCCCGCCCTGCCGGTCCGGGTGCCCGTGGCTGGCCCGGTCGCGGAGGGGGCATGGCCCAGCTCGTCCCTACCGTGAAGCAGTACCGGGGAACGACGGTTCAGGTCTGCGGTCTGTGGCCGTTCTCCTCCGGGGCGTCCTCGCCCATGATCGGTGTCCCGCTGGGCCGCCACGAGGAAACACAGGCCACGGTCTGCTGCGACCCGATCAGCTGGTTCCAGCGCGCACGCCTGATTTCCAACCCGTCCGCGTTCATCCTGGGCAAGCCCGGGCTGGGGAAGTCCACCGTCGTCCGGCGGATGTTCATCGGACTCTCCGCACAAGGAGTTCACCCGCTGATCCTTGGTGACCTCAAAGGCGAGCACGTCAAAGCCGTCAGGGCACTCGGCGGGCAGGTCATCCGGCTTGGTCGTGGTGTCGGGTACCTGAACATCCTTGACCCGGGTCAGGCTGTTGAAGCCGCCCAGCTCCTTGAAGAAAACGGCCACCCTGAAGACGCAGCGCGCGTCCGGGCCGACGCGCACGGACGCCGCCTGACCATGGTGGTCTCGCTGATCACGATCAGCCGGAACAACCCGCCCACCGACCAGGAACAAACCATCCTGGACCGGGCCTTGCGGGTCCTCGATGACCGTTTCGACGGTGTGCCGGTGTTGAAGGACCTGCTGGATGTCATCGTCTCCGCACCTGACGAGCTGCGGCAGGTCGCCCTGGACCGAGGCGACATGAACATCTACCTGCAGGAAACCCGGGCCTTGGAGGCAACCCTGCTGGGATTGACCGGTGGTGGGAAGCTGGGAGAAATCTTCTCCCGCCAAACCAGCCAGCCCATGAAGCGCGACCGTGCCGTGGTCTTCGACGTCTCCAGCATTGACGAGACCGAAACGGACCTACAGGCCGCCATCCTTCTGGCGTGCTGGTCCTACGGCTTCGGCACGGTCAACGTCGCCAACGCCCTCGCCGATGCAGGTTTGGAACCGCGACGGAACTACTTTGTGGTTCTGGACGAGCTGTGGCGTGCGCTGCGGGCCGGTAAGGGCATGGTGGACCGTGTGGACGCGCTTACCCGGTTGAACCGTTCGGTGGGTGTCGGGCAGATCATGATTTCCCACACCATGTCCGACCTGCTGGCACTGCCGGCAGAAGAGGACAGGATGAAAGCCCGCGGCTTCGTCGAACGCTCCGGCATGGTCATCTGCGGCGGCCTCCCGGCCTCAGAGATGCCATTGCTGACCTCAGCCATTCCGCTGTCCCGACAGGAACAGCAGAAACTCATCGGCTGGCAGGACCCGCCCGCGTGGGACTCACGCGGCGTCGACGTCGAACCTCCGGGCCGGGGAAAGTTCCTCATCAAGGTCGGCGGCCGTCCCGGGATCCCCGTCCAGGTCGGACTCACCTCCTTGGAGAAGGGCCCCGAAGGCGTCAACGACACCGACGGCAAATGGCACTCCGCCCCTGAAACCCTGCTGGAACCGGCGGCCCCGGTCCTACCGATTGAAGGAGGCACCCTGTGAGCGCGCCAAACCGCAAAGGAATGGGGATGGGCGATGCCCTGCTGGTCTGGCTGGCCATCGGCTTCATCGTCATCTTCGGCGGCGGCACCTACGCCGCCCTGCACCTAGGATCCTGGATGGCGGGCATCGACGCACCACCCGCCCACCCGATTGATCTGATCGCGGGCCTCGCCAAGGGCCGCGTCCCGTGGCCCACAGAAGCCACGGTTGTGGTCTGCGTGCTGGCCGGTGTGGTGCTGGCACTGACCATTGTTGTGCTCGTGGCTTGGAGGAAGGGTGCGTCCAAGCGCGCCCGCGTCGATAAGGCCGCCCGGTACCTTGGACGGGGTAAGTCACTGGCCGCGTTCTCGGAAAAGGGAGCGAAAACGACCGCCGAGCGCCTGGGCGTCACGGACACTCCCGGCATCGTGGTCGGCAAAGTCGTCGCCACCGGGCAGAAGTTCATCCAGTCCTGGGAAGACCTGTCCCTCGACATCTGGGGTCCCCGTACCGGTAAGTCGACCTCACGGGTCATGCCCGCCATTTTGGACGCCCCCGGGGCGGTTGTCTCGACGTCGAACAAGCGCGACGTCGTGGACGGCACTCGTGGCGTCCGCGAGGCCACGGCCCCGGTGTGGGTGTTCGATCCGCAGAAGATCGCCCAGGAAGAACCGGACTGGTGGTGGAACCCGCTCTCCTACGTCACCGACGAGGAGAAGGCGTACAAGCTCACCCAGCACTTCTCGGTCGGTTCCCGCGTGCCCGGGTCCAAGCCCGACGCCTACTTCGATCCCAAGGCCGAAGACATTCTGTCCTCGTACTTCCTCGCCGCCGCGCTCGGGGAGCTGCCCATTACGCAGGTCTACATCTGGGTCACCGAACAGGTAAACCGGGAACCGATCAACATCCTGAAACAGCACGATTACGAGCTGCAGTACAAGGGCCTTGAATCCACACTGGAGCTGGCCGACAAGCAGCGAGACGGCATCTTCGGTACGGCCGAGAAGATGATCCAATGCCTCAAGAGCCGGAATACCCTGCGGTGGGTCGCCCCCATTGGTGGGGCAACGGTGGCCACGGATGCCCGCCGCCAGTTCAACCCGCATGCTTTCGCCGCGTCTCAGGAGACGATCTACATTCTCTCCAAGGAAGGTGCCGGCTCCGCCGCACCGCTCACCACAGCCCTGACCGTGGCCATTGCAGAAGCCATGGAAGAACGTGCAGAGCGCAGCGGCGGCCGGCTCCCCAAGCCCGCACTGTTCGCTCTGGATGAGTTGGCCAACGTCGTCCGCTGGGCCGGACTGCCGGACCAGTTCAGCCACTATGGCTCCAAGGGCCTGATTGTCATGGGCATCCTGCAGTCTTGGTCCCAGGGCGTGGAACTGTGGGGAGAAGCAAACATGCGGAAAATCTGGTCAGCGGCGAACGTGAAGGTCTACGGTGGCGGCGTGGCAGAAGAAGGCTTCCTCCGGGCACTCTCGGACCTGATCGGAGACTACAGCTACATCAACGTCTCCGCTTCCTCAGGCAAATCCGGTTCCAGCCGCTCCCGTCAAGAGAGCAAGGAACGCATCTTCGACGTGTCCAACCTCGCAGAACTGGACCGTGGCCGCGCCGTCGTCCTCGCCTCCGGAGCACCCGCCACACTCGTCCGCACCATGCCCTGGTACACCGGCCCCCACAAGGAAACGGTGGAAGCATCCATCAAGAAGTACAGCCCTCGCCCCGAAGAACCCCCTGTCCCAGTCCCGGCCGCACCGGCAGCCAATCCCTGGGTCACGAAGTAGAAAGGGTCCGCACTCATGGCAACTGATTTTGACCTCTACGACACGGACACCCCGGCCCCGGCTAAATCTGACCAGGGTGCAGAGAAAGAACCGGAGCTCGTCTACGGCTCGGCCGAAGAGTTCCTCCATGAGCAGCTGCTCCCCACCTATGTCCGCAGCGTCACGGGAAAGTCAGCCAAGTGGTGCGTCGAGTGGTATTTCCATCCGGAGGCCGTCTCGCGTGTAGCGGCCCTGTGGCGCTCATGGGAGCATCTGCGACTGGATCCAGCGACCGGCATGAGCGTCTGGTGGAAGGACCACGCAGACCACCACATGCGGGTGCTCCTTGATCCGCAGGGCCCGTTCTACAACTGCGATATGAAAGAACACCGCGAGCCCGAACACCTCGAACCCCGCAAAGCCCCCGCGGGCTGGTTCCCGGACGTTCGAGACCTGCAGCAGTGAGTCGCCCTTAACTGCCGGCAGCAAACGTGTTCTCCCTGGCTGCAGCATCTCGCACGCAGGAGAGAGCTCCCCAATAGCGCCACAGGCTGTGGCCCTATTAACCGGCCGTAGTGGCAGGACACCCAAGTGGACGAAGGTCCGGTGAACGTCCGGCAAGTTCCACGCCAAGATCGCTAACCAAAGATAACGACTTATAACAAATCTTGTTATAAGTCGTTATAAGTGGTTATCCTTGGTCGCATGGACCCAGCTATGAATCCCTTCAACCCGGGCTCGGGCGTCCGGCCGCCCGAGCTTGTGGGTCGCGACGGTGAGATTGATGCTTTCGACCTGCTGGTCGCCAGGTCAAAGTCCAACACCGTGGGGGATAGAGGCATGGTGCTTTCCGGCCTTCGGGGTGTCGGTAAGACCGTCCTGCTCAACGTCTTCGCCGAACACGCCCGTCGCAACGACTGGCTGGTCATCCAGATCGAAGCCCAACCCGGAGAGGCCGGCAAGACGGCCACCCGGGCAAAACTCGCCCGTGAACTGGACATGGGCACCCGTAGGCTTCGCGGCAAACCCGCTTGGAACTTCCTGCAGGGCGCCATGGCCAGCATCGGCAATATCTCTGCCAGTCTCGGAGTGACCGGCCTTTCGGCTTCCGTCACGACCAAGCAACAAGGACGCGCGGACTCCGGCAATCTTGACATCGACCTCGAGGAACTGGTCGAGGACGTCTCCCTAGCTATGCGGAAAGCCCGCGCCGGGTTCGGTCTGTTCATCGATGAAATGCAGGACCTGGATGAAGAGTTGTTGACCGTGCTCCTCTCAATCCAGCACCTCGCAGGCCAGCGCGGCTGGCCCTTCTACATCATCGGCGCGGGCTTGCCCAACCTTCCCGGCAAGATCTCCGAAGCAAGAACCTATGGGGAGAGACTCTTCCTCTACCGAACCATCGGCCAAGTCAACAACGAAGCCGCGACCGAAGCACTCGCCCTGCCCATCAATAGGCTCGGAGCGTCGCTGACACCGGATGCACTGTCACTACTCCTGTCGGCAGCCAACGGCTACCCCTTCTTCCTCCAGGTTTACGGGCGCTCCGCTTGGGAAGCTGCCTCAGAAAAGGTCATCAGCGGCGAGGACGCCCAACTAGCTGTACGGTTGGGCACCAGTGACCTCGACCATGGCTTCTTCGAAGCCCGTTGGCAGCGCGCCACTAACGCAGAACGCCTGTACCTCAGGGCCATGGCCCAGGACGGCGACCAGCCCTCCGCAGCAGGAGAAATCGCCGAACGACTCGGGAAATCAACCGGCAAGCTCGCGGTCATCCGGTCCCGGCTCATCGCTAAAGGCGTCATCTACGCACCGGAATACGGATCCATACAATTCACCGTCCCGGGAATGGCTGCCTTCATCGCCCGCCAAAACGAAGACTGACAACCTCGCCAGACCACCCACAACACGAGACCCCTGCAACGTGAGGACCCGCGTGCCAGGGAATACCTGACAAGGTGCGCGCCGATAAGCACCCTTCCGTAAACCTGTCTCTCCCACATCAACCTACCTTCCTGGGCAGTACAGCGGGCGACGCCCGAGATGAACCACGACGTCTACAACGAGGGTCTATTAGTTCGTTTCTAATGACCCAGGTCCGGTGTGGGGTTTCTTGGGTGGCAGTGACCACCCTCGGTGATCCATCGCAAAGAAGGTCAAGGAATTCTGGGGAACCGGTGGAGGGATGCAGGGCTAGGCGACGAGAATCTTCAATGGGGGTGAACCGGGTGCAGTGACTACACGCTGAGAACGGAATGGCGGAAGGTTCCTTGACTGCAGAGCGGAGGAATCCGGTCACCAGGAAAGCTTGGCACCTCGTCATCCGTTTCGATGTGAGTACTTGTGAGTCCTACCGCTGGAAGAAGTTAGATTTACGGATACCGGTGTTCACCACCCCGCCAGAGAGGCTCCACAGGACGAATACAAGCCGTCGCTGCCGACAGTGATGGCAACCCAGAGGTTTTGGTGCCAAGCCCGTCTAAGATGAAGCAGTGACTGACGCGTCCATCTCCCAAGCAGAATCTGTCCCTGCTAGGCGTGGCCCCAGGGAGAAGGCCAGCGCCACTATATATGACATCGCCAAGCTGGCGGGCGTCAACCCCTCCACAGTCTCTCGGGCCCTTACGAAGCCGGGGAGGGTCAGCGCGAAAACCCAGAAGATCGTTGAGGACGCTGCGGCGAAGTTGAACTACCACGCGAACTCGTATGCGCGGGCGCTTCCCACGGGCAGGACGAACACTATCGGCCTGATCGTCGCGGATATCACCAACCCCACGTTCTTCGATATCATCCGTGGGGCTGAGACCACCGGGGCAGCTAGGGATTACACTCTCGTTCTTGCGGAATCTTCCGAATCGCGGGAGACCGAGGTTACCGCAGCTCGCCGCCTGTTGAGCACCGTGGACTGCCTGATTCTGGCCAGCCCGCGTATGGACGACGACCAGATCCGTTCCTTGGCTGCGGGCAAACCGGTGGCGGTTGTTAACCGTGAAATCAGAGGCGTTCCTTGCGTGGTGCCTGATGTCACCAAAGGCATCGGTGAGGCCGTTCGCAGCCTGGCGGCTAACGGCCACAGGGAACTTGCTTACGTCGCCGGACCCAGCCAGTCGTGGATGACGGCGCGGCGCTGGGAGGGCGTCAAGGCGGCGTGCGACTGGTCCAAGCTCCGGGCCGTCCGTGTCGAGTCCACCGAGCCAACAGTAATTGGCGGTCGGCGGGTCGCCCGAGAAGTCCTCAACAGCGGTGCGACGGCAGTAATCGCCTACAACGATCTAGTGGCGATCGGTCTCATGCAGGAGCTCCAGGCCGGCGGCACGCGGGTCCCAGACCAAATCAGCGTCATCGGTTTCGACGACATCTTCGGAGCGGACTTCACCACGCCTGCCCTGACGACTATCCGCTCATCACTGCGCGAATGCGGAACCCGGTCGGTGTTGATCCTGCTTGATATGCTGTTGGGCCATGAAGCCCCGGTAGGGTCTGTCAGCGTGGAGACGGAGCTCGTGGTGCGCGGTTCAAGCGGGCGCCTGCTGAGCTAGATCCAGAAGACTCTCGCTCACCGCGAGGCGGCTCCCAGAGACGGGGCACAGCCCCCAGCCGTGGTAGGGCTTTCTGTGGCAGCAAGTCCCTTAATTGCTTGTTGACGTACAAATACTTGTGCTGGCTGTCGCTCCCGAGTATGAGGCGGTTTTAGCCACCCACCCACGGCAGCTCATTCTTACCGACAGCACATGCCTGAAACCCTCGGCATTGCTGCCATTCCGTTTGCTTCAAGCTCCTTGCCGAGCGTGTGCTGCACCTTGCGAAGCCGATCCCGGTTCCTCGAACAGGAGGCTTGGGATGATCGCCAGGGCTGCAGCCGCCGACACGAGAAAAAAGCCACCGGCGAAGCCTGCACCTGGGGTGACGTTGCCCGTCAATGCGTTGAGGACAGCAGCTGCGGTGGCAACGCCAAGGGCCATGCCGATTAGCCGGGCCATATTGACCACGGTCGATCCGTCCGATAGCTCGGGACCATCGAGCCCGGAAACCGTTGCAGTCTGCAATGGGATAATCGTTGCCCCAAACCCAGCACCGGCTACCAGTATCAGGCCCGCCGTCACCCACAGTGGGCCGCCCACGTCTGTCAAAGCCAGCCCGGCTGTGCCGGCAGTTATGATGCCGAGCCCGGCTACCAGCGGAGCTGTCAGTCCCCAGCGGCGTGTGAGTCGTGTGGAGAAGGGACTGGCCAGCAGAATGCCGACCGCATGCAACGACGTAACCAGCCCACTTGAGAAGGGAGACATGCCTCGCAGACCTTGAAGATACATCGGAAGGATGAAGAGCAGCCCGCCGTAAGACAATGAGGTCAGCAGAAAGACAAGATTGCTGCTCCAGAGTTCCTGTCGTCCGAGCAAGCGCACGTTAATCAGGGGGCTGTGTCGGCGCAGCTGCCTCACTGTGAACATGGTCAAGAGCACCAGTGAGGCTGCCATTACTGCGGGGACAGGAAGGCTGCCGTCGGCGTTCTCTGCCCCTGAAAGTCCAAAAACAAGCAGTACAAGACCGGCTGAGACGGCAAGAAAACCAACCGCGTCGAATGCAGCTCTATCATCCCTGGTCCGAAGACGAAGCAGAGGCTTTCCAGCCAGCATGGCGACCACCGCAACCGGGACGTTGAGCGCAAACACCCAACGCCAACTGACGTCCTGCACAAACCAGCCTCCGATCAGCGGGCCGAGCACGGGCGCCAGCGATGCCGGAACAGCTATGAGAGCCGAAGCCTTGCCTCGCTCGGCGGCGGGAAATGCTGCAAAAAGAAGTGCCATACCCGCCGGAAGAAGGATCCCCCCGCCGAGTCCCTGCATCGCCCGGAAGACAATGAGCGCAGGCAACGACCAGGCCAGGCCCGTGAGGGCCGATGAGGCCGAGAACAAGCCCAGGGCGACATAAAAGGCGCGGCCCTGCCCCAGCCGCCGGCTAATCCAGCTACTCATCGGCATTGCCACTGCAATGGCCAGCAGATAGGCAGTTACAACCCACTGGGCGATCCCGGGTCCGGTGCCGAATTCCACTTGCATGGTTGGCACCGCAACATTGACGACGGTCGTATCGAGAAGATCCATGACTAGAGCAAGGGTCACTGCGACCACGGCCGGGCGGCGAAGGTCCTTTTCGGGCATAGCCTGTCTCCTTAGTTGATGGTGTATAAAGGATTATAGATAATCGATAATGTATAATCATGGATGGTTAGGCTCATCTAATAAGTGAGGAAATATGAGAACCCCTACGGACTGGCCCTCTGCGGAGGTGCTGCAGATGGCTTCGGGGGGCCAATCTGCCCCTTACCTTGCGGTTCCTCTTCGGGTGAGAATCCGCGAACATATCACCGCCGGGATTGTCGACGGCACCTACGTTCCAGGACAGCGGCTTACGGAAGTGGAAGTAGCCCGGACGTTGGGGACCAGCCAAACGCCGGTGAGGGAAGCGCTGCGAGAACTTTCTGCCATGGGGTTTATCGAGTCTGCGCCCAACAAAGGTTGCCGTGTCCGCAGGATCGATAGTGAAGAGATTCGTCAGGCCCACATAATACGAGCTGCCCTGGAGGACATAGCCGGACAGTTGGCCGCGCCGCAGTTGAAGGGCAATACTGCGCAGCTTCGAAGCTCATTGGGCGGGATGCGCGCAGCCCTCCTGGACGGAGATCTTGCTGCACTCTGTTTCCACAGCACTCAGTTTCACCGCAGCATCGTGGACAGTGCGAATAACGCGGCATTGACCCGGGCATGGAATGCTGTCGGAATAGAGATGCTCACCCTGATCGGGGCAGGCCAGCCAGGCGTGGACCTGTCCGCCTGCGTAGAAGAACATGACGCCATAATGGACGCCTTGGACGCGGGGAACGCCTCCACCGCCGGACATCTCCTAAAAAATCATGCCTGCGCTTACGTCGCCGGGCAACGCGATCGTGTGGAGGACTCCCAGCCGATCCCGTCGGCAAGATGAGCAGCAAGCATGCGGTGTCCTGACCTGCGCATGCACCACAAATATGGAAACAACTGCGTAGCCCAATCAGCGCAGGAAGGGTCACGGCATAACCACCACGACGACGAGCCTCGGTTGAACATCAAAGCGTGTGTTCCACCGACGGCGACGGCGACGGGTGCGGGCAGGCCGCCCGGAAGGACGACGACGCCGCCCGCATCAGCGATCGGCCTTCGACCGGCGCCAGGACGAAAGCGCCGACGGCCAGGGCATCTCGAACGTAAGTCCCGTCCTGATACCGGACAACATCAAACTGATCGACGAACTCTCCGACTAACCACACCCACGACAGCATAGGATTCCCATGAATACCATCGGACATTCAGACCTGACGATCTTCCCGCTGGCCTTGGGCGGAAACACGTTCGGGTGGACGTCGGACGAATTAGAGTCCAAGTCTGTCCTCGACGCGTACACAGCCGCGGGCGGGAACTTCATCGACACCGCGGACAGTTACTCCGCATGGGTGGGAGGAAATGCCGGTGGTGAGTCTGAAGCCATCATCGGAGACTGGATGGCCAGCCGTCGCAACAGGTCAGAACTCATCATTGGAACAAAAGTCAGCCAGCACCCCGATTTCCCCGGACTCTCCAGGCGAAACATCAAGGCCGCGGCTGACGCTTCCCTGCGCCGTCTCCAGACCGACTACATAGACCTGTACTACGCCCATTTTGATGACGAAGCGACCGCGTTGGAGGAGACGGTCGCGGCCTTCGATGATCTCGTCATCGCCGGAAAAGTCCGTCACATCGGGATCTCCAACTACAGCGCTGACCGGGCACGCGAATGGATACGGGTTGCGGACGAAAACGGCTACGCCCGTCCGGTAGCACTGCAACCGCACTACAACCTGGTGCACCGGGCAGCTTTCGAAAACGGCCTTGCGGACGTTGCTGCCGACTACGGCCTCGGTGTCATTCCATACTGGTCACTGGCCAGCGGTTTTCTCACCGGCAAGTACAGGACCCAACAAGACCTGATCGGAAGCCCACGAGAAGACATGGCAGGAACCTACTTCAGCGACGCTGGCCTGCGGGTCATCTCCGCCCTTGAGGACATCGCCCGACAACGGGACACGACCATCGCCACCGCGTCTCTGGCCTGGCTCCTGACACGAAATAACGTTGCAGCCCCCATTGCCAGCGCCCGCACGATCGAGCAATTGCCCCACCTGATGGCAGCTACCACGCTGAGGCTCAGCGCTTCCGACATTCGTCGCCTGGATGAAACGTCCGCATTCATAACTGCCTGACCGCACGACTCACGGGCGGACGTGCCAGTGCACTCTCCGTAACGGAAAGAGAAGGAAAGAGTATGACCGTCGTCGTCCCCGGCGCCCGGCCCAACGCTTTCGACATCCAGAAGGCCATCATCCTGAACAGCACCTTCCGCGCCTGGACCAGCACGAACGTGCAGGTAACCCGCGCCCTTATCCGTGCCGGCAATCAAACGGTCGAGCACCCCGTCCACCGACCAGGCCCTGCGTCTGGTGGCTGGCAGGGGGAGGTGCGTGATGGCCCAGCCGGGGACGACCTCATTTTCAGCAGAACCTTACCGGAATGAAGGCCAAAGGCTGGAAGCCTGGACAACTTTTTTTGGCAGGCAATCGATATCTTCACCAACACTCGCATGTTGTGGAACCGGCAGAACAAAGGACGGCACTTAATGACCAACAATCAGAGAATGGGCGGGACCGCCGCCATGGCCGCACCGGCAGTAGATCGGCGCCTCAAGGGACGCATTGTGGTCAATTGGATCACCTCCACTGATCACAAGACCATCGGGTACATGTACCTGATTGCGTCCTTCGTGTTCTTCTGCCTCGGTGGCGTTATGGCGCTGTTGATACGTGCTGAACTGTTCGAGCCCGGCATGCAGGTCCTGCAGACCAAGGAGCAGTACAACCAGCTGTTCTCCATGCACGGCACTGTGATGCTGCTGATGTTCGCCACGCCGCTGTTTGCCGGATTCGCCAACGTCATCATGCCGCTGCAGATTGGTGCCCCGGATGTGGCCTTCCCCCGCCTGAATGCGCTGGCTTTCTGGTTCTTCCTCTTTGGATCCACCATCGCCGTGTCCGGCTTCATTACCCCTCAGGGTGCGGCGTCCTTTGGCTGGTTCGCTTATGCGCCGTTGTCCAACACCACGTTCAGTCCCGGCGTCGGTGGTGACCTGTGGGTCTTCGGTCTGGCACTGTCCGGTTTCGGAACCATCCTCGGTGCGGTCAACTTCATCACGACCATCATCTGCATGCGTGCACCGGGGATGACCATGTGGCGTATGCCCATCTTCACTTGGAACACGCTTGTTACGGCGATCCTGATGCTCATGGCGTTCCCGCCACTGGCAGCTGCCTTGTTCGCCCTGGGCGCGGACCGCCGCTTTGGCGCTCACATCTTCGATCCCGAGAACGGCGGCGCGGTCCTCTGGCAGCACCTGTTCTGGTTCTTCGGCCACCCCGAGGTGTACATCATCACGCTGCCATTCTTCGGCATCGTCTCCGAAATCTTCCCGGTCTTCAGCCGCAAGCCCATCTTCGGCTACAAGGGTCTTGTCTACGCCACAATCGCCATCGCCGCTCTGTCGGCGACCGTGTGGGCGCATCACATGTACGTGACTGGCTCGGTCCTACTTCCATTTTTCTCATTCATGACCATGCTGATCGCGGTACCGACGGGGGTGAAGTTCTTCAACTGGATCGGCACCATGTGGCGGGGCTCAATTACCTTTGAAACACCTATGCTCTGGAGCATTGGCTTCCTGGCCACATTCCTCTTCGGCGGTCTGACCGGCATCATTCTGGCTTCTCCGCCGCTCGACTTCCACGTGTCCGATACCTACTTCGTGGTGGCTCACTTCCACTACGTGGCGTTCGGTACCGTTGTGTTCGCCATGTTCGCAGGGTTCTACTTCTGGTGGCCCAAGTGGACGGGAAAGATGCTCAACGAACGGCTAGGCAAGATTCACTTCTGGCTCCTGTTCCTGGGCTTCCACGGCACGTTCCTGATCCAGCACTGGTTGGGTGTTGAGGGTATGCCGCGTCGTTACGCCGACTACATGCCGCAGGATAACTTCACCTGGATGAACCAGTTCTCCACCCTCTCTTCCTTCGTTCTGGGTGCTTCGCTCCTGCCGTTCTTCTGGAACGTCTACATCACCTGGCGCAGCAACAAGAAGGTTGAAGTGGATGACCCGTGGGGCTTCGGCGCTTCCCTGGAATGGGCAACGTCCTGCCCGCCGCCGCGCCACAACTTCACCTCCTTGCCCCGTATCCGCTCCGAGCGCCCGGCCCTGGACCTGCATCACCCTGAGTTGAGCATGCGCGTGCATCCTCAAGGTGACATTCCTGCAGAGAGTCTCCTGGGCGCTGCCGATATCGGCGAGCATGACCTCCACGATCCCACCCCGAACAAGTAGCCAGCCCGAGTAGGGGGTGGGACACATACCCTGAGTCCTGGACGCAGAGCCTCGTCGGCCGGACACAAAGCCGCGCCGGATCTGACGCACCTTGGACCCCGCCGCAATCAGCGCCCCCGCGGGAGAAAGGCAGGACCCGCAACGGCGCGCCGGGCCTTGTTGCGGGCGCGGAACATCAAGACGAGATTGGCGGCTGCCTCTCGAAGACGGCTGCCGGCAGCAGGCCCATCAGCAGCGAGAACCCTGGGTGATGATGTCATTTAGCATGCACCGTAGAAGGCCCAGCGCAGGCCAAAGTGGACGAAGACTTGCCAGAATGCCCAAGGCCCGGCCAGCCGGGCGAGCGAAGGTGAAGGCATGGGGTAGACCAACGCGCTGGCCACTGCCACCGCAGTGAACCCGCTGCGTCTGAACCTTTTGGCAGCGGTGCCGCCAGAAAGCCAGCAGAAAGAACAAAATGGCATCCGCGGTGGCCACCAGGATCAGGTTTGTCGGCGATGCAGGATCAAGCCAGCCGAACTGGTGGCCATTGTAAGAAACGCCTTCAGCAGCCCGGCGGCTGCCAATGGATGGATGAAGGGCCAGAAAGCTGAGGAAATCAGGTCGATCAAACGGTTGAAGAGGCAGCCGTACTGGGCCGGCTCCTCCTCCGCCGCGCTTACGCCAAGTTCGGTGATTTTGCCGAGTTCGGCATAGACGGTGGGACGTTGTCACCAGTAACTACCTGGTACTGGCTGACTGCCTTCATTACCGCAATCACACCCGGCAACTTTTCAGTGTCTGCCATATCAGCTTTCAACTCGTCCCCGCGCCGTGAGCCGGAGCCGGTGAGCGCAATGCGCGGCGCCGACAATGTTCTTATCGCCATCGGCTCCTTTCGAGATTATCGACGCTCACCCACCGCAGAAGTAGTAATGCAGGACGTGACCGGTGCTGGCAGGTGTACTTGGTGACTGACAAGAGTAGCCCCCGCTTCAGGAGTCCTTTGCTCCGGCTGGTGCAGGCCTCGATAACCACGTCGGGATGCTGGTATCTCCTGCTGCGCGCCACGGGTTCAGGCCGGGCCCGGCGCTGGCCCCGACTTTCGGGTTGCGTGAGTTGCGTGTCCGCACCAGCGCCGGGAGTCATATGCTGCTGATCTATTGGTTCCCAGGTATGGCGGGGACAGGATCCACGAGCGTTCGGTATCCGTCCAGGTGATAGAACAATTTCCGACCGCCAGCGTTTTCCAGTAGCAGCCACATGATGGTGCCGTCCACCGAGATGGCGTCTACCGTTCCCCTGTGCCGCTCCCCGGCCGAGGGGCTGAGAAGCAACACAGTGTCACCAGGTATGAGCTCGCACCAGTTCGCCACGATCGATCGCTGGTAGCCATACTGGGTGGGCCTGTTCAGTTGCTCAGGCATAAGCTTGGCGCTTGTCGTCATCAGATTCGTCCTAGAGCGCCTTAAGAACGACCGCGGAACCCTGCCCGCCCCCGCCGCAGATACCAGCCGCGCCCAGCTGTCCCGGTCCGAGCTCGGCAAGTTGGCGCGCGAGTGTTCCGACTATGCGTGCCCCTGATGCTCCGATGGGGTGTCCGAGGGCGATCGCGCCGCCACGGGTGTTGACGATATCGGGGCTGATTCCGAGTGTGCGGACCGATTGGACGGCCACGGCGGCGAACGCCTCGTTGATCTCCACGGCCGCCAGGTCTTCTACTCCGGCATTAACCTTTTTTAGAGCGGCCAGGATGGCATTGGCGGGTTGGTCGTGAAGGCGCACGTCCGGCCCAGCCACGAAGGCATGCGATACCACTGCAGCGATGGGGGACAGGCCCAGCCTCGCGGCAGCTCCCTCGCTCACTAGAATCAATGCGGCGGCGCCGTCCGTGATTTGCGAGGAGTTTCCGGCCGTGATCGTCCCTTCTTTACTGAAGGCCGGGCGCAGGGCTGCGAGTGATTCAGAGGTCGTCCCGTTCCGCACTCCGTCGTCACCGGCAACTACGCTATCTCCACGGCGTGAGCTGATCTTATAAGGTGCGATTTCTTGTGCATGGAAGGGGGCATGTGCCTCGGCACGCTGATGCGAGGCCGCTGCCCATGCATCTTGGCTTACCCTGTCCAATCCATAGTCCGTATTGCCGTCCTCGGTGGAGATACCCATAGATCGGCGTTCGAAGGCATCAGTTAGGCCATCGATTTCCAGTGTGTCAACGGCCTGCAATGCCCCGTACTTTTGTCCGGCCCTCGCGTTGAACACGTGAGGAGCCAAGGACATGGACTCCTGGCCGAGCGCTACGACAATGTCCGCTTCACCACTGTCGATCAGCCGTGCGGCGGAAGCGACGGCCTCGATGCCCGATAGGCACACTGCATTCAGCGTGATGGCGGGGACGCTCAAAGGGATTCCTGCCGCTACGGCAGACTGTCGGGCGGGGTTTTGGCCCGCTCCGCCCTGCAGGACGTGTCCGGCGATCACCCGTTGGACCTCTTGAGGATTTACGCCGGCACGGCTGAGCGCTGCCTCGATCGCGTGAGAGCCTAGGGCTGTGGCAGGGATGGAAGCGAATTGTCCGTTGAACCGGGCGAAAGGTGTCCGTGCGTAGCCGGCGATCAGCGCACTCATACGTCTGCCCTCACGGCTTGGGAGGCGTTGTTAGCGGCGTCCGCCTGCCGCAACTCTTCGGAACCACGGGAAACCAGCTCGGGGGCAAGCGTGAAGGCCGCTCCGGTCTGCGTGCGGAGTTCTTCGACAGTATGCCCTGGCGCGATCTGACGCAGGACAAGAGCGCCGGAAACTACATCGAAGACTGCACGGTCGCTGATGATGCGGTCGACAACGCCAACGCCGGTCAGCGGAAGGTCGCACTTGGACACGATCTTCGGGGTACCGTCTTTTGCTACATGGTCGGTGACGACGATCACCCGCGGGGTGCCGGCCACAAGGTCCATGGCACCACCCATTCCCTTAACGAGCTTTCCTGGGATGGTCCAGTTAGCCAGGTCTCCTGCCCCGGATACCTGCAGGGCACCGAGGATAGCGGTTTGTACGTGTCCGCCACGGATCATGCCGAATGAGACAGCGGAGTCAAAGAAACTACCGCCCGGGAGAACGGTGACGGTCTGTTTGCCAGCGTTGATGAGGTCTGCGTCCTCGTCGTCTTCGTAGGGGAACGGGCCCATGCCCAGCAGACCGTTCTCGCTTTGGAGAGTTACACGGACGCCCTCGGGCAGGTGGTTGGCCACCAACGTGGGGATTCCGATGCCCAGATTCACGTACTGGCCGTCTTCGAGTTCACTGGCGGCTATGGCTGCCATTTCATCACGGGTCCACATGATTTCATACCTCCGCGCGGACCCGTACGGTCCGCTGTTCGATGTCTTTAATCGGATTGACGACGCGCACCACTCGCTGCACGAAGACCCCTGGTGTGATGATGTCCTCGGGGTCCAGGTAGCCCTCTACCACTTCTTCGGCTTCGGCGATGGTCATTCGGCCGGCCGCTGCCACTAGGGGGTTGAAGTTGCGTGCGGTCATCCTGTAACGCAAGTTGCCTTCGCGGTCAGCCTGGTGAGCACGCACTAGGGCCACGTCTGCCACGATGCCGCGTTCCAGGATGCAGCGCTGGCCATCGAATTCCGCTTCAGGCTTTCCGTCGGCGATTGGCGTGCCGACGCCGGTAGGGGTGTAGAAGGCGGGGATGCCTGCTCCGCCAGCACGCAGTCGCTCTGCGAGGGTTCCCTGCGGAACGAATTCAACATCGAGCGTGCCTGCCAGGTACTGCTCTGCAAAGAGCTTGTTTTCCCCTACGTAGGAGGCCAGAACCTTGCTCACCTGCTGGTTTTCCAGCAGCAGGCCCAGCCCCTTGCCGTCGACGCCCATGTTGTTGGACACGACGGTCAGGTTACGCGCACCGCTGTCGCGCACCGCCTCGATGAGGTCCCGGGGGATACCGCTGAGGCCGAATCCCCCAACGGCGATGACCATTCCATCCTGAATTGTTCCGGCCAGCACCTCCGCGGCGCTGCCCCAAAGTTTTGTCGCCATCTCTTTTCCTATCCGTCCACTATATGATCTGTGTGATGTCTGTCATGAACCGTAGCTTTTGTTTCTAATTCGGGTCAATGAAATTGGGTTACCGACTGGATATTGGTCGCCTTATGGTCACTCTCGGACAAAGCGTCCATAATGTAGACATGAGTGAAACCTTTCCCGGCGCGCAAGTCGTCGGCCGCATTGGTCTGGTTCTTCGGGCTGTCAGCGGGGCCATGCCCCGCGGAATCGGAACAACGGAGGTCGCCCGCGTCACCGGGTTGGCACGCCCTACGGCGCATCGGTTGCTGTCATCCTTGGCTGCGGAGGGATTCCTCGACCATGATTCCAAGGCGGGACGCTGGCACCTGGGGCCCGAGCTCTATCTCATGGGGTCGATCGCCGCCGAGCGCTACGACATCACTGAACTGGCCCGCGACCACGTCAGGGCACTTGCTGAAGAGACGGGGGAGAGCGCCTTCCTTTCTGCCCGGCGGGGCGACGAAACTGTGTGCGTGCTACGCCAGGACGGCAGCTTCCCGATCCGTTCGTTCGTTCTCTTTGAGGGCAAGCGCTTCCCCCTCGGTGTCGCCTCCGCGGGCCTGGTTATCCTCTCGTTCCTGCCGCGGGACGCCGCTGAGCGCTACCTTGAACGCGCACGACTGGGGGAACGCTTTGGCCCGGAACACGCTTCGGACCTCATCGGTCAACGGGTCCAGGAAACCCGTGTGGCAGGATATTCGACCAATCCCGGGCTCCTTGTCCAAGGCAGTTGGGGTATGGGAGCAGCGGTGTTCGACGGAGCCGGTCAACCCGCTTGGGCGCTGAGCATCACGGGCATAGAGTCGCGCTTTTCCGACGAACGACGCCCGGTACTAGGACGCCTGCTGCTGCGCCACGCCCACGCCCTATCCGAGAAAATCAAGCACTAAGCCCCTGCGCAGCTTTTCGGGCTTGAGGCGAAGAGGCCGATCCTGCCGGACAGGGGCTATCCGTGTCCAGTTCTCACTGAGGCTGACGACGAAGCGCCGCCGGGTGTCAGTGGCCCCGGCGGCGCTTCAGTCGTTAGCGTGCTGCAGCAGCCGCGTCGGGAGCCGACGCGGTACGGCTTTTGTTGCCGGCATTCATGATGAGACCGGCAGCATACTCGGAGATCCAACCAAGGCAGGCGCCGATGACAAGGGAAAGCGACGTGCTGAGCAGGTCAAGGTTGTTTCCAAAGTATGCCGCGGTGCCGGCGAATGCTCCCGGGATAAAGCTCAGGACACTCCAGCGCGCCTGAATGCACATGGCGAAAGCGGCAACGGCGACGGAGACCCCCAGGGCACCCGGGATCGGCAAGTTTGATGCACCCCACACCATTGCTGCACCCCACAGGACACCGGTCAGGTTGGCAGGGATGGTTTTGAGAAGCCCCGCCCGCTTCCCTCCGGCGGCAAAGAAGCACGCCCAGGACAAAAACCCCACCCAGGTAATGAGTCCGAGGGGAGTGCTGAACTCGGCCCAGAAGCCGGCGAGAACGCCTGCGGTGATACCGATAATTACAAGAGCCTTCATAGTGATTCCTTGCTTTCAAGAGAGCGTCGTTGATCAGTTGAGGGAGTGGAAGGCAGATGCCCCTCTTTGCAGCACCAGCATGTTCAGTCCTTTGAACTTGGCCGGCGCTGGTCCTGATTTTCTACCCTGGGCGGCACTGCCTGAGAGGAATGGGAGAGTGAGGGGGTGTCTTTCACCGATTATCGTTAATTGATAATCGAGTGTGACTGTACACGCATGTGACTCCACTCACAAGACTTCGGACCTATATTGCCTTCGGTGAGGCCTACAGCTGTTCGCGTTTCGCCCTTGGGAAGGGGCGCGAGCCGAGACAAACCCTTGAGCCTGTTCGCCCTCCGGGCTGTGGTATTCCTGACCTGGATTGAAATCCCACGCTGGGGAGGATGTATACGGGAACCGGCGCGGACGCAAGAACGAGTGGACGGTACGGGCGTTAGCTTACTGATGAGACCCATTCCGTGGTCCCATCGCTGAACAACTGCTCTTTCCAAATGGGGACCTGCGCCTTGATCCGATCCACCAATTCACAGCAGACCTCGAACGCCTGCTGCCGGTGGGGCGCGGCCACGGCACACACGAGCGCTGAATCGCCGATGCCCAGCCTCCCAACCCTGTGTGCGGCCCAGACACGCACGGGTTGACTGTCCGCACCGGTTTTCTCTTGGACGAGAGCTGCAACTACGTCTTTGAGCACCTGCTCCGCGATCGGATGGGCAGAGTATCTCAGCTGCTCAACACCCTTGCCTCTATCGTGGTTACGTACGACGCCGCAGAAGCTGACAACGGCACCGTCCCTTTCCGACCCGACAGCGGCGATTGCCTCTTCCACGGTGATCGGTTCGGTGGACAGTGAGGTCCTTATGACCTGGATTTGCGTTTCTGCCCTGCTCATTGGCCGCTCCTTCTGATTCATTCCCTGTTCAATTGCTGCGGCCAGTCTGCCGCTGCAGGGGTTCTATCCGCCGGCGAAAGGTGGCAGGACATCGATGACGTCACTTGTCCCGAGGCCTGCAGTGGGGTCGCGAAGGGCGACCTGATTTCTCAGGAAGCTGCACCGCTGCAGTATGCGGAACAGGGGCGCCGTTCCTGCCGGAGGTTCCGGGCGGTGAACCGCCAGTACAGCTGCCAGCAGTGTTTCCAGGCTGGTGCCCTCGGGCAGCGGGTAGTTTTCCTCCTCGACCCCTGCAGCTGCGCATGCGGCAGCAAAATAACGTACGAGCACTGGTTAGCCTCCTATGGCGCTCATGCTGCGATCCGGTTGAACAAAATCCTCGGCGCCAAGGCCGGTGTGTTCCATGCCGTGGGCCCGGGGCTTGGCCCACATGGCGTCCTGCCATCTTTCCGCGAGCTCGCGATCCGTGGCTCCTTGCCGCATGAGCGAGACAAAGTCGACCTCATGGCGGGAGAAGAGGCAACTCATGATCTTTCCATCTGCCGTGATTCGAGTGCGGCGGCAATCGCCGCAGAAGGGTTCTGTCACTGAGGCGATAATTCCGACCGTTCCCAGCGCCGGGCCTGTAATGCCGCATCGGCCGGAGGCGCGGCGCCACACCTGAAACCGCTCTGCCGGGGCCCCATCCCGGTGTCCGGGGTCGGGTGTCAGGACATACTCGGTAGACAAAAGCTCGCGGATTTCCGCGGCCGTGATCATGTCCCGTCGACTCCAGCCGTGGTCTGCGTCCAAGGGCATTTGTTCGATGAAACGCAGCTCATGCCCCTGGTGCAGTGACCACCGCAGCAGCTCTGGCGCCTCGGCATCGTTGATACCGCGCATGAGGACGGCGTTGAGCTTGACGGGTCCAAGCCCAGCGTCACGGGCAGCATCCACTCCGGCCAGGACCTGTGTGAGGAACGGCCTGCGCGTCAGCCGCTTGAAGGTCTCCTCGTGCAGAGAATCGAGGGAGACGTTAATCCTGCTCAGTCCGGCTGCCTTCAGCGGGGCCGCTTTCGTTTGGAGTCCGACACCATTGGTGGTCATCGCGATCGGCAGGTGCGGATGATTGGCACGGATCCCGGATATGACGTTAAGGAGATCGGCACGAACCAAGGGCTCTCCGCCGGTCAGTCTCAGCTCACGGATGCCAAGCTCCCTAACACCGAGGCGGACGGTCCGGATGATCTCCTCGGCGGTCATGACTGCCTGCTTGGCCATCCATTCGAGGCCTTTGGCGGGCATGCAGTAAGTGCAGCGCAGGCTGCACCTGTCGGTAAGGGACAGCCTCATATCAGTGGCGCGCCTCCCGTACTGGTCCCACAGCCCGTCGGGTGCGTCGCGGCGGGGGAGCGGCGGCACCGCGTTGGGTTCCGGGCCACGGCGGATGCTTGGCATGCCAAGGGGGGTGGGTGATGCTGTTTTACCCGGCACAGCGGTTGTGCACGTCGGGGTTTCTGGCGCTGATGGTCCCGTCACGGGGGCGACTTTCATGTGGAGGCCTCGATGTGGTTGAGGACCGGCATAAGCGCCCCCGGTGCTTTTGCCCACATGTCGTGATGGATGCGCCCGCTGGTGTTGCCCAAGGGGGCCCCGGTCCCGCCCCAGCGGTGAGCGATGATTTCGGCTGCGATGCTGACGGCTGTTTCCTCAGGGGTTCGGGCACCAAGATCGAGCCCAATCGGCGACGACAGCCGGCCCAGCTGTTCTTCGCTGACTCCAGCCTCGCGGAGCCGGCTTAGGCGGTCTTCGTGGGTGCGTCGGGATCCCATGGCACCGATGTATCCCACAGGAAGAGTGAGTGCCGTCTCCAGCAGCGGCCCATCGAATTTCGGGTCGTGGGTCAGTACGCAGAGAACAGAGCGGCCGTCGATGCGGCCTGCTTCGGCCTCACTGCGCAGATACCGATGGGGCCAGTCGACGATGACCTGGTCGGCGGACGGGAACCGGGCACGGGTTGCGAACACCGGGCGGGCGTCGCAGACGGTGACGTGATAGCCGAGGAAGGAACCGATGTTGGCAACCGCTGCGGCGAAGTCGATGGCTCCAAACACGAGCATGCGCGGCGCGGGGGCGAAGGCCCAAACGAAGACCTTGACACCATCGCCAAGCCGCTCGCCGTGAGGGCCGTAAGTGAACGTGCCGTTGTGGCCCAGTCCCAACAGGCCCAACGCATCATCGCCCACCGTGTCGTCGAGGACGGCACTCCCAAGGGTGCCCGTTGATTCTCCGCCGGGCCGTACCACCAGCCGGGCACCCAGTTGCTCTGAGTCGGGATGCTCTACGACGGTGGCGACCGCCACCGGGCGCCCGTCTTTCACATCCTGGGCAACTGACTCCAGGTCCGGGAAGGTTTCACGGTTGATGGACTCCACAAAAACATCGAGAATGCCGCCGCACGTCAGTCCGGCGGAGAAGGCCGTTTCGCTGCTGACACCATACCGTTGCAGAACGGGGGCACCGTTGTCCACCACGGACTGTGCGAGCTCGTAAACAGCACCCTCGACGCATCCGCCCGAGACTGAGCCGACGGCTTCGCCGCCCGGCCCCACTATAAGGGAGGCACCCGGTAGCCTCGGTGCGGATTGGAAAGTGGCCACGACGGTGCCCATCCCAATGGTGTGGCCGGCTCGCCACCAAGCAAGAAGGTCGTCAAGTATCTCGCGCATTGCCTGTCATTCCTCGCATGTAGCCATTCTTAATTTGGCCCAGATCCAGATCAGCCTCTGGTCTTCGGGCCGGACGCAACGCTATAATCGATTATCGTTAGTCTAACGGAGGAACATCACCATGGCCAGAGCTGCCCATTCTGCAATCATCACCTGCGCACCAACCGGCGCGATTCACACCCCGACCATGTCCCCATGGCTGCCTATCACGCCGGAGGAGATCGCCGAGGCGGCGCTTGGCGCCGCACGCGCCGGAGCCGCCATCGTTCATCTGCATGTTCGCGATCCGAAAGACGGGCGCCCGGTCCAGGACCCGGCGCTGTTCAAGGAAGTGCTCGGAATCATCAAGGACGAGTCAGATGTGATCATCAATCTCACGACCGGAGGAAGCCCGGCAATGACGGTAGAGGAGCGCATCACCCCGGCCGTCCAACTGGCTCCGGAACTGGCGTCGCTGAACATGGGGTCCATGAACTTTGGCCTGTTTCCCATGCTTGACCGCTACCCCTCAGTGAAACACGACTGGGAGCGCGAGTACCTCAGCAACAAGGACATCGTCTTCAAGAACACCTTTGCCGACATCGAGCGGATCCTCAAGACGTGCGGAGACCAGGGCACCCGGTTCGAATTCGAATGTTATGACACATCGCATCTCTACAACCTTGCGCACATGCTTGACCGCGGTCTCGTGCGGGGGCCGCTGTTCATCCAGACCGTCTTCGGCCTCCTCGGGGGGACAGGAAACCATCTCGAGGACATTGCCCACATGCACCGCACTGCCGAGCGCCTCTTCGGAAACGACTTTGAGTGGTCGGTGCTGGGTGCCGGCTCTGCTCAGATGCGTATCGGCGCCATCGCCCTCTCCCTCGGCGGAAACGCCCGCGTGGGCATCGAGGACTCGCTGTGGGATGGTCCCGGGAAGCTGGCCGAGACCAATGCTGCGCAGGTCGACAGGATCACTTCCATTGCCCGCCTGCTTCACAGGGAGCCGGCCACTCCCGAAGAGGCGCGCCGTCGCCTCGATCTGAGAGACTTGTAACGTAAACGATAATCCTCGATGTCAGCCTTGGGCCGCTCGAGACCTATGAGAGGTGCCTTAAGATGACTGCCAGCCCAGGGATTTCTGAGCACAGCAACGAGCTCCTATCTACCACGGTCAAGCGGCTCCTGCTGGACAGGATCATGAGCGGACAGTACGAGCCCGGCGGAAGAATCGTCGAGTTGCAGCTGGCCAAGGAGCTGGGGATGAGCCAGTCGCCCATCCGGGAGGCGCTGCGCGATCTGGCCGCAGCAGGCGTTATTACGATTCACCCCCGACGAGGGGCGCGCGTTCGCATGCCGAGTGCCAAAGAACTGGCGGATGTCAGTATCGTTCGCGCGGAAATCGACGCCCTGGCCGCCCGGCTGACCGCCGGTTTGATGGGCGAATCCACTCTGGCAAGCCTTCAGGATCTGGTCGATTCGATGCTGGCCAGCCTCGGCTCCGGCGATTTCCTAGCCGTCACGGAAGCTGACGTCCAGTTCCACAGAGTCATCGCTCTGACATCCGGAAACCAGTCACTGGTGTCGGCCTTCGATCACCTCGCCCCGTTCGGACGCACCTTCATTACCCTGAACCTGCCCAACGTGGATGTGCGCGACCTGCTTCACGAGCATGTCGGCATCCTCGATGCTTTGCGCGACGGTGATGCCGAAAGTGCGTCCAAGGCTGCCCGCGAGCACCAGCTTAACGTCAGCAAGCTGATCCACGACCATTACCAGCCCAAGGTAGTGGGCTAGCCCTTTTGCCGCCTCCGTACGGCAACACCGCAAGATCATAGATAATCGATAATCGTTTGACAGGCCGATATTTGAGGCCTAAGCTTCGAAGTAATCCCGATCACAGTGGCCGCCAAAGTTCATTGGAACCGGACGGCAGGCACTGAACAGACTCAAGGAAGAGATCTAATGACAGAAACGATGGAAGCCCTTGTCGTGCAATCGCCGAACGTTCTGGGCATCGAAACCAAGGCCGTGCCCCAGCCGGGTGTCAACGAGGTCCTGGCCAGGGTGAGGGCGACTGCCATTTGTGGCACCGACGCACACTTGATCCGGGGCGACTACCCGGGATTCTGGCCCTTGGCCTTCCCCTTCACCCCTGGCCATGAATGGGCAGGTGAGATCGTGGCTCTTGGCCCCGGTGCTGAGGCGTATGGCTGGAGCATTGGTGACCGTGTTGCCGGTACCAGCCACAACGCCTGTGGAGCTTGCCAGAAGTGCGTCGAGGGCCAGTACAACGTATGTGAGAACTACGGGAAGGCCGGACTACACGAGCAATACGGCCACAACGTCCAGGGCGTGGATGCCACCTACGCGGTCCACAACGTCAAGTGCATCTTCCGGCTGCCGGACAGCGTTTCATTCGAAGAGGGTGCACTGGTCGACCCGGCCAGCATCGCACTGCACGTGGCCCGACGGGGCAACATCAAGCCCGGTGATACGGTCGCCGTGACCGGCGCGGGGGCAATTGGTCTCTTGGCCGGCGATGCGGCGCTCATCTGCGGCGCGGCCCGGGTCATCATCGTCGGACGTGGTCACCGCCTCGAAAAGGCGGCCGCCATGGGCTTCGAAACCGTTGACACAAACGACGGCGACCCCGTCGCGGACGTCCGGCGTTTGACCGACGACCTTGGCGCGGACGTCGTCCTCGAATGCGCCGGCGTGCCGGAAACACTGACCTGGGCGATGGAAATGCTCCGCAAGGGCGGCCGCTGCGCCATGGTCGGCATTCCAACCGAAGCTGTTGCCCTGACTATTCAGCCCATCGTGCTCAACGAACTCGAACTTGTCGGCTCGCGCGCCTCCGCCGGCGAGATGCGCCGCGTCATCCCGTTCATTGCCAACGGCCGGATGCGAGTCAAGGACCTAATCACCCACCGATTCCCCCTGGCCGAATATGAGACGGCACTGAACACCTTCAACGACCGTTCCAGCGGCGCGCTGAAGATCATCATCGAACCCTGACCCGGACGCACCGGAAAAGAAAGGACGACGATGTCCAAGTACTATCGGCCCGCCAGTCTGGCGGACGCCCTTGCTGCCCTTGCCTCGGCAGGTCAGGGTGGACGTATCCTCGTCGGCGGAACTGACCTGATAGTCGGGCTGCGGCACCACACCCTGCAGCCGGATCTCATCGTTGATCTCAAAAACGCCAAGGACCTCCCCGAACCGATCACCGTTACCGACGCCGGGGTGAGCATCGGTCCCACCTTAACCATGACTGAACTCGTCACCCATCCCGTGGTCCAGGAATGGTACCCGGGACTGGTGGAGGCAGCCGGGAGCGTGGGTTCCGTAGCGATCCGCAACCGGGCAAGTCTGATCGGCAATGTCTGCAACGGTTCACCGGCAGCAGACACCGCTCCGCCGCTCTTGGTCCTGGGTGCATCCGTGACAATTTCCTCCGTTGACGGTGAGCGAACAGTCCCGATGTCCGAGTTCTTCCTTGGCCCCCGGCGGACGCAATGCAGCCCGGGACAGATCGTCACGCAAATCCGACTCCCACGGCCCGCGGAAGGTTCCGGATCGGCCTCCCGCCGGCTTACCCGCCGCCGGGGGGTTGACATTGCGACGGTCAGCATCGCGGCCCAGGTGGACGCCGAAGGAAGACTCCTCCTGGGCATGGGCGCCGTCGGTCCCCGCCCACTGCTCACCGGCCAGACGGATCCGATTGCCCTTGAAGACGGCCCGGCCCTTGTCAAGGTCCTTGACGAGTTGCTGGAGCTCGCCACACCCATCAGCGACGTCCGCAGCAGTCGGGAATACCGCGTCGCGACCCTCCGCGCCCTGACCAAACGCGCGGTCCTGACAGCGGCGAACCGCAGAACCAACAAGGAGATGGCCTCGTGACAAGCAACACCGGGAACCAACAAGAGGCGAGCACTGATCATCAGAACGTGACGTGCACCGTCAACGGAACCGAACGATCCATGTTCGTGGCCACAGAACGCACCCTGCTGGACGGGCTGCGCGATGAGCTCGGATTGACGGGCAGCAAGAAATGCTGCGCGGAAGGCGAGTGTGGTGCCTGCACCATCCTCCTGGACGGCCGGGCAGTGAACTCCTGCCTTGTTCTCTGCTCGGAAGCCGATGGCCGCGAAATCACCACCATCGAGGGCCTATCCCAAAACGGCCTGAGCGATTTGCAGGAGGAATTCCTCAACGCGGGCGCAGTTCAGTGCGGTTTCTGCATCCCCGGGCAGGTCGTGTCGGCCGAATACCTGCTCCGGACCAACCCTGAGCCTTCCGTGGAGCAAATCCGCGAATCAATGTCTGGCAATCTGTGCCGGTGCGCCGGCTACGAGCGGATAGTCTGCGCCGTACAGGCTACCGCTGCCCGGAGGACCTGCAGCCATGACTGAAGCATTGCAGCACACAGCCCCGTCCCACTCTCACGGTGATGGCGACGGATCCGGCCGTAACGTGGGCCAGCCCGTGCTGAGGTACGGCGGGGAGGACCGCACCACCGGAGCCCAGCGTTTCGTTGCCGACCTGGAGTTCACGAACTCTCTGCAGGTAGCTTTGGTCACCATTCCCGTCGGCTGCGCCGACATCACGGGAATCGACAAGGCCGCGGCGCTACGGATCCCCGGTGTGGTGGACGTGGTGGCCGGAGTTGATCTTCCGTCGCCCATGCCGCGTTTTGGCGTATCTCACCAGGACCGGCCTATTTTGGCCGATGGAAGAGTGAATTTCCATGGAGAGCCTGTAGCTGCCGTATTGGCCGAGACCGCTGAAGCGGCATACGCTGGCGCCCGCGCAGTTCATGTTGACTTCAACGAGCTCCCTGGGGTCTACACGCTTGATTCCGCCTTGGCGCCAGGAGCGCATCTCGTTCAGGACCCGGCACTTCGACCTGGCGATCCGTTGGTGGACTCCAACGTCATCAAGGACGCGCTCTACACGTGGGGCGACATCATCGCGGAAGAGGAACGAACCGCCACGGTTGTTGAAAACACCTACACCTTCCCCATGGTCACCCATTTTCCCATTGAGCCGGGCGGCACCGTGGCGATCCCGACCGATAACGGTGGCATCGAGGTTTATTCTCCTGTACAGCACCCTTACCTGCTGCAGCAGACCCTGGCGAAATTGCTCGGTCTGCCGCTCAATAAGGTGCGGGTCTGCGCGCCGGATCCCGGAGGGGCCTTCGGCGGCAAACAGAATCCCAAACTGGAGCCTTTGGTTGCTACCCTGGCTCTTCGCACCGGCAGAACCTGCCGTCTGATTCTGTCGCTGGAGGAAACCTTCCAGAGCATGCGGCGTGCCGGATGCAGGATCAGCGCGCGCACGGGCTTCACCGAACAAGGGCACTTGACCTTCCACGAAGTCAAGGCCGATTTCCTGATCGGTGCCTATGCGGACGTCGCCCCCCGGGTGATGCAGAAAGGAAGTTACGTTGCGGCAGGACCTTACCGGATGCCTGCCGTCCGGGTTGCCGCCCGTGCAGTCCTGACAAACACCACGCCCAGCACCGCCTTTCGGGGATACGGCAGTCCTCAGGTGACGTGGGCGACCGAATCTCAATTGGACGCGGGTGCCCGTGCACTTGGCCTCGACGGGCTTGAAATACGGCGCCGCAACCTCGTTGGAAACGGGGAAGCCTTCGTTCGCGGAGAATGTGAAGCCAAGGCTGACGGTGAGTGGATCCAGAGCCTGGAAAAAGCAGCCGAGCTCATCGGATGGGATCAGCCGCTGGCCCCAAACCGCGGCCGCGGCATCGCGGTCGGCATCAAGCCCGGCGCCACCTCCGGACTCTCGCAGAGCCTGGTCCGGCTGCTTTTTGATGGAAGCGCCATCGTCTACGCTGGCACGTCTGACATGGGGCAGGGAGCGCGCACGCTGTGGCAGCAGATCGTGTCCGATGAACTCGGCGTGGAACTAGACAAGGTCAGCGTCGTCAGCGGGGATACCAGCACCGTACCGTTCGATCTCCAGACTTCCGCTAGCCGTTCCACCGTCTTCATGGGTTCGGCGGCCGTACTGGCGTGCCAGGATGTCCGCCGCCGCGTACTCGATCTCTACGCAGAGACACACGGGATACCAGAGGAGCAGCTTTCTGAAAAGCCTGGCCTCCTGGTTACACCCGACGGTGAGGTGAGCCTTCCCGAGGCTGCGCGTGCGGCACTGGGAAGTTTACGCGGGGAGTTCATCGGCCAGGGAACCAGGCGGCTTCGAGGCAAGGGGCATCACCCGCTGGGCGGGGACGCAGCCTTCTATGAGTTCAACGCCACCGCAATCGAGGTCGAGGTTGATCGCGAAACAGGTGAGCTGCTTCTCACGAAACACGTCACTGTCAGCGATGTGGGCACCGAGCTCAACCCGCTGCAGGTCGTCTCGCAGGATGAGGGCGCCGCAATTATGGGGCTCGGTCATAGTCAGATGGAACAGCTGCTGATAGACGACCATGGCCGGATCCGAAACCTCGGCGCGTTGGACTACCGAATTCCAACCTTCAAAGATGTGCCGGTAGAGCTCATCAGCGCTGCCATCGAGAACCACGACGGTCCGGGACCGTACGGGTCCAAGGGAATCAGCGAAGGCGCGCTGTTGTGCACGGCCGGGGCACTGGGTTCGGCGGTGGCGGCCGCGACCGGCGTCGTGTTCCGCGACCTGCCGCTAACCCCCGAAACTGTCTGGTCGGGGCTGCAGGCAGCGGATCTCGGTCAGCCCGACTGAACGAAAAATGCCGCCAAGGCGGCGAACGGCTATCCCCACCGATGCGGATAAGCCTGATTGGGAAAACCAAGAAAGGAGACATCATGTCTCGTAAGCCCGTTGTTTGCTTGGCCGGAACCCTGGACACCAAGGGAACCGAGTACGAATTCGTTCGCAATACACTCCTTGCCGCCGGAGTCGACGTTTTGGTTGTGGACTGCGGCGTCCTCGGGGAGCCATATTTCGAGCCGGATGTCCCGTCCTCCGTAGTTGCAGAACGTGCCGGCATCGATCTCGCTTCGTTCTCCGGAGGGGTCGAGGGAGGCTCGGGCGGTCGCAATTCGGCCATCACCAACATGAGCCTGGGACTGAAGACGGTCCTGGAAGAATTGTGTAATGAGGGCAAGATCGACGCCGTCCTGGGCTTGGGGGGTACCGGAGGAACGGATTTGCTGAGCAAGGCCTTCAGGGGCCTTGGCATGGGTGTTCCGAAACTCATCGTGAGCACCATGGCGTCCAACAATACCCGCCCGTATGTCGGCCACTCCGACATGCTGATGATGAACGCTGTCACTGACATCGCCGGCCTGAACCGGATCTCGAAGCTCGTACTGACCAACGCCGCCAATGCCGCTGCTGGCATGGCCCGCGGGTACGAGGTGACAAAGTCCCATGCCGAGTTCTCCAAACCGCTGATCGCGATCTCCATGTTCGGGGTCACGACTCCCGGTGTCATGCGTATCCGCAAGAATCTTGAGGAACAAGGCTTCGAAGTCGTCACGTTCCACGCCGTCGGTGAAGGCGCGGGCATGGAACACCTAATCGATGTGGGCGTCATCGATGGCCTGATCGACTTCACCCTGCCCGAGATTATCAACCACTGGAACAAAGGCATCTTCGACCCGGGCATGGAGCGCATGGAGGCTGCCATCCGCAAAGATATCCCCCAGGTAGTCGTTCCCGGTGCCGCAGAATGCTTCAACTTCGGCGCAGTTGACACTATCCCGAAGGAATTCGCCACCCCAGAGCGAAACATCATCATCCACAACCCGAACGTCACCTCCCTTCTGGCGACACCGGAAGAGATGCGGCGCCTCGGTGAGTACATCGCCGACCACGTGAACCGCGCCAAGGGCCCCAAAGCTGTCGCCTTCCCTCTGCTCGGTCTGGACAACTACTTCGTAGAAGGCAGCCAGTGGCACGGTGTCGACACCACCCCGCTGTTTGACACGCTGCGCAGCGGACTAAACCCAGACATCGAACTCATCGAAATGGACAACAACATTAACGATGACGCGTTTGCAGACGCCGTGTTCGGACTGTTCCTCAAGCAATGGTCCGCAAAGACCGACGCCACGGTAAGCCCCGTCGCCGAGATAACCAACGCATAGCCCACATCAACTGCCTCGCAGCAGGGGTGCGCACCGTTACGCAATGCCCCTGCTGCGGGGCCGATACAACAGCCAGAAGTACCACGTCCGGAGGACACTATGAGTCATCAACTGTTCCTGCTTCGCCACGGTGAAGTCGCATCGCACCGAGGCGACGTGCCCGTTACCGCCGAGGGTCTGGAAACGGCCGTCAGCGTAGGGCGACGACTTGCTTCGCAGGCGAATGGCGGCCTTATCCGCGTCATCAGTGGTGCCACGCGTCGCACCCGGGACACAGCTGCGGCAGTGGCAAGAGGTGCCCGCGAAGCAGGTGCGCAGGTACAGGAAGACGGAGTCGCCTTTGCCTTGCGGAACCCCGACCTATACCTTGCCGGTTCGCGTGTTGACATGGTCAGCAGCGAAGCAGCCTTTGCCGCCCAGGTACCTGGACTGAGCGAAGCGGACATCGCCCGGATCGACTTCTACCGAGAGTGGCTTCAGGCCCCTGACCGCGTCGGATGGTGGGTCCGTCACCAGACCCCCCCTGGAGACGATGCCGCGGCCGTCGCCCGCAGAATCAACGCATTCGCGGCAAGCCTCGCTGACCGCGACGACAACACGGTCTTCACCGTTGCTGTCACGCACTCACCGGTACTCCGTGCGGTGGCCCAGGAATTTCTTGGCGAAGAGCCAGGGGAACCACAGTGGCTGGCTGGCCTCGACGTCGAAGTAGCCGAGGACCGCACCGCTCGCTTCAAGCTACTGCCCGAGGCACCCTGACGCCTCCAGGTCGCATTTGGGGCGGGCCCTCACTATTCCCGACTCTGGCAAACCTGACCTTTTGAAAGGACCACCATGAGCACGCAGACAGACCAGTTCCTCGAAGAGGGACCGGCAGCCCACCAATCCGCCAACGAGTTGTTGGCTGCGCTGCAGCTACCGCAGCAAGGTCGGATGTACACCCTTTCCGTGCCACGCTTCACCGGGATGCCCGTTTTCGGCGCCCACCCTCCCTTCGATGTATCGATGTACCGGACCCCGGCCGGGCTGCGCGGCGACGGCGTGAAGCCTTGGGGCGAGGTCAATGAAGTCAATCTGGGCTACATGGCAGAAGTGATGAGCGGTACCTCGCACAGCGGGGCACACGTCGATGCACTCGCGCACATGACCATCGGGGACGATGACCATTGGTACGGCGGGGCAGCAGCAGGAACATGCCTCGGCGACAGGGGCCCAACAGTGGGAGACGGGAGCAAGATCCCGCCGTTCATCCGCCGCGGCGTCCTTCTCGACGTCCCCGGATACCGCGGCATCAACGCGTTGCCCGCCAATGAACCCGTCAACGCCGAGGAGCTCAAAGCCGTTGCCCAGCATCAGGGCGTCACCATCACCGCTGGTGATGTCGTGATGATCCGCACCGGCTATATGAGCGAATGGCCCGACCCCGAACGCATGGCCCGGCACGTGACCGCCGGACCCGACATCAGCGCGGCCCGGTGGCTGCTTGAGCAAGGCGTCGTTGCAGCTGGAAGTGATACCGAGACCTTCGAGGTTCAGCCTGCTCCCGACCCCGGGTCCCCGGCCAACCCGCAACCTGTCCACACGCTCTTGCTGATTGAAAACGCCATCTACCTGTTCGAGTCGATCTACCTGGAAGACCTTGCCCGCGATCGCGTGTACGAATTCCTCTTCGTCGCCCTCCCCATCAAGGTAAAAGGCGCGACCGGCTCCATGCTTGATCCCGTCGCGATCATCTGATGACCGTCCCGGAGCAGAAGCGGATCAGTCTCGGCGGCCGGAAGCCCGCCATTCACCCCGAGGCCTGGATCGCAGACAACACAACAATCATCGGTTCTGTCACACTCCAAGCCCGCGCGAGCCTCTGGTACACATCAGTCCTCAGGGCAGACGGGGACACCATCACCATTGGCGCTGAGAGCAACATTCAGGATGGATGTGTGATCCACGCTGACCCGGGGTCCCCGGTCGTAGTGGGAGAGAGAGTCTCCGTTGGGCATCGGGTCGTTCTGCATGGCTGTCACATTGGCGACGAATCGCTGATCGGCATGGGCGCAGTAGTGCTCAATGGCGCAAGGATCGGATCCGGATGCCTGGTCGCGGCCGGCGCAGTGGTGCTTGAAGAGACCAGCTTCGAACCGGGAACCCTCATAGCCGGCGTCCCCGCCAAAGCTCGCCGCAAATTGACGGAGGACGAGCGGACCGGGATCCGGGCCAATGCAGAACGGTACCTGGAACTTGTGCGTGTACACCAGGAGGCAACCCCGTGACCGAGGCACCAGTGGCGGGACCGACCGTTATCCTGGCTCCCGACAAATTCAAGGGTTCCCTCACTGCCGAAGAGGCTTCAGAGGTACTGGCTCGGGCAATCAATTCCATCTCACCCCACTGCAGAATCCTGCGCCACCCCGTGGCCGACGGGGGAGAGGGAACGGTCAAGCTTGCCCTCGCGAACGGCTTCTCGCCCGTCACAGTCCAGGTAACGGGTCCGTTGGGCAAGCCTGTGGAAGCGACTTATGCCATGGACAATGCAGGAACAGCTGTTCTGGAGCTCGCCGAAGCATCAGGACTTGCCCTGCTCTCCGGCAAACCCAACGTCCAGACGGCGGGAAAATCAACGACCCGCGGTGTGGGGGAGATGCTACAAGACGCACTCGACCGAGGAGTACGGCGCATCATTTTAGGCGTCGGGGGAAGCGCCTCCACCGACGGCGGCGCAGGCCTAGCCCAGGCACTCGGTGTGCGCATCACTGACGGGGCAGGGATTGACATAGCCCCAGGGGGCGAAAGTCTACACTCTGCAGCGCAGATCGATCTCAGCGGCCTCGATCCCCGCATCCGGGCGGTTGACCTTATCCTGGCCTGCGACGTAGACAACCCCCTAACGGGGAACGACGGCGCTGCCGCCGTCTACGGCCCGCAAAAGGGTGCCGACGCTCGAACAGTAGAGGAGCTGGAACGCTCGCTCCGCCACTGGGCACGCCTCGTCACACGCACGCTTGGCAGCGATTTTAGCCAGGTCCCAGGCACCGGCGCCGCCGGGGGGACAGCATTCGCAGCCCTTGCCATCGCCGGAGCACGGCTCTGCTCCGGCGTCGAAATACTCACTGAACTGACCACCCTTGGTCCTGCGCTGAGCGAAGCCGACCTTGTCATTGTCGGTGAGGGCTCGCTGGACGAACAGAGCCTGCGCGGCAAAGGGCCGATCGGAATCGCGGCGCTGGCAAAGCGTCACGGCACGACAGTTGTTGCCGTCGTCGGACGCACGACTTTGGCAGAGGCGCAAACCTTGGCGGCAGGGCTGGACCGTGTCTACGCCCTAACCGACTTCGAACAACTGCCGGAAGTCTGTATGAGGGAGGCCCCCCGCCTACTGGGAGAGGTGGCCGAACAGATTGCCCGCGACTGGCTGTCCGAAGCCACGGATTTGACCCGCTAATGGAATTTGCAACATTCCCCCTCCAGAGGATGGGGCTGGATCCCGACCCAGTGCCAGTTTCTGATGTAGGACTCGAACTCGAGTTGAAAAGAGCCTTGCGAGGCCTTAAAGCCACAAAACGCCGTCGAGACGAGCAGGTCCGTGTTCCTGGGACTGCCCATATCCCTAATAGCCCTCGTCGTCCTAATGAGGAGTAAATTACATGACCACAGTGCCCATGCAGATCGCGGTGAAGCGGCTGGATACGGAAGTGCTGGAGCTGGAAATCACCGTGGACAGCCGCTCCGAAATGGACGAACAGATTTCCGCCGCAGTCGACAAGCTGATGCGGGTCGCCCTCAAACAGAGACGCCGTAATGGGATATCGGTCTCCCGCTTGGGAGACCGGCAGTTCATCGTGGCACTAAACGAGAATGTGCCATTTGGTGTGACGGAAGAACTTGACCTTCACGCCACCGGAACTTACCCCGGTGTTCCCGCTCCGAATTCGTGCATTGCACAACGGCACCGACCGACGAAAGTCTAAAGACCTGTAGCTGGCCGCCTAGCCGCCTAGTGCAGTCGGAAGTGCACGTCTCCGGAGGCTGCCGTCATCCCTTCGACCTCAGCGAAGGGCCAAGCAAGACTGGCCCATATTCGTGTCCCCGCCAGCTAGGTCCTGTCCAGATAGTTCGTCATCGAGGACAGGCAGGCGTCCGCCTCGGGTCAGGAGCCACGCAAAAACGACAGCAGAGCGCTGACGGTTCACAAGAAACAACGGCTTGGTGCACCAGCAATCGGGCACACAGTCCGGGCTTGAAAATGGATGAGAGAGAGAAAAACGTGACACGTATCGGGGTCGTGGCCGAATTAGGTAGCGAGACAAGAGTTGCAGCAACACCCCGCACGGTCAGCCAGCTGATCCAGCTGGGCTACGACGTCGTAGTGGAAAAGGGGGCGGGGGAACCCTCGTCGTTCCCGGATGAGGCGTACGTCGCGTCAGGGGCCCTCATTGTGGGTGCTGATGAGGCGTGGGGAAGTGACGTGGTGTTGCGGGTTAATGCGCCCACCGAGGAGGAGATCGTCCGTCTCGCCGAGGGAGCGACGCTGATTGGGTCGTTGAGCCCTGGATTGCGGCCTGAGCTGGTAGAGGCGCTGGCTTCGCGTCCGATCACGGCGCTGGCGTTGGACGCAGTCCCGCGGATTTCCCGGGCGCAGTCGATGGACGTTCTCAGTTCCATGGCGAACATTGCCGGTTACCGTGCCGTGATCGAGGCGGCTCACGAGTTCGGCAGGTTTTTCACCGGACAGGTGACCGCGGCGGGCAAGGTCCCGCCTGCAAAGGTCCTCGTCGCGGGAGCAGGCGTTGCCGGGCTGGCGGCTATCGGCGCTGCGAGCAGCCTGGGCGCGATTGTCCGCGCGACGGACCCGCGGCCCGAGGTCGCCGACCAGGTGAAATCGATCGGCGGAACCTACCTCAAGGTCGAGGTCGCCGAAGAGATGAAGTCCTCCGACGGATACGCCAAGGCGACGTCCGAAGCGTACAACGCCAGAGCTGCGGAAATATACTCCGAGCAGGCAACGGATGTGGACATCATCATCACCACGGCCCTGATCCCGGGGCGTCCGGCTCCGAAGCTGCTCACCGCCGAAGACGTGGCAAGCATGAAACCGGGCAGCGTCATCGTGGACATGGCTGCGGGCCAGGGCGGGAACGTCGAAGGCTCGGTCGCCGGGGAACGCGTCGTTACCGAAAACGGTGTGGTCATCCTCGGCTACACGGATCTCCCGGCCCGGCTGCCGGCGCAGGCCTCACAGCTGTATGGGACGAACATGGTGAACCTGCTCAAGCTCCTGACCCCGGATAAGGACGGGGTCCTGCGGATCGATTTCGACGACGTGGTCCAGCGCTCGGTGACGGTAGTGCGCGAGGGTGAGAAGACCTGGCCGCCGCCCCCGGTCCAGGTCTCCGCCGCACCGGCGGCCAAGACCCAGGCTGAGGTTGCCGAAAGTACGGCACCGAAAAAGAAACAGGGCCTCAGCACGGCCGGCAAGACAGGACTCTTCGGCGCGGGCATCGCCGCGCTGTTCGGGATCAACGCCGTTGCCCCGGCGCCGCTGCCGCAGCACTTCACGGTATTGATGCTCTCGGTGGTGGTCGGGTTCTACGTGATCGGGAAAGTCCACCACGCCCTGCACACGCCACTAATGTCGGTGACGAATGCGATCTCCGGAATCATCGTCGTCGGCGCCCTGCTGCAGGTCACCTCCGAAAACATCGTGATGCAGGTCCTCGCCGCCGTCGCGGTACTGCTGGCCAGCATTAACATTTTCGGCGGCTTCGCTGTCACCCGGCGCATGCTCGCCATGTTCTCCGCGGGGAAGGCACATTCATGAGCGCCGCCACCGCAACATCAGCAACACTGACGAGGAGCCTTACCGTGACTGACGCCGTCTCCGGTCCGTTGACCGCCGACTCCATTGCAGGTGCGGCCTACATCGTCGCGGCCTTGCTGTTCATCCTCAGCCTCGCGGGCCTGAGCAAGCATGAAAAAGCCCGCGCCGGGGTGGTCTACGGCATCACCGGCATGGTCATCGCCCTCACCGCCACCATCTGGCTTACCCTGCAGGACGACTGGGGCACCAGACACGCCCTGACCGGCCTGATCCTTTTGGTCGCCGCGGTCGCCATCGGCGGCGCCATCGGACTCTGGCGCGCACGGGTGGTCGAAATGACCGGCATGCCCGAACTGATCGCGCTGCTGCACAGTTTTGTGGGCCTTGCGGCGGTCTTGGTGGGCTGGAACGGCCACCTCGAAGCCCCTGCGCTGTCCGCTGGCCTGATGGCGATCCACCACGCAGAAGTGTTCATCGGCGTGTTCATCGGCGCGGTAACGTTCACCGGCTCCATCGTTGCGTTCTTGAAGCTTTCGGCCCGCATGAAGTCCTCGCCGCTGATGCTGCCGGGCAAAAATGCGATCAACCTCGGCGCCCTCGTTGTGTTCGTCGTCCTGACCGTCTGGTACGTCAACGACTCCCGGCTCTGGCTGCTCATCGTTGTAACGGCCCTGGCTCTGGGGTTGGGCTGGCACCTGGTCGCCTCGATCGGCGGCGGCGACATGCCCGTGGTGGTGTCCATGCTCAACAGCTACTCCGGCTGGGCCGCAGCCGCCGCTGGCTTCCTGCTGAACAACGACCTGCTCATCATCACCGGCGCCCTCGTAGGCTCCTCCGGCGCCTACCTGTCCTACATCATGTGCAAGGCCATGAACCGATCCTTTATCTCCGTGATCGCCGGCGGGTTCGGCATCGCCGCCCCGGCCAGCACGGCGGACACGGACCATGGCGAGCACCGCGAGATCACGGCCGAAGCGACAGCGGAAATGCTGGCCAACGCCTCGTCCGTCGTCATCACCCCCGGCTACGGAATGGCCGTCGCCCAGGCGCAGTACCCTGTGGCCGAACTGGCGCACCAGCTCCGCGAGAAGGGTGTAAACGTCAGGTTCGGCATCCATCCCGTTGCCGGGCGCCTCCCAGGACACATGAATGTCCTGCTTGCCGAAGCCAAGGTCCCGTACGACATCGTTCTGGAAATGGATGAAATCAACGATGACCTCGGCGACACCTCCGTAGTCCTGGTCATCGGCGCGAACGACACGGTCAACCCCGCCGCGGCTGAAGACCCTGGCAGTCCCATCGCCGGGATGCCTGTCCTCAAAGTTTGGGAAGCGGAGAACGTCGTGGTGTTCAAGCGTTCTATGGCCGCTGGCTACGCGGGTGTGCAGAATCCATTGTTCTTCCGGGACAACTCACAGATGCTCTTCGGTGATGCCAAGCAACGTGTCGAAGACATTCTCCGTGCGTTCTAGTGGCGAACACAGCTTCCACTCCTGTGCTGGCCTTGGATGGCCAGTGGCCGTCCGCAGGTCCGCTACCCCGCCCTCATCCAACGAATTCGAGAAAAGACCATGCCCCGACGCCGAGTTCTCCCGCATACCCCCCAATATGTGTTCCGGCCACGTAAGACAGACCGGGCCATCACCGAAACGGAGAAATTGGCTCCCTCCAAGGCAATAAACATCGACGACTTTAATGCAGCCCCTTGGATTGGACTGCACTACAGACACGAATTCCTGCTGCACCACAGACACGAGTTGTTAGAGCCCCATGGCACTGAGTGATGACGCCGAACGGCACCCCAAGGACCCAGCGGGTACACGTTCGATATTCCGCTGGGTTTACAAGATACTGCTACCGGTCCGGCGAGCCCGGCACCGGGCCCTAGCCCATTCGAAAGAGAACCCGGAAACTCGTTTCCTCAGAACCCGCCTAAGCGGCGACGACCCATACTGGTGGATTCTTGCTGGAGGTATCCATGTGCCAGGTTTCTCAGCAACCAAGCCCGGCGAGGACACCTCTCAGGCTAAAGAGGCCGGCCTCAGTAAATTCAGGACATCAAACGTCACAGCTGTTCTGCTGGCTGCCGGCGAGGGGAGGCGCCTAGGCCTGGGCCCAAAGGCTTTGCTTCCGTTCCGCGGCCGCACATTGGTCGAAGTACTTGCCGAGGTACTGCTCAACGGTGGATGCCGGGAAGTGGTCGTTGTACTTGGTGCGGAGGCTCGACATGTTCTCGCTTCCACCAACCTTGGCCCAGCCGAGGAGCACAGGGTTCGGGTAGTGGTCAACACTGAATGGAATAGCGGTATGGCCGGTTCGTTCCGGCTCGGAGTCGAGACCGCATTGCCTGGGGACCACGTACTTGTGGCCCTCGTCGACCAGCCCGGCCTGACTACTGACATTGTGCAGACGCTGCTGGCATCACACCTGCCGGGCAGGGTCACAGCTGCGGGCTACCGGGGTCGGTCCGGGGAGCTCCGCCGCGGACATCCCTTGCTGCTTGACGCATCGCTGCGAACGCTGGCCACGGAGACCGCCACAAGCGACTCTGGGGGCCGCCTGTTCCTTGAGGCCAACCCGGAACTCGTTGACCTTGTTGATTGCGGAGATGAAGGGGGAGAGGACATCGACACACGGGACCAACTGCACCTGCTGGACTGACTGCTTTCGTAACCCCTGTTACCGCTGCGGAAACGGTCACGAGCCCGAAGCACATTCGTCAAAACACGCCCATATCCCCACCGACCAACACCAAAGCAACGCGCATCGCGCTGTACTAGGAGGCACATGTTGACCCTCAAGCTGTTATTGCCAGTCGAAGCACACCTGCTCACCGGAAACGGAAATGGCGCGGCCTCGGGCCACACTGTGCAAAACATTGCTTCCACTATCGAATACGCTGCTGCGTCTGCCGCGGCAATACTCCTCTTGGGACTTCTGCTGCTCATCATTCGAAAGTCCAAAAAGGGAGACCAAACAATAGAAGACTCGGAGGCGGCGGTGCGCCATTTCCTGCCTTTGTAGCAAGGATTCCACCTGCAACAGTCAGCTTAAGGAGCTGACTCACTGGGGTGAACAGCCCACTGCCCACTGCCCACTGCCCACTGCCCACTGCACCAGTCTTTAGGTTGGAGTTAGCCCCGGCTCGACGCACCCACGGAGGACGCTGCACCGTGCCCGAACTGCAAGAGCGCTTTCGTTGACGGCACGGCCCCAACCTGAAAACCTAAGCAGACGGAACTGGGTTGGACTTGAGGAGAATGGTTCCATGATGACCGTGGTCAGCACTATGCAACTCCAAACGGGTTCAGTGGACGAGTGGGACCAACTAATCCTCAAGCGCTTCAGATCAGCCCATGACCGTCAGGGCTGGATCTCAGGCCAGCTACTGGTTCCCGCCGACGCACCGGAGACCCGGGTCATAATCGGGACATGGAGAAGCCGGCAGGACTGGAAAGCATGGCATGAAGATCCAGCATTTCTCTCGGTCCGCGCAAGGCTGGACGAGTTGCAAAAAGTTGACCATCGGGCGACGTGGTTCGAGGTCCTTGAACACGTTCATGCAAACTCCGAAGCCCCACAGTAATTGCCGTTCCCGCGCGCCGCACGTCAAAACTCCAGCCCCATAAGTGAGCGCGGCCTGTACTCGGGCCCCTCTTGGAGTCTGTGCCTCATAGGGAGGCCGCCCAGGCCCGCGGCCATCGAACAAGCAACTCCGCCTTATCTTAGAAATCCGGCCTCAGGCTCATTGACCATGTGGCCATGGCAGCGGCATCAACTCATCACGCCGTTCCAACGAACTTTAACTGCCCGCCTTCGACACTGCTTCTATCAAAAGCCGCAGGTTTACTTGTCCGGCATCAGGTACTTGGTAAACCACTGCAGGGCTGCACCCGAGGTTACTTCGAATTCCCCGAGGTAGGCATCGAAGTGTCCTCCCGGGAAGAGCAGCAGCTCTTTTGGCTCAAGAGCACGCTGATAGGCCTGCAGGGCCAGATCCGTCGGCGTCACCCGGTCACTGTCCCCAACGATCATCAGAAGAGGCGTCGGTGAGATCCGACCGATGAAAATCCCAGGCTCATATGCACGTGCCGCCCTGGTTGACCTTACGGTCACGTTGTTCTCCCACAGCCCATCGGGGATGGGCTGCAGGTAGAACGACACGGCTTCAGGATCGGTATAGCTTGCAGGGACAGACCCGTCAGAGACCAAGGCAATACGGTGCGGTTCCTCACCGGCAAGTTGTGCCCGGTCATCGGCGGCGAACGAGGCCTCCAATGCCTCTAGTTTTTCCGGCGTCACCCGCCGGAGTCCTTGCTGATACCCACTGATGGTAGGTACTTGGGAGACGATCGTCTTCAACCGGGGCTCAGTAGCGCCCATAACGAGTGCATGGCCTCCTGAGTAGCTCGAGCCCCACAGTCCGATCCGTTCCTGATCGACTTCCGGGCGGGACTCAAGGTAGGTGATGGCCCTGCGCCAGTCCTCGATCTGCTGCCAGGGGTTAATGTCCTGGCGGGGTGTTCCACCGCTTTCACCGAATCCCCGGTGATCGTGGAAGAGCACAACGAAGCCGGCGCTGGCAAAGGCCTCCGCATATGGCAGGGCGCCCTGCTCCTTGACCCCTCCATACCCCATGGACAATGTCACCGCCGGATACGGGCCCTCACCTGTCGTGGGGATGTAGAGGTTGCCCCGGAGCTCAACGTTGCCGTCGGCACGGAAACCAACCCGTTCGATCGTGTACTTATCCTCGGTTTTCGACCGAAGAGTTTCGTGCTGGCCACTGGTCATGGCTGGCTCCTTTGTCATTAGCAGTGCAGTTGTTGGATTGGGAAGACTATGCGGTGAGTTTTGAAAACTAGTTCAAAGGCTTGCGGTTTGGTGGTCCTACCTCGCCGTACCAGACGCACCTTGATCCATTCGGAGGGGAATTAGCCTCTGTGCTACCGAGCGCCAGGCGCTACGAGGCCATCAACCCGCCGTCGACGAGCAAGATGTGTCCGGTCACGAAATCGGAGGCGTGTGATGATAGGAAAATAACCGGTCCGATCAGGTCCTCGACATCACCAATGCGCCCGAGTGGAGAGAGTCCCTCGAAGAATTTCACCTGGTCCGGTTGATCCGTTAGTGCTTTGATGAATGGTGTGCGGACCAGGGACGGCGCTACGGCGTTGACGCGGATGTTCTGCGGCCCCCATTCGACCGCTAGCGACCGCGTCATATTCACGACGGCACCCTTGGTAGCCTGGTAAGCCAGGTTCGGGTACCACCCGCCGGACAGTCCCAGGGCTGAGGCAGTATTGACGATCCTGCCGCCGCCACCGGTAAACATAATCGATGCCGCAGCTCGTGCGGCTAGCATCGATCCAGTCATGTTCACCGCGATCACCAACTGCCAGTCCGCCATGGTGAGTTCAGTGGTCTTTACACGCCGGTTGACGCCGGCGTTGTTGAAGAGCACGTCGAGCTTACCGTGCTTGTCAGCTATCCGAGCGAAGCCGTCGGCAACGGATGCCTCGTTCGTGACATCTATAGCGATAGCAGTGGCCCCATGCCCGACTTCGACGGCGGCTATTTTGGCGGCCTCCTCGTTGGCATCGGTGATGATGACGGTCGCGCCAACATCGACATATGCCGCTGCCAATGTTTTGCCGATACCGCTTCCGCCGCCTGTGACGACGACGACGTCGCCGTCAAGGCGGAATCGATCGGTGGTCTCGTTCATGCTGTAATTTCCTTATCGACGCCGTCTAGTTGAGGGTGTTGTCGGCCAGCGCGCGCGCCTCACGGCGGCGTGACGCGACCCCGAGCAGGATCATCGCGACCGTTCCTATGAGGAGCGGAAATCCGATTGCGAAGAAGATCTGCCCCGTGCTCCAGCCGAGGGAGAGCATGACACCCCCGACAATGCCGCTGACAATAGTGCCGATGCGACCGAAGCCGTGCATCCACGAAACGCCCGTACCTCGTGCCCTAGTTGGGTAGACAAGCGCCGCAAGTGCGTTGACGCCGGTGTTCGTTGCGGGGAGGAACAGCCCCCAGGCGAAGGCGGCCAGCAGGAGGCCGGATAATCCGAGCGTAAATGCCGCAACAGCCCAGATTGAGAGGGAACCAAGGCTAAACATGACCCCGAGCACACGGAAACTGCCGAGCTTGCCCATGGCGAAACCGACGAGCAGTGAGCCTACCGTGCCGCCCCAGCCGTACATTGCGACGATCACGCCCGCATCAGCGGCAGTCAAACCATTGGCATCAATAATCAGGGGCAAGTAGTTGATGAGGAGGTAGGTGACCGAAAGTCCAATGAAGTAGCAGACCCATAGCAGGATGCTCGAAGCCAGGAACTGTTTGGAAAGCACGACGCGCACGCCGCCCTCCCTCACAGGCTCGGTGCGATCGATGCCGAGATTAATGTGCTCAACGTCAGCCAACGGTGAAATTGACTGAAGAGTGCGCTTGACCCTCTCGGGCGAGCGTTCCTTCAGCGCCAGGAAGGTAACGGACTCGGGGATTCTCCATGCCAGGAAGGGGATGATCGCGAGCGAGAGTATTCCGGCAGTGACGAGGAGCGCCTGCCATCCGAGGGTCGGAACGATTGCGGCTGCCAAGTAGCCGCACAGGATCACACCGAAGGTGAATCCGGAGAAGGCGATGGTAATGAGAGTGGAGCGTCGCGCGGCCGGCATAAACTCGGCGACCAGCGTGACGACTGTAGGCAGGACGGCACCGATACCCAGGCAGGCCAACAAGCGGGCTGCACCAATCATCTCAACATTTTGCGATGCAGCCCCAAGAAGCGTGAAGACTGAGAACCATGCGGTCCCCACCAAGATGATTTTCCGTCGTCCGAAGCGGTCGGCGAAGGGGCCACCGAGAATCGCCCCAACGGCCATACCCACTACACCGATGGTTACCAATGCGGTAATTGCGGCGAGGGGCGTCCCCCACTTTGCCACGATCTGTGGATAGACGAAACTCCACGCCTGGACGTCGATACCGTCGAGGGTGATCACCAGGAACGCCAAGACAACGATGGCCCAGCGCCTTCTTCCGACGGGTTGCGAGTCGAGGAAGCTCTGAATGTTCGTCTTCGCGGAGGTTGGATCAGAGGTAGCCACGATTGGCGCGGCTGGATCAGAGGTAGCCACGATTGGCGCGGCTGGATCAGAGGTAGTCACGATCGGCCTTTCTTTGGGATCAGCATTGACCCGGTAGATGTATGGGGGACGTCGAACTGTTGCGTGACGTGCACTGCGGTTCCCTTAGAGGATGGAACGGCCGCCGTCGATTACGAGTGTTTGACCGGTGATGTAGGAGCCAGCCGGCGAGGCGAACAGCAGGACAGCACCGACAACCTCTTCCGGTTCTGCGATGCGCCCGAGGGCGGTCTTGCCTGCTGCCACGGCGCCGCGTTCGTCGTCGTCCCAGACGGGAGCGGCGAATGGTGTGCGCACGATCGAGGGGGCAATGCTGTTGATTCGGATACCGCGGCCACCCCATTCCGCGGCAATGCTTCTTACGAAGGCGTCAGTGGCCGCTTTGCCTGCGCCGTATGCGCCGAGCGAAATGCTGGCGCGGACTGAGGCAATGCTTGAAGTTGTGACGATGGAACCGCCGCCGTTGTTCGACATCATCGGCAGGAAGCCGCGCATCAGCTCGAAGTTGTTGAGGACGCCGTTGAAGAGGCGGTCGAGTTCTTCGCGGGTTGTTTGTTCGATTGGCCCCATTGGCGCAAATGGCATGGCATGGGCAATCAGGATGTCGATGGGCCCGAATTCGTCGTTGACGGCGGCTGGGAAGGATCGCACACTATCCGAACTTGAGAGGTCGCATATGGTTCCCGAGACCTTGATACCGTCGCTGGCCAGCCTATCGACCGTGCTTCGAACATCTGCAGGGTCGAAGCTCGAGATGATGGTATCTGCCCCGTGTAGCGCAAAGGCTCGAGCAATTTCAAGTCCCATGCCGGAGGTTGCTCCGGTGATCACGGCGCGTTTGCCGCGGAGTTCAAAGGGGCTGCCGGACACAATGGCCCCTTGGTCCAGTGAGTGCATCGGCATGGATAGTTCCTGTCGTCGTTGAGGGGTTAGGGCGGACCTGTGGAGGCTCGCGGAGGCGGAGTATTCATTGCCCGTGGATGCTGTAGGTGAGGTGGAAGTCTCCATTGAATTCCGGTCCTGTCTTAGATGGAGGTAAGTGATGGAAGGGTTTCGACCGGCCGCCGGTCAGGAAATCGGGTCCAGAGATGACGTGGCGACCGCCCTCGCTCATCAGGGTGGTGCCGGGGTGAAGGCTTCTGGTGGTGCTAAGAACCCGGGGGCGGGCGTAGGTGCTCCCTACGCTCCCAACGGCGCGTGGCTTCAATGGAAGCCCCCTTAGGGTGACATCGATGCTGCCGCTGCCGTTAGACGCCATTCCGGGCAGGAATACACCTTTAGGTCCAAAGTGTGCTGTATCCCAAAGGTCAGAGTTTGATACTTCGTCGGGGGTGCCTTCCCTGCTCGGTTCCCGACCGCGGAGTCAAGGTCCTACCGGATGTTGCTGAAGACGCCAGGGCGGGCGGCGCAGGCATGAATGCCCTTGGCGATGGTCATTCCCATTCCCAGCATCCGATCCTGTGACGAAAGCGGTTCTCCCACCCTGCGGAGGGGAACGGGTCACTTTAGGCCGCCGTTTTCCTGGTCTCGGAGGAACTTTAGGGCATGTTCGCTGAAGGTTTCCGGGTACTGGAACAGTGAGGCGTGTCCGGAGTCGGGGTAGATGATCAGTTGGGCATTGGGCATGCGTCGGACCATTAGGAAGGAGTTCGGGGTTGGTACCATGACGTCGTTGGAACCGTTAACGACCAGCACCGGGTGCTGAATATTTTCCAGCTCCGGCAAGGTGGAGCCGTTGCCTTCCCACCAGTCAACGATGGCGGCACGTTGTTTCGCACCGGCCTCCGCAGTAACGTTGGCGCGTTCGGGACGCTCGGGGGTGTATATGCGTCCCATGTAGGCGCGGGTTGCGGCTATGCCGGTCGGCTTCTTGTTGAACCACAAAGCCTGGAAGGTGAGTTCGGGGTCACGTACCGAATTCACCCAGTACTCGATGTCCGGCCCGGGGTAGGTGACTCCTGCGCCGCCGCCAGGACCGGTACCTACCAGGACGACGTTCCGAACCAGTTCCGGTTCGGTCAGGGCGATCCGCTGGGCGATGTACCCGCCCATGGAGAAGCCCAGCAAGTCGGCCTTCTCCATACCAAGCGCCTTGATGAACTTGACGGCGGTCTTGGCCATCTCGGTAATGGTGGCCCCAACCTCACCGTCGCTGAATCCCACGCCCGCGTTATCGAAGGTGACCACGTGGCGTTCCTGGGAGAGCAGTTCGATGACAGCCGGATCCCAGTCGTCTATGCTTCCGCGGAACCGGCTGAACAGAACCAGTGGGACGCCCGACTGGTCTCCGAATTCGCGGTATGCCACCTGTGTGCCATCAACATCGACGGAGCGCACGGCGGTGGCAACGTACAGAGAAGACATGTTTTCCTTTCATATTGATGCATGGGGGTGCCCGGAAGATCGCTTTGGCTTCATCTTCGATAGTTATTCAAGAAGTCACTACGTTTTCGGTAGTTACTTGTGATGCGTGCCACAGTATTCTGTCGTAGCCCGGCTGTCAATGCTGGAACAGCCGCAGGTTGGCACTTGGTGTTAATTGGAGTGGAAGACCATGGGAGCCGGTGCGTGGCGCCACGTCACCCAGCGTCCGCGACAGCGCGTTGCTGCGGGACAGAAGCCTCCGCAGGCCAAGGCGATAGGTCGATGACAGAGTCGGCCGCCGTATAACGCCGGCGACCAGCACCAAATTAGCGAGACATTGCCGCCGCAACGCCAACTCTTCTACTTATCCACCCAAGGCATCGAAAGGTCGATATCAGAAACCAGGTTACCCCCGCCGAAGCTCATATTCTCCAAAGGAATGGCATACATAAGCAAACTTATATCGTCTTGGTTGACACCGACCCGTTCCACGGAATAGCGCGTGACCAACTCGGCGAGCTTGCGCTTCTGCTCGATGGTTCTACTGTCGCCGAAGGTTACGGTCACGATCAAGCTCCGGTCGGATCTCTCTTGGGCCGGGAACGTCGGGTGGATGAAGAGTTCATCCTCGCTATGCTCGCTGATGATAACAAAACGATCATCCATAGGCGTCTCCATCGCTTCGTGAAGCGCAAGGTTCAAGGCATCGGCGAGAGCTCGTTTCTCCTCGCTTGAGAATTTTTTAGCAGGAATATATGCGTGGAATATGGGCACTGAGTTTTCCTTTGTAGATGTTCGGCCTGAATAGCTTCGCCGGTGGAACTTCTAGCGAATTAGCAATTGTCTTGAACATGACACTGAGGGCGCAGCCGCTGCCGAATAGCGGGATTGGGAACGCGCGGGGGATGCGAAACGGACCGCCGTGGCTAAATTTCGGTAGAAGCTCGAAGGGTAACTACATTTTCAGTAGTCACTAACGATGCATATGATTGTATTCCGTGGCAGCGCGCCTGTCAATGGTTAGATTCACCACCCCGCAGGTTGGCTTTTGATGCTTAGCGGAGTGGAAGACCGAGGGGAGCCGCGGCGGTGGCAACGCGCTTTTCGGCTGCCACCAATCCCAATGCCCTGCGCGAAGGTCACCGCTTCCCGGCTTCGATGCCTGCACACGTCAGCACGCCGCTACCCACGCCCACGGGGCGCGTTAGTCTTGAATTTGATGGGGATGTAGCCCCAGCATGGTGGCGTGGTATGCACAGCCAAAAGGCGAGTCCAGCAAGGTTCAGACCATACCCGCTATGAACGGCACCGATGGATGCTAATGGGACTCGTCGGAGTGACAATATAGGCGACCTTGCCCGCTGCAACCTCAACCAGTGTCATCTGCGGCTGTTTGCGCATGGGCAGAGACGCAACACTCTGCCGGTAATTGTCTACAGGCAGCGAGGGAACTCGCTGTCGGGATGCGGTGCTGATGGCAGGTCGCGCCGCTTGATGAGTCACTTGCTCTCCCGCATCTGTTTTCGTCCTGGAATGTCCACCGCAGATGCCGCTCAGGGGCGTTGTGCCGGCTATCAGCTGGAGGAGCGTGGTACTGCGGCTGTGGGCTCGCTGAACCACCGGGAAATGACGCTCCGAGCATAGCTTGAAACGGTTATAGGGTCAGCGGCCTCGGGCCTAGGTGCGTGTTCGTATCCCCAGTTATCCAAAACCTTGACCAGCACCTCGAGCTCCTTGCCGGCGGAGGTCAGCTTGTACTCGAACCGAGGAGGCTTTTCGCTGTACAGGGAGCGCTCGAAAATGCCCGAGTCCACAAGAGTGGCCAGCCTCTTAGACAAGACCGTAGGCGAGATGGAGAGACTTTCAAGGAATTCGTCGTAGCGGCTCTTACCTCTGAAGACGGCGTCCCGGATGATCAGCACACTCCATTCGTCACCGATGGCATCGAGAGCATGGGCGACGTTGCATTTCATTCCATCAAAGCTGCTTCGGCTGCGCATTGTCCCACCGCCTTCCGGGGTCGACTCAATCACACTAACTACTGAGTTGATAGTTATCATACCTGAAGGGCCCGAATTGAGTTCGGAGTGAGGTTCGTCCCCAGGATGAGCTTCAGTCGAAGTCTCGGACCAGCGGCCGGGCGCTCCCACCGGGTCCGGCGCCCCGCCCATCTGCAGCCACGTTCCCTGAAGCCCAGATTCGCAAGGTCCCTTGTGCACGATGGATGCGCTTCCCCGCCGGCCGGCCGCGGGATACCCTTCCTAATCCGGTAATCACCTAGAGCGCGGATGCAACTGATGTCGTGACCCGCCGCTGGACTTCGACCCTATATTCCGAGCACAGCCTCCATAGTCCGGGGAATCGCGCGTCCAAGTCAGAGCTTTGGGCTCCTTTTAGGCTTCTCCCCTGGTTCGGATTCAATGGCCGATAACGGAGATTCCGTCAACCTATTGGGGCTACTCCAGAAGAGGTCAAAGCATGGCGGTCATGACGTTCCAGCCGGATCCGATCCGTTGTGCTGTGAGCCAGCCACCGGTCCCGTTTCCCGGGTAGAGCCAGAGGGTTCCGGCGCCGTCGCGGGCGATGACGTCAGCCTTCCCGTCCCCGTTGAAGTCGCCAGCGCCGGTGACGGCGGTCATGACGTTCCAGCCGGATCCGATCCGTTGTGCTGTGAGCCAGCCACCGGTCCCGTTTCCCGGGTAGAGCCAGAGGGTTCCGGCGCCGTCGCGGGCGATGACGTCAGCCTTCCCGTCCCCGTTGAAGTCGCCAGCGCCGGTGATGGCGGTCATGACGTTCCAGCCGGATCCGATCCGTTGTGCTGTGAGCCAGCCACCGGTCCCGTTTCCCGGGTAGAGCCAGAGGGTTCCGGCGCCGTCGCGGGCGATGACGTCAGCCTTCCCGTCCCCGTTGAAGTCGCCAGCGCCGGTGACGGCGGTCATGACGTTCCAGCCGGATCCGATCCGTTGTGCTGTGAGCCAGCCACCGGTCCCGTTTCCCGGGTAGAGCCAGAGGGTTCCGGCGCCGTCGCGGGCGATGACGTCAGCCTTCCCGTCCCCGTTGAAGTCGCCAGCGCCGGTGACGGCGGTCATGACGTTCCAGCCGGATCCGATCCGTTGTGCTGTGAGCCAGCCACCGGTCCCGTTTCCCGGGTAGAGCCAGAGGGTTCCGGCGCCGTCGCGGGCGATGACGTCAGCCTTCCCATCCCCGTTGAAGTCCCGCCGTTGCTCTTGCATGAAGGGGGTGGATTTGAAGGTCGCGGCCCACTGGGCCGTGGCCCCGGCGGCCAGGACGTAGTCGGTCTTGGCTTTCGCGGAGACCGTTACTGTCCCGGTTCCCGGGTAGGTTCCGGCGGCAACAACCTTGCCGCCGACCAGATAGTCCACCCCGGTGGTGGCCGGGACGAGGTAGACGTCGTCTTTGGTGCCGTCCTTGTCGGTGAACACCACAGCCGCCGGAGTCACCGTGAAGGGGGTGGATTTGAAGGTCGCGGCCCACTGGGCCGTGGCCCCGGCGGCCAGGACGTAGTCGGTCTTGGCTTTCGCGGAGACCGTTACTGTCCCGGTTCCCGGGTAGGTTCCGGCGGCAACAACCTTGCCGCCGACCAGATAGTCCACCCCGGTGGTGGCCGGGACGAGGTAGACGTCGTCCTTGGTGCCGTCCTTGTCGGTGAACACCACAGCCGCCGGAGTCACCTGAGTAGGAGCATGGGTGACCGTGAAGTTGAGTGTTGAGAGCACGACACCTGGCCCGAGGGCGTTCCCGTATCTAGTGTCTGCACTATTGCCTGCAACGTCGCTGAATTGAGCAAACTCAACACGATATGTGCCCGCCGCCCACGTCAGGCTGTCAATCGGCGCGATGGTGGCAACGCCAGTTGAGGTGTTTCCGACCTTGGTCGAGGTGTTGGACGTTACGTACTTGATGTTCCCACCCGGGGGATAGACCCAGAAGGTCATGTTCCTTATGGCGCTGGCGTCCGAGGCGGTCCACTTGAAGCGTGGAGCTTCGCCCACGCGAAGAGTTGTCGGCGACTCCATCGAAACGGACGTCAAAACCGGCGGCGTCGTGTCTGCCCTTGTCCCCTCGACCGTGAAGTTGAGTGTTGAGAGCACGACACCTGGCCCGAGGGCGTTCCCGTATCTAGTGTCTGCACTATTGCCTGCAACGTCGCTGAATTGAGCAAACTCAACACGATATGTGCCCGCCGCCCACGTCAGGCTGTCAATCGGCGCGATGGTGGCAACGCCAGTTGAGGTGTTTCCGACCTTGGTCGAGGTGTTGGACGTTACGTACTTGATGTTCCCACCCGGGGGATAGACCCAGAAGGTCATGTTCCTTATGGCGCTGGCGTCCGAGGCGGTCCACTTGAAGCGTGGAGCTTCGCCCACGCGAAGAGTTGTCGGCGACTCCATCGAAACGGACGTCAAAACCGGCGGCGTCGTGTCTGCCCTTGTCCCCTCGACCGTGAAGTTGAGTGTTGAGAGCACGACACCTGGCCCGAGGGCGTTCCCGTATCTAGTGTCTGCACTATTGCCTGCAACGTCGCTGAATTGAGCAAACTCAACACGATATGTGCCCGCCGCCCACGTCAGGCTGTCAATCGGCGCGATGGTGGCAACGCCAGTTGAGGTGTTTCCGACCTTGGTCGAGGTGTTGGACGTTACGTACTTGATGTTCCCACCCGGGGGATAGACCCAGAAGGTCATGTTCCTTATGGCGCTGGCGTCCGAGGCGGTCCACTTGAAGCGTGGAGCTTCGCCCACGCGAAGAGTTGTCGGCGACTCCATCGAAACGGACGTCAAAACCGGCGGCGTCGTGTCCGTCGGGGTGTAAGCCCTCGAGGGGAGCGCTGACCAGCTTGCGGCGATCAAAGTCAGCAAAAAGACAGTAATTAGACGGGCGAATCTACGCACCAAACCCCCATTAGATACTTGAACCTTCAGCCATCGTAGTAGCAGTAAGCGCGCAGCTTCACTTGGAGGCTTCTTCCTGGTGACGAATGCAGTAACAATCTATTACCGGGTGCACCACCAGACGGCTGAAAGTTCAGGTGATTTGCTCTCTGGCAACTGAACGCCAACAAAGCGCCGCTGAGCTGCGGACAGCGCCGGACTCATCACGGGACTGATGTTTTCGCCCCAACTTCCTTCCCGTGGTTTTACGCCGATAACCGATGTTATGACAAGTAGTGGTCTGAGTATCTCATCAGATGAATCAATTCGTCCTATCCCCTGATCCTGCCGGGATCTGCCTAACCAGCTCAACGAAGCCGTGGCCGTAGCCCGGGCCGCCGATCTGTCCTTGGACAAAATCGGCAGAGCGTACGGAATCACCCGGCGCCATGCACATCCACCTGCTGACACCCGACGGCAAGACCATCTGGGAAGACGACACCGACCCGGACAGCGTCGCCTGGCGGCCGCCGTCCCAGGTGGTCGGCTGGAAAGTCGCATGCAGCTGTGACGTACCGGAAACACGCATCATGGACCAGCTGTGGACCCGGGTCTGGCACCCGGCCGACGAAGACGTCACCCGCCACCGCATCTACGCCGGCGACCCTTCCAGGGACGACGTCAGCTACGTCGGAGACCGCGAAGACATAGAGCCCCTGTTCATCGACCAATGACATCGCCACATCGCCCCTGACCTGCACGTCCACACCATCAACACCCTGGGCGAACAAGTCAAGAAGTTGGAGTCCCAGCTCGACGACGCCGTCGCCGCCGCCCGCGCCGACAGCCTCTCGTGGGACAAGATCGGCAGAGCATTTGGGATCACCCGGCAAGGCGCCCGAAAGCGCGGGGATACTGCAACCCGCGGAGTGAATGGAAGTTGAACCGGGTTGGATTTGATCGGCGAAGCCACGCTACGGCGGGTAGGCAACGGGCGATCCCGTCCGACAACAGACAAACACGAGTCAGGCGCGCAACATCAGCAGGCAGGTCGCCGGAAAACGCAAGGATGCTTACAGGACAACCCGTCGTGACGGATGTCGCACTAATCCACCGAGATTGTCATCCAAGAATTCTGTCTGGACGGGGAACGGACATTGTCAAGGACGGAAGCCCACGCGCTGGGTTCTGCGGGCATGTTGGTGGGCGGGCATAACCGCTGTTCTGGCCCTGTTTCCTACCCGCCATCTAGTTCCGAAAGGAAACCATGGCGCTGGACGCGAGGCGTCGCTTAGTGGGCTAAGCTCACCATACCCAGCGGCCCGGAAATCCCCTTCTTGCCGTCACACATAGCCGAGGAGCTCCGTGGTCTACGACTACACGCCCGACCAGTGGCCACCAGCGGGGCATCGGATGTCTTACGATACCCAGATCTTGAATGCGGACCGAGGGGGAGCCTTCCGGCTCAAGTTCGCCATTAACGTGCCAAAGCAGGGTGTTGACATGTCCACTATTCGCGTGGGCCGCATTGGGGGGCCAACCCATGAGGATCTAGAGTTCCGGGACGCTTTGTTCCTCATCATTGGATCCATCACGGTCGCCGGTGCTCACGTTGAGGCAGCCATGAAGCGCCTCCTGCTTGTCCTTTCCACCGATGTAACCACCTTTGGGCTGGTGGATTTCCAGTGGGCCGGTCTCGAATACAGGCTCGCGGCGGAGTGCGACGGCCGGGACAGGCGCCGTGTCCGGCTATCCCGAATACTGGAATGGGCCAAGGAGCTCGACATCAGGGAGCGCCGCAACACGGCCGTGCACGGATCCTGGTGGTTACACAAGCAAGAACGAACAGTGGCCGGCCGATGGCCGCGCGGGAAGAATGACACGATTATCGTTGGCTCACTGAATGATCTGCGCGCTCTCGAAAATGACTGCTGGACTCTGGTTGCGAAGCTCGACAGACTTATCGGCGAGGACTGGCCGCGGGCCGTGCTACCGGAGGAACCTGTGCCATCATCGTTCAGACGAGAACATATCCGTGACTGTGGCAGCGAGGGGGAAACGCCTCAACTCGATTCCGCTAACGCCTTTAGGAACAACGAGCAAAAAAACCGCTAACAGAGCTGATCTGTCCGCTTCCTACCGTGCCACCAGTTGTGTCTCATCGGCCCATCGAGCACAGACTGAAAGCACGGCCAAGTACTCAAGGGCCTGCTGCTCAGCCCATTCTTCGTTTTCGTGGGCAGATATGTTCCGGATGCCTGCGTAGACACCTTGTGCCAGGAGATGGAGTCCTTCTTGGCGCGAACGCCAAGACTCTTCATCGCTATCGCCTGGGAAGTGAAGTCTGGCTCTACCCCCAGTCGGGGGCGCCTGGCTAAACACGTCCTGAACCAGCTTCCGATCGTTTAGCTTCGATGCAGCCCTTGACTTGATATGCGTGGCCAAAGCCAATGCGGCCTGACCGATGGCTACACGATACTGCCCCGTACCCCATATGACGGCGGCCGACTTCCAAACAACGGGATGTAAGTTGTCAGCAGCGAGTTCAGGTGCTGTTGGCGACATCCGCGCTTCCACCTCTTCGAGGTCGCGTATTGCCCCAAGAGCCCTCCGTACGCGTTCTTCGCCAGTCGATCCTCCACCACCGCGGGCAGGAGGGAGGATCTTTCCTTGTTCCGAGGGGTCTACTCTGTTGACTATCCGCTCAACCGTGGACAGCATCAGCTCAGCCTGCTGATTCAGGGCAGTAGCTTGGTCGTTCCAGAACTCGCCCGGTCGGACGGCTTTCCGAACTGATTCACACACGAAAAGGTAATCCTCAAGCTTCTTCTCTGCCCAGGCCAAGTCCATGATGCAAGGATAGGCCTCGCCACAGTGGCACCCCGAATCGGAGGGCAGGTTAGCTCTGACAGAGTCCAAGGCTCGGCGCCATCCCTCGGTGCCGATGTGACCATCGCTGCAGACTCCCCGTCCGTGCAGCATCTTTTGCCCTCCCGGAGGAAGCAACATGGCTACTGCTAACGATCGGATGGCCGGTCCTATGTATCCTTGTTGTGGCGGTTCTTAGATTGGCCGCTGAAATGTTTGTTGGTTGTCGTCACGGGCGTTGCCGTAGGACTCCGTTAAAACACCAAAGACCCGACTGGCATCGGGCCTGAGGTACAACATTTCGCTCATGTTGTGCGAGATCAAGGGCTTACTCCTTGAAGTTCACACTTACAGAGTAAGCCCCGTCCTGATGCCGGTCAACGCGGCGGCTTTAGGGGTCCGCACCCGATCCTTACGGAAGGGGTGCGCCATGTCGAAAAAGACAGACGGTGCAGTCGTGAAGTTGGTCATCAAGCTTGTCCACAAAGTGGTCGAGCTGATCATCACCCTCAACGACTAAGGCGGCGGCGGTCACAGGCATTGTCTGTGACCGCCGTTTGCAGTTCTCATTGTCCGGATTGACGCTCCAGAGCTGGGCGGTCTGGAATCACCAAGAAAATGCTGTCCCCCTGTTTGGAATTGCTCCTGCGCGGATTGACGGCGATACCCTTTCTGAGGTTGCACAGCGGCTCCGTCGTTTGGCCACTACGTGGCCAAGAGTAGCCGTGGAACTGGATGGCCAAGGCATTGATGTGGGTCCGCAGCAGATGCAAAACCCTCCAGGTTTGTAGTGGCGTGAAGGTCAAACGGATGCCCAGAATAGAGGTCCAGTCATCGTGGTAAAGGTTTAGCCCTTCCTCCTCCTCAGCGACACTTGCATTGAGGCCGAGGGTCTCCATGTGGGTAGCCAACAATTGTTTCCCCTCGGCAGTACGGAGTTCCTTCAGGTGAGAGAGTTTGTCCCGGATCCACTTAATGTTTTCTATTGGTTCAGGAAGGATCTCCACCCCTAGATAGTCACAGTAAAACTGCTTACAGTGGCCGAAGTTCCATGAATCATCCGTGCCGAACTTGACCAAAGCAGATCCATACCTGCGGAGAATGCGCTGCGCCGATGACTCGAGGAACACCTCAAAGAGCTTGAAGGCTTCCTTAATCACAAAACCTGCGATGTGTTCCCAGTACTGGTCCCAGAAGATGCCGACGTCGTCCATAAACGCGCTGTATCCCTCGTCACCATAGCGCGTCGCAGGATCCAAACGACTAGCTTCCTGTTCGGCCGCATCCTCCCGTTCAGCAAACCATGGCTGCATCCCGCGGGTGGTCGAGAGCAAGACCGCTCGCAGTTCCTTTTCCGCTTCATTCCAGTCGCTGTAGGGCGGTTCCGTATGTTGCCATTCCGCTTCTATGGTGTGTGAGCTCAGCGTTCTTCCTCAATCTTGTCGGTGTATTCGGGCCGTACTGCCATTCATACAGCAGACCTGGCCATAACCACGCCGGCGGTTTCTTGCCGTGCCCCGGAAGTAGACCGATAATCTATGCTCCATGATGGTTCCTCCCTCCCAATGGCTTCGTCCGGGTATCAATACCTCACCGTGGCCTTACATGAAGTTCCTCCGCGCCAGAGGGCTGAGCCAAGAAATTTTTACGGCCATCGAGGTAAATTCGGCGGCTTCCAATCGTCGGGTTGTGACCGAGATTGGATCCGATGAGCGTACCGTCGCGTTCAAACTGCACATAGACTCGCCTCTCCCTGTGAAGGAATGGTCCTTGTCATTTGGCGATGCTATCCACAACTACCGAGCAGCCTTAGACTCCCTGGCCTGGGAACTAGCCCATTGGGACGGAGCTGAACCGGCAGAAGAGGTAAAGCGGAAGATCTATTTCCCCCTATGCTCGACCCAACAAGCGTGGGAGCTGCAGCTATCCGGCCCTCTGGCGACAGTCCCTGAACACCTCGCCGGCCGGCTATACGGGGTTCAGCCCCTTCACCTTGCGTCTCCGCGTGATGCCGTCGGTTTAGCGCTACACGAGTTGGACATTCGCGACAAACACAAAGCGTGTGTCGAGGCCAGCACCCATACTCACTCAGCGGGCAGGATGATCATGGAGCTGACCGATGCAGACGGGAAGAAAGTTGGTTTTAACCCCCGCTCCCTTCGAATCCACCGGCCGCAGCCTTTCATCGATGGACAGACTCTGTTTTCCGTCGTGACGGACAGTCCCGTCGCCAAAGCTGAAAGCGCCATGAACGTGCCTGTTCAATTCGTGATCCATCTGCAAGACGGCCGCACGGTCGAACTTTTCAACTTTTTGCACGCCGTCGATACATACCTAGTGCAGGTCTTTGACCTCGTGTACAGAGGCGAGGATTGGGTGAGGCCTCCATTCGCGGTCTCTTAACGATCATGCCCACCTGAGGCAGACCAGACTCCGCCGCATCCGGGTTGATTCCTACCAGCCGAATTTGCCCCTTTCCCCGCGCACGTTCATGTCTTGGGTTCGCACGGTCTTCGCGGGCCTTACGGGGAGGCACGGCCATGCTTTGGGCGCGTTGCTGGGCGCGGAGCAGCTAGGCTTGTTTCCCGTCGCAGAAGGGTGTCACCCGGAAACGTGAGACCTTCTGCCCTGCGTGAAGTTAACGGGGCAGCCCGCTTTTACCGCGCTCAGCGCCCACAGCAGCCGCCGGACGGGACTTACGGGCCTTGGCTGCCTTCACGGTTGTCACTGCTGCGCTGGGGTGCGTGCCCTCGCTGCGGGCGGCTGCGAGTCGGCCGCGGATCTGGGATTCGTTGGCGCCGGTATCGGCTAGGGCCTCGGCGAACTTCTTGTGGTGGTCGACGGAACCGTAGCCGGCCTGTGCAGCTGTTTCGGTATTAATCCCCTGGTCTTTGAGCCGGCTGCTGTCGTTGCCGGTGACGCGGTTCTCGATCTCTCGGCCGACGCCTTCCATGCGGGCGAAGAGTTCCTCCTCGGCCCGCTCGTACCGCTGTTCCTGAGTTGACCATTTGTCGCCTTTGAAGCCGCCTTCTGCCAGCAGTTTGGCTTCGTGCAGGTCTTTGGCTGCGTCCACAAAGGCCGGGTCCTTGAAGTGTTCCTCCCTGACCCCGTTGACGTTCGCGGCGGTTTCCTTCCGGAGCTGGTCGATATCGGGACCATTGATCCCGTCCTTGCCAATCAGGTACATGCGTTCCTTCACGGCCGCGTCGGCGACCTCCAACGCCTTGGGCGTCTTTGCGTTGTGTGCCACTTGAAGCGCGTTGTTTAATTCAGGGTTGGCCAGGTACTCCACGGGCACTTGGTGTCGTTCCATTTCAGGGGCGAGTTTCGCGGCTTGGGCACGGAGTTCTTCGGCGCGTGCAGCGACTAGGAGCTGCACGGCCTTTACGTGTTCGGCTGCCGCTTTGCGTGTCTCTTCCTGGCTCATTGTCAGCGCATCCTGTCGCCCTTTTTCGGTGGTGACAGTTTGGATACCTGACTCAAGATATGCGGCGTCTGCGCCAACGTCATGGGTGTCGATGCCGTACCGTGCCAGGACTTCCTGACGGATTCTTCCGGACGCTGCCAGGGCAGTGGAGTCGTGGTCCTTCCACGCTTCCGCGACGGTGTGCGCGGTGGCAATGTCGGAGGGTTGGGCTGTGTCCCACCCTTGGTCTTTGTCCACCGGGGCAAGGGCTGCGTGGGCGGCGCTGCGTTCAGCTGCCAAACGTGTGGCTGCTTCGTGCGCTGCTTGCGAATCCAAGTGTTCCTGTTGGCGCTGGGACTCCTGACGCTTGCGCGCCAAGGTCTCGGCGATACGGGACGCGATCATCAGTGATTGCCGCAGTCCGCCGTCTACTACATCGTCCATTCCGTCTGATTCACTCATGGTGTTCCCCTTGCACTAGTGGTGTGATTCTTATCGGTCGAGTACGGGCCCGGGTTCGCGTCCGGTTCGCGTGGCCGTCTTGGCTGGTGTTGCTGTTCCGGGAACAGGTGAGCCGGGCCGGATGGGGGCCATGCCGCGTAGGCCAAGTTCGACAGGATTCCGGACAGGTCCACGTTCATGCTCTACTGATTGCTCGGCCGCCCCTACGCTGACGGGCCGGGGCATGGTCGCTGCGAAAGGTTTGAGTTGGGTTGCGACGACGGCCCGAATCCTCTCCGCTTCACGTGTCCGGCCGGATTGCAGATGCATGTCGTAGATCGCCGCAGCCATGTTGACCAGTTGCACCATCAGTGCAGTCTGAGCCGCAGTCTTGTTCTTGCTCGATGCTGCCAGGAACAACATTGCGGTGCCCGCGATGGACGGCAGCGCAACAGGTTTGCCGTGCTGGCGAGGTGCACGCAGTTGCGCGGTGCGGGACAATTCAGCAGCTGTTTCGGCCAGCGGTCCAGGTGTGGTTTCGAGACGGTGCGACCACGCTGCAAAGGCTCCTGAAACGTCGCGTGCTGCCTTCGCCCATGTGGCGTGATCGTCCAACGGAATGAACCCGTGCTGCCGGCGCGAAAGGCCGGTGTCCTGGGTGGCGACGTAGTCAGGCAGCCGAGCCTTGTAGGCGTAGAGCACTTCTCGGGCGAGCCGCTGGCCCGTGGCCGTGCAGACATCAGCCAGCTCCTTGTGCGGATCCACAATCTCGACTGGGACGGGTCCACCCCCTACATGCTGACGTCGTTGGTGAAACTGAGCGGCGTCAACCATCCGGGCAAGGGATTCTTCACCTTGGCCGCCGACAAGGACCTGTACAACACGGACGTACCGGAGGACGTCTTCTGGTCACAGCAGGTCGGCTTGGCGCACGGGGCACACAAGAGGGTCCGGCCGTTCAGAGTCTAGGAAAAGTTGCTTTCGGCCCCCTGGCCGAACAATGCCAGTTACTGGAGCTTTCCGCCGAGCTTGCCCTGAAGGTCCTTGATCTCCAACTCCGGTCCCCTGATCTCCCAGTTCGGGCCGGCCAGGACAGCCTCCCGGACCTTCTTGAACTTCACGTCCTGGGCCACCATCTTGTTGAGGGCCGCGGTGTTATCAAACGCAACTAGTACGGTGTTGGCTCCGCAGGTGGTGGCCTGCCGACCCTGGTCGGCCTTGGCGTCCTGTGTTGGCTTGTCCTTGCATTTGTGTTCTTTGACGACGTTGGCGGCTATGTAGGCTTCCCGCAGGTCCATGACGCCTTTGTAGGAGGCGTCCTTCGAGATGGCGGTGCCGCAACCGGCGAGCAGGGCAGCGCAGATGGCCGCAGTGACAATGAGTCGGATCTTCATGGGTCCCCAGGTTGGAGGCTGCCTCTGCGGCAGCGCGTATCGGTCAGAACTTTATACGAGCACCGGCACGACGCGTCCTTGGTGGCTCGCGGCGCCCGGAATGATGCTCCCGGTTGCGGTTTTCACGCCGACGGCGAGGTGACCGCAGCGGTGTAGGACTTGGACTCGCGGCCGTTCAAAGTATCGCTAGACCATAAACCGCCCCGAAGCCTGAAAATTTCAGCAGTCGGAACTCAGTTGCACCCGGCCACCCCGAGGTACAGATGCACTGTGCGGGAGTCTGAGAAGGGGATCTGGATCAAAACAGCAGAAACCGTCATCGCGTGGTCCCCGCAGTGGGATCAGATACAGTCGCTCAATGAGCGGCGCCGAAAACCTCCAGATTGTCAAAGCAACGCCCGTACGCAAACGCAAGTATTGGTACCCGCCCTACGACAGCTCGTCCGACTTCGTTATGCCTTGGTGGCTGGAGACCTATGTCAACGAGCCGCCAGCCGAGGATCACTGGGTGACAATCCTGCTCCGCGATCAAGAAGTCGCGCGTTGCAAGTACATCGTGACCGGAGCTCGTGTAGACCCCGTTCTCGGCAACCTCCCGCACGGGCAGCTCGACATCCTCGCGTTCGAGGTCGCGGTACCCATGCGCCGGATGGGGATCGGCCAAAAGGCAATGCAGAAAATCCGAGACCAGAACCCGCTGCTGCGCATGACCGCCCTGAACGATGGCGCCGAATCTAGGAAATTCTGGGATGGGATCGGCTGGATCAGACACGAAGCCGCCCACCCCGCCCTGAGGGGCGGCGAACGCGTGACATACTCCGAGCCATGAAACTCAGCTAAGACCCGCAGTCGATGAGAAGCCGCCCAACCGGCTGTGCGTCCGTGGCAGCCTGCGAATTCGGACGTCCCTGCACGCCTTGGCGGCTCACTGAAGAGCGCGATTTGCCGCGTATTGACAGCTTCAATGCTGCTGCCGCTTCGCTTCACATCCGATAGCAGAGTAAAGGAGCTGTCCGCGTTGTTGGCACGTCACTCTGGATCAGCGCCAGCTACCCCCCGGCTTGAGGAACTCCGGGCTCCCGGTTTGCACAACGCAAGTGGTGAACAAGCACCGCGCACTTGTAGCTTAAACTTTTCCAATGCCCCAGCCCGCTGAACCCAACATCTTGGATACTGTTCTCGACATAGTCGTCGCTGTCGGCACGGTTGGTGCATTGATAGCGGCCATCATCACCATAGCCCTGCAGGCCAGTCGTACCCGGACCGACTCCGTTTCAGGAGTGCGAAGTTGGTTGAGTTGGAGACAACAAAAAATCCGACATGAGTCGCTTACTGAGGCCCACGATGAGGACTCCATCGAAAGATGGCCTCCAGGGTCAGACCACATGGCGGTCCTGAACGTACAGAACACCTCGCCTGCATTCATATACGACATCCTGGTGGTTCTCTGGCCATCCAGGTCAGGACAATCCACCTTTGCCGCCCAAGCACATTCGCTAGGACCCGGGTCATCGATCCATCACGCCTTTCCCGGCGATTTCCAGCTTCTGCAGAAACTGTTTCACACCAATGCAAGGTCATTCGGGGCCGAGCTTCTGTTTCGAGACTCAGCGGGCAATCAGTGGAACCGCACCGTCGATGGAAGACTTCGGCGCCTGAAACAATTCGCTTGGTACAGGCCTTGGCATATCCCCCACCCTCTCCAAGAATCCGTGAAGTTCCCCTGGTACGCCTGGCGGGCCAAGTGGCGGTTTAGATGGCTTGATCAAACCCGCCTAGCCAGGGTATCGGTACCGTGGTGGGCCATCGACATGCGGTGGGCCCGTTGGCGTTTCGCCCAAAGGAATCACACGGTCGCCATCCCGGTTTGGAACGTCCTCGGACGGTGGAAAGCACGTCACGAAATTTCGCGCGACAGAGTAAGAAACGGACTGCCGGTCCCGTACTGGATCGTGGATGACTACTGGAAGCATGTGTGGCTAACCTGGCGCTATGCACGTCTGCAACGCAAACAGGATCGACAGCAACGGAAAGAAGATCGAAGGGCGGATCGAGAACAAGACTCCACATGGCGAATTGTCAACCCCCACGACCATTGATCTCCAAGTCTCACCTTGGCCCAGCCCTGAGCTGATCATCGGCTGATCCACAACTGCGTTGTCGGAATGATAGGACAAAATCTCTTGAACTATTCCGCAGTTCAGGCCAAGCGTCCAAGGTGGCCGATAAGACCATCCGCTTGCTACGCGGACCAGACTGGAAGGAAGCACGACCTTGGCGCCCGCCCAAACCTACAGGCAGGCAGAGAATTGAAGAAAGCACTCGCGCGGTCTCAAGTTCGAGCTAAAGAGGGCGGTTTGCACGGCCTTCAGTTCTTTTCGGCGTAAGGCCAAGAACTTTTCTGCGGAAACAACCCCGCCCCGCGTCGTTTACAGCTAGCCTCTGCTAACTTGCCGGTGGACCTTGGTAGGTCCACCGGGTTAAAGCACAGCGCAGCGAAACCCTTACAGCGTCAGCCTCGATCTTCCCGGCCTTCACGTCCCGCCATGCCTCAAACAGGTCTCGCGTATCCACAAGAGCCCCGACCGCATCGGTGAGCGGCTTCAAGTCATCGTCATTGGGGATGGCAGCGGGCCGGGTAGCCGGCGCCGTTCCTCGCCACGCATTCACTATGTGCCACACGGTTGACGGAAGATCACCGGTTTCCTTCGTGTAGGCAGCTGCAGGACGGCCGGTGATTTGGGAAACGTCATTCACCTTTGCACCCTTCGTGTACCCCTTAACTTCAGCCAGGCAATGCCAATTCGGGGACAAAGGGTCATTAACCCGAAGATCTTCCAGCTTGGCCCCGGTCTTCTCGTCGTGATGGTCATCCATATCCCGCACGTTGAATCCCAGATCAGTCAGCGCTTCAAGGACTGCTGCCGTCAGTTCATCGCCATCGGACGTCAGCAGCCTCCCAGGCCCTACATCTGCCTTCTGGGCGGCAAGTTTCAGCTGCGCATTCAGAGTCTCTTCCCGGTCTTGAAAATCGGCCAGAGACTGTGCGCGCTCATGCTGCAGGGACCGCAGGTCGCGGACAAACCCGCTGACTTCTGGCGGAGCCCATCGTTCGCTGGTCTTCCACTCAATTTCGGGTGGCATGCTATCGGGATCGACGTCTGCCACCAGATCGAGGAAGAGCCGGAACCATTCAGCCCGTCTCTCCGTAATGTCCGGCAGTGCTAGTAGTAGTCCGCCATCGCCGCCACGCCGATCGCTAAAGGCATAGACGAACTCTTCCTTGCCGAGGTGGATCAAGGGTGAACAATGACCGGCCAAGTCGCCGGTGTACGCACTTTCCCAAGAGAACTCTTCGAGGTACGTCACCTCCCAGACAAACTTTCTTCCGTCTTGGATGTGCGGGATCACGGTTGATTTGAGAAGCGCAGCAATGGCCGCCGAAACACCAGAGCTAATTGTGACCTCGTTGGCCAGCGTTTCTTTCGTTCGTTGGAAAATGAGCCGATCGTTGCCCTGCCCGCTCTTGGCACCGAAAGATAGGACGTGTAGATGTGGTGCGCGCTTCGCTGCGTCCTCGGAGAAGGTAACCAAGATGTCGTACTCGGTCTCATGTACAGCTTCAGTTCCACTAATAAGCTTGGAGGTGGGAACCAATCGAACGAGTTCTTCTAGCTCACCGTCCGGGACATCCTCGAAAAGTACCCGCGGCCGCGGCTGGACGTTGAAAGTGTTCACCATGAAACAGTACCGGCACCGAAAGGGCGATGCCTCCGGCCCTGGGCATCACCGTACAGTAGTTGTCTGGCTTGTCCGTTCAGCTTCTATTCACCGCCGAGGGCAGCACTATCGGTATTGGTCACGGTCTCACGGCAGGAACGGGAATAATGTAAACCATGGCTCTAAGATCCCCGATCTATCTCGACACCGAGACCCTCCTCGCGCAAGCCGAATATCACGATATCGATGTGCCCCGCCAGATGGATGTTGTCGAAAAGACCGTTCAACGCCGGGGAGGCGGGGGCAAGATCGGTCTTTCGGGCATCGGCTTGGATGCAACAGGAGGGACCGACGCCGAGTATCAATCGACATATAGCCTACAGCCCAAGGAAAAGGCGACGGTGAGCAAGGTCATTGATGCGCTGATCCGGTCAGGGGCCATCGTCAGAGATCTCTCCGACGAAACCGTCTTGTCGAAAGACGACCTCATAGAGATCGAAGGCAATACGCAGATAACCAGTGCCACCTTGGTGGGAAAAATATTCTTCATTCTTCGCCGGCTGATGGACGGCATCGAAGGTGATCCATCGGAGATCTTCAACCTGAAAGCGGAGGACCTTCCAGTAGCCGAACAGCTCAAAGAGGTTTATCTAAGGAACGAACTGCTGCCGATACCCATCTTGCTTAGCGCAAGCGGATCAGGTCTTTCCCCAAAGGTTTACATCAACGTCCGCCCAGACCACTTCATTGACAGTGCCACGGCCAATAGGGTCGAAGGGGACCTTCGCATACTCGGAACAGTGTCACACATCATTGGTGACCATGAAGACGGCTATCTAAGTACAGAGCAGTGGTTGATGCACGACTGGGAATACCTGCTTAGGCGCAAAATGATGACGCAAGTCCAAGACTTCGTGCGACCCCTCATACGGCAGCTGGAGATAGGACCGGCGCCCGAGGACGTTCAAGCCTATATCAAAGGGCCGGCCATCATTATCGATGCCATTGCGCTTTACTGATGCCCGGTTACCCGGAGTCGGAACCCACATAGCCCCGCCTCAGGGTTCCTCAGAGTGACAGAAGCTCGATCGATTTACCCAAGCGCGGTCTTGTCGATTTGGCCTGCAGTTCTCACCAGTAAGTGAAGTGATTTTTTGCGCTCTCGAGGATGTAGGCCCATTCTTCGGGATCGGCCCGCCCAGGCTTTTCTGGGTGCTTTTCAGCGTCGTTATTCATCCAGGACGGCTTGGTGCCGACTGCGATCCCCGGCCCTGAGGTGGGTCGAGTTTTGGCCTATCCGAATCCGGGAAGTTCTGGACTGTAGGTATGCCAGCGCGCTTTGTCAGTTCCGAGTTGGTCCAAGATCCGCTGCCATGCGTTTTCGACTTCATCTGCGGTCAGGATGCGCCCCGCCTCGTACCAGCCGATGCCAGTGTTCCATTTGCTCAGCTCTAAGGCAACGAAACCCACAGGGACACGGTCCAACGTTTCTGGCCGAGTCATGACCAGAGCGAGCGTCTCCACCGAGGTGTAAGTGAGAGGCTCTCCTACGTACTCACTTAGCGAATCAACGACGCCGGAAGCGGCTTCTGCTTCCATCCGGGCGGGGATGTAGATCCGGCAATCGTTGCCGTCCTGGTTCCAAACAACGTGTCCGATGCCCCTGACGGTCTTCCGAAGCTTCCCTGGGTGCGCCGCCCATCGGGCATGAACTACGGTGAATGCCTTGCAGGCCAGTGAAAGTGGTCCGTCCATGTCCACAACGTTAGCTTCAGTCGCCTTGTCGTGACTCAAGGGACCATCTGAACCCACCCACTGCATTCCTCTCCGCCAACTGCGCAGTACGGACGAAACAGGCTAGGGCCACGGAGACTACTCGGTGGCCCTAGCCTATTATTTGGCAGGGCCGCTCTTGGACCTCTCAGCACCCATTGAGGCCCCTGTTGGGGTCTTTCTTGCCTTGGTAGCGCCTTTGCCCATCGTGAGGGCTGCTCGGGGATGGGTTGCCTCGCTGCGTTCCGCAGCCATCCGGCCTCGCACCTGTGATTCGTTGGCTCCACTGTCAGCCAGTGAAGCGGCGAACTCGTTTTGCCTTTCTGCTGATCCGTAGTCGCTGGCGGAAGCCGTTTCTGCTTTCAGGCCTTGGTCTTTCATCCGGCTGCTGTCGTTGCCGGTGACACGGTTTTCGATTTCGCGGCCGACGCCTTCCATGCGGGCGAAGAGTTCCTTTTCGGCCCGCTCGTACCGCTGCTCCTGTGTCGACCATTTGTCGCCCTTGAAGCCGCCCTCAGCCAGCAGCTTCGCTTCGTGCAGTTTCTTTGCAGCGTCCACGAACGCAGGGTCTTTGAAGTGCTCATCGCCGGCCCCGTTCACGTTGGCCGTGGTCTCCTTACGGAGCTGGTCGATGTCTGGGCCGTTGATGCCGTCCTTGCCGATCAGGAACATGCGTTCCTTCACGGCGGCGTCTGCTACGTCCAAGGCTGTGGGTGTCTTTGCGTTGTGTGCCTGTTGAAGTGCTTGTGCCAACGTGGGGTTGGCCAGGTACTCCACCGGGACCTGGTGGCGTTCCATCTCCGGGGCGAGTTTCGCGGCCCGGGCACGGAGTTCTTCGGCGCGGGCGGCTGCCAGAAGCTGCATGGCCTTTTCGTGTTCAGCACCCGCTTTACGTGCTTCTTCCTGGCTCAGTGTCAGTGCGTCCTGGCGTGCTTTCTCTGTGGTGACCGTTTGGATACCTGACTCAAGATATGCGGTGTCCGTGCCGACGTCTCGGGTGTCGATGCCGTACCGTGCTAGGACTTCTTGGCGGATCCTTTCGGACGCTGCCAGAGCGGTGAGGTCGTGGTCCTTCCACGCTTCTGCGACGGTGTGGGCGGTAGCGATGTCGGACGGTTGGGCCTTGTCCCACCACTGCTCCCTTTCAACCGGTGCGAGTGCTGCGTGCGCTGCACTGCGTTCGGCGGCAAAGCGTGCTTGGGCTTCATGAGCAGCCGTCGATTCAAGGTGCTCCTGCTGCCGCTGAGCTTCCTGTCGTTTACGAGCCAGAGTCTCTGCAATACGGAACGCGACCATCAGTGATTGCCGCAGTCCGCCGTCTACTACATCGTCCATTCCGTCTGATTCACTCATGGTGTTCCCCTTGCACTAGTGGTGTGATTCTTATCGGTCGAGTACGGGCCCGGATTCGCGTCCGGTTCGAGTGGGTGTCTTGGCTGGTGTTGCTGTTCCTGGAACAACCGAGCCGGGACGGATGGGGGCCATACCGCGTAGGCCGAGCTCCACAGGATTCCGGACAGGTCCACGTTCATGCTCTACTGATTGCTCGGCCGCCCCTACGCTGACGGGCCGGGGCATGGTCGCTGCGAAAGGTTTGAGTTGGGTTGCGACGACGGCCCGAATCCTCTCCGCTTCACGTGTCCGGCCGGATTGCAGATGCATGTCGTAGATCGCCGCAGCCATGTTGACCAGTTGCACCATCAGTGCAGTCTGAGCCGCAGTCTTGTTCTTGCTCGATGCTGCCAGGAACAACATTGCGGTGCCCGCGATGGACGGCAGCGCAACAGGTTTGCCGTGCTGGCGAGGTGCACGCAGTTGCGCGGTGCGGGACAATTCAGCAGCTGTTTCGGCCAGCGGTCCAGGTGTGGTTTCGAGACGGTGCGACCACGCTGCAAAGGCTCCTGAAACGTCGCGTGCTGCCTTCGCCCAGGTGGCGTGATCATCCAACGGAATGGCACGTAGTTGCTCTGCAAGAGCTGTCGCATTGCGGGTGTACTCCACCCACACCTGCGGAGACGGCGTAGCTTTCTCAGGACCGGTTTTGGAGACGGTGCGCCTGTTGCGCGCTGCCGCGTTCCACTCCGCAGCAGCTTCCGTTGCAAGCTGCGGAGAATCCATCCACTCTTCACGCAGCGCACCAAGCTTCAAGTCCGAGGCAAGGGTGCCACCGCCGAACCAGATGGGCCGTTCTCCGGCCCTTGGACGTTCGGCCACGGAGTACCCGACAATGACGTCTGTGGTGTTTTTCGCGTAGCGCGGTCGCAGCAACATTCCCGTGTCACGGGCGCGGCGAACGAACTCACCTTCCGTTGCCGATGCGCTGGCTGCGGCCCGTACTTTCCGTGCCAGTGACGCGCGGTGCATTTCCCGTTCGTCCCGTGCAGCGGTGGCCTTCTCAGCGCGGTCGTAACCACGGGTGGCGTGCACGGTGGACAGCTGTTCCAGGCCGTACTTAACTTCCAGTTCGCGGCAGGTCTGTTGGGCCCTCTTGTAGTCGCCGTGGGTGGATGCCTTGGTGCCGTCCTCGCGGACCAGCGACACGGCCAAGTGGATGTGGTGGTTGCCGTTTTCACTGGTGCCGTGGTTGATGGCGGCCCAGCGGCACTGGGCCTTGCCGCTGGCGGCAGTGAAGCCCATCGACTCCATGAAGTCGTTCGCGATGTCACCCCACTGCTGGTCCGTCAGGGCGCCCTCTTCGGCGCGCAGACTCAGCGAGCAATGCCAGACACTGGCGTCCTTGTAACCAGCGTGGACGCGCTCCTTCTTGGAAGCGTCCCACTCGAAGTCCTTGACCTGCACGGAAACGCCGAACAGCTTGCGAGGCTGGTCCAGGTGCTTGGCGATAGCCAGGGCATCATCCCTGTCCAGTATCCCGTCGTCGTACCAGCTCATGATCGCTGCGTCACCTGCCACCAAGTGCGGGTCGCTGTGCGCATTCTTGGTCTTGTCAGAGTCGGTCGATGCCAGATAAACCATGAGCCCGCCCATGCGCGAACCACGTGTGATGTTCGGAATCATACCTACATCAACCCCTCAATGGCACGGTCAATACGCATGGCCACGGAACGCAGATGCCTCAATGCTTCGCGAGCCTCAACCGGGAACTCACTTGTCGCGTTGGCCTGCCGTGCAAGCTGGTTGATGTTGTTCGAAGAACGTGCCAACAAGTTATGCAGCTGCATCAGCTCGGCACCGATGGCACGGCGCTCGGTCGGTGAATCGGTGCGCTCTGCCAGGGCGCAAGAAACCAGCAGGTTCGGAACGGTCACTTTCTCCCGCTCGGCCCTCGCAACGAGAGCCGCTTCTTCTTCCACCGTGACCCACACGTCACGGCGTTTCTTCGTCCCTGCCGGAGTGTTGGCACGACGACGGCGGGACAGATTGGGGCGATGAGTGCTTTCCTCTTCCGACATCCCAATCCCTCCTTTCAAAGGCCCAGCGCAGCGACCACGAAACGGGGACCACACTGACAAGTGTGCCGTACTCAACCGCCGGTGTCGAGGACGACAAGCCACTTACACCCGTATAAGTGTATAGCTTGCTCCGCATGGTTGGGATTTCCGGTTTTTCGCACCTGTCGTGCGGCGCGCCCAAAACCTCCCGCCTCTCTGTCGGCACCCAGCGTTAGACTGGCGGCATGGATATCAACGACATCGCCGCCAAAGCGGCCGCGAAAATTGACGCCGCCAGAGACGCCAAGGTCAACGCCGTGAAGAACGCGGCCGCCAGCAGCGTCGAACTCCAAGAGGCAGCACAGCTTCTGGCAGCCGCCGAACAGAAGTACGCCAAGGACTACCAAGCTGCCCTTCGTGCGGAATGGACAGAATCAGACCTTCGCGGCTTCGGCCTGGATACACCTGCCCGGAAAGCCGGCGGACGACCGCGCGGCAAAAGGACTACCCGCGAAACCGCGCCCTCGACGGCATCATCGGACCAGTAACCCCTCGTCCACATGGGCACGGCAAAAGATAAATCCTTCGGGCTTTTCCCGCACCCATGTGGACGACGGGACCCACCTGACCGGTTGCACACAATCGCCAGGGAACCTCATCCTGCACGGCACCAAGGCGGGCCGGCGATCATGCACAACCTGCTTACTCATAGGGTCGGGTGCATCCCTGGTCAACCAAGGAATCCATGAATCAGCCTCTGGCTATTGCCACAGCACTCGCTTCAACATTCGTCGCCACGCTAGCCATCATCTCGATCTCAATTGGGATCCTTGAAGTCTCGTTCTTCCGTCAGCAAGTCATCGGACTAACGGAAAACCGCCGAAAGCAATACGTCACCAACGTCCTCAAGGTCATTCTCACAACCGGAGCTGCCAGCCTCGCAGCAATCGTGGTCGTCGTTCCAGGCCTCGCCAATCAAGCCGCACCAGGAACTCCGAACTACACTCCCGCGTTCACCCTTCTCGTCGTAGTCGTCGCGGCACTGGTTACCTACAGACTTGAAGTAGCCAGCGAAACCCCTGACACCCTTCATGACCTCCGCAGCGACCTGCGCAAATCATGGGCGGATGAAGAAGACCTCAAACGCCACGCTATTGCACGCCGCAAAGCATGGCTGCGGAATTTCGTGGAGACAAACGGAGGCCGTTCCATGGTCTCCTCCAAACGCCCCCTCAACACCGCTTTCCAAGCCGTGATCGATCAATCTCTGAATCACGACTACCGGGACATGCGATTCAAGAGACTCGCCCGCCTGACAACATTCAAGATGATGGCCGCCATGGTCAGAAGTCATCTGTGGCGATCGCTCTGGCTGCTCATGCCACTGCTCACTGTCCCGTTCTCCTGGCTCATGCTGATCGTCTTCTGGACACCAAACAGCACACCCGACATCCCTGCGCTTCTAGTGTTCGGAGTTGGCACGCTCGCCCTGGGTTGCGCATTCAGTTACTTCAACTTTTGGGCCCGTTCGACAGCCCGCCTCAAGCGGTACTGCGAGCTAAAACGATACGAAGAATTCTGCGAACTACTACTGACGAAGCTCGAAAGACGCGCAGCAGCAACGCGAAACCCCGAACCACTTGCCACAGCCCAACAAGTCGCCGGACTGGCCGCCGCGATCGAAGCCCACCTCCTGCAAACAAACGCACCAGGGCTGATCCGCCGGGTCGCTCGGAAACTCTGGTAGTTCTCTCAGGTCGTCTCGCAAACCTCCATCAGCAACTCCACCAAACGGGGGTCGCCCACAGTCCGGGCCGTGACGTTGCCGTCTCTCCACAGGGTCGGGGCTGGCTTCTTTCAGCCGGGACGACACATACTGCTGCGGGGTCTCAGGATGGGCAGGCACAATCACAGGAACCAGAACGCCGGGGAAAACCTAAAGCGGCAGGGGGATTCACGCTGAGCTACTGAACGCTTGCACCCAAGACGCACCACCCAGCTGACACCGGAACGACAAAGCAACATCGTCCCTTAGTCATGCAAAGCCTGGTTACTAGGCTTGGACGGAGGCGTGGAAACCTCCCCCCTTTCGCCCCCAGGGCACGCCAGGCGTTCAACTGGCTTCTTTGCCGCTCTTCGTCATCACGGTCCGGGTAAAACCATCGGCACCCTTCACGGTGATGCTCCAGTTCCGAATGTCCGTTCCCGGTTCGTCATAGACAAGTTCTCCGCCGTGTTCGGCGTGCAGCTGATTGGCCAGTTTCTCGCCCGGGTACAGCTTTCCCGTAGCGACCGCATGCTCAGCAAGGGCCTTCTTCCAAGCCCACACGGATCCCGCGGCGATGAATATTGTCAGTGCCCCAAGAACGACGATAAACCAAGGACTTACGCCAGCTTCAAGCAACACCGGGACCACGGGAATCGAGGACAGGATGAGCAGCAGAGTCAAGAGCGTCGTGATCACAGCTACCGCAACCTTGGCTTTGTACGTCATGAAATCGAAGATCATGTTGAGGTTCCTTGCGATCTTGGGGTTAGAAGAACGGCCGTGAGGACGAGCGCACACATCGTCGCCGTGCCAAAGAAAGCTGCGGCCATAAAACCGTTCGCTGCGAACCACATATCGCAGCGACCACGGCGGCAGCGCTTAACACAACAAGACCAATCTCCTGAATCACAGTCCTTGTTGTCAGCGGCATGTACGGTCCTAACTTTTGGTTTGAGCTTTGCTTTAACTGTGTGCCCTGGGGGTGGTTCGTGACGTTAAGCCAGAGTAGCGGCTGGCTCAGACACCATAGCTGTTCAGACCGGCCGCTGAGATACCCGCACCCCAGCGTCGGCGGCCAACAGCAGCTTTGGCCATTGCTGTGTTAGCGGTCCTCGCGACGTGCCGTTTCTTCACGGGTGCGGCGCCCCGGGCGGAGCTCACCGGCTTCAACCCCCTGCCATTTCCGGCCGTTGTTGTACTTGCGCTGCAGCCGGCGTAGTTCGCGGCGTGCAGCTGCTTCAACAAAGTCCGTAATGGACACGTACCCCTCCAGCTTCCCGACTTCCTGGACCGCTGCCCGGATCTGTTTCAGGTCCTCTTCAGTGAAGTACGGGCCCTTCTTCTCACTCGACTTCACGGGGTCAGAGATAGTACGTCCACCTGGCACGTTTCCCGCCCCCCTCCCCGTAGTTGGCTTCTTCCATGACGGGCTCGATCCATGAAGGTTCGTGATTATGCCTCGCCATGATGGTTGTGGCCTCATCGATCTGCGCAGGAGACGGTTCTTTGTTGGCCCAAAACGTGAAGGACCACCCCCCAATAGACCCGCCCCTTTCCATATAGAAGTCCACGTCGAAGCTGGGCTGCAGCTCCTCCTCAGCGGCCCATACCCGCTGCTCATCAAACATGGCTGACGGGGCATTCATCCTCTTGGCCATGTGCTGGATGTGCATGGGGTACTCGTGAACGAAAACCGGCCAGTTCACTTGCCTGCCGATTCCGCCGCGTCCTTGAACGGTTGCGACGCAAAGCGCATCAGTGAACCATTGGGGCAAGAGCAGGTCTTCGGACACGGCGAGGACCCGGTGCCCATGGAAGAGTGAATCTTCCAGCAAGAGATCCGCTTCGGTCCGTGTTCCCGCATCGGAACTTCCCCTGCGCGCCAGGACCTTCCGTTCGGACTGTTCCCGCGACGGGGACTTGACCCATTCGTCGGACGATAAATCCCCATTCTTCCAGGGTGTTCGTCCTTTCCCGGGCTGCGGCTGGTTATGACCAAACAAGCGCCGGAGTAATGCCGCCGCTGCCGCTTGGAACAGCATTCTTGGACTCTTCATGTTTGGACCCTTCGAGTGACGGGAATCAGGCCATCGCCTCAGCATGGCCAGACAATGCTGGTTTAGAACGGGGGTTCGGCGTCGGGGCCGTTGCCCCAGGAACCGGCATTCGCGGACTGGTTCACGGCCCATGGGTCGTCCTGCCGGGCAGCCTGCCCGGTGTTGGGCTGGTTGCCGAATCCGCCGCCGCTCCCTCCGCCCTGGTTGCTGCGCTGGGTGCGGTTTACTTTCGCATTTGCGTAACGCAGTGAGGGGCCGATCTCGTCTACTTCGAGTTCGATGACGGTGCGCTTTTCCCCTTCTTTGGTCTCATATGACCGTGACTTGAGCCGGCCGGAC
>NZ_AP035866.1:0-165653 GCF_055389195.1 Arthrobacter sp. DualSoilB13 | reverse complement strand
ATTCAATGCCCCTGTTGTACAGAACATCCTGCGAAAGGAACTAGGTTTCGACGGCGTCGTTCTAACAGACTGGAATTTACTTGAGGCAGAGCAGATCGGCGGGCTGTCGTTCGGTCCAAATGGCTGGGGACTTGAGCATCTCGACCCGAAGGAACGCGCTGCCATCGCAATAGACGTCGGCGTGGACCAGTTTGGTGGCGACCGCAACCCAGCCCTTATCGAGGAGCTCATCGACTCCGGCCGCATAACGGAAGAACGCATCGACCAATCAGTGCTGCGGCTCCTGCGTGAGAAATTTCGGCTGGGAGCCTTCGAACACCGGCGTGTGGATCTGGAAAGGACCCTGGAAGTGTGTGGTTCGCCAGTCTTCGTCGAGAGAGGAGTTGTAGCTCAAAAAGATTCGCTGGTGCTGCTCACTGCAGACGAGGCCTTACTGCCCATTAGGCACGGAAGCCGTGTGTATCTTGACGGGTTGTCAGCCCAAAATGTAGGCAACGAGCTAATTGTCGTTGACAATGACGTGGACGCTGAGGCCATTGTGGTGAGGCTTGACGCGCCCTTCGAACCCGGTCGCGGCTCGCTCGGCGACTTCTTCCATGGCGGGACCCTCGAATTTTCCCAGGAGACGGTGGAGCGCATTGACGCGTATGCCAAAAAAGCCCCGGTCTACCTCGCGGTATACCTGGAACGCCCGGCAGTGCTCACCCAATTTATCGGCGTTGCGTCAGCCATTATCGGTGAGTTTGGCTGTAGCGACGAGGTTTTGCTGGATGCACTTACTGGACGTACCGCGTTCAGGGGAAGCCTTCCTTTTGACCTTCCGTCGTCCATGGCCGATATCGAGGCCTCACGGGAAGATGTGCCGTTCGACATGGCGGTTCCGCTCTTCCGCGCCGGCTTTGGACTGAAGCTAAATGCGGGCCTAACCCCCACGTCACTCAGTTAGCCTCTCCCAACCCGTCTAATGCCCGCTAGGCGTTGACGGCAGCACGGCCCTCGCGAAAGGAATCACGCAAGTTTGATTACCCGCCGACCTCACAACGACAAGAAGGATCTACCATGCCGGGGGCCACGAACAACGGTCTTTACCTTCAAAGCAGGGCTTCTGATCCGAGAAGGCAGGATGCCCCAACTGTCCGGAACGAAGATTCAAGGTCTCCAGGAATGCTTGAGGTAACGGTAACCGAGGGTGCCGAAAAGGGGCGAGCAGTTGATGCCGCCATCAATCTGGTGGCTCAGGCCGCACAACGCAACGACATGGGGATCTTGGTCACTGATCTTGGAATGGGTCAGTACGTAGTAAGGGCACATCCAGCAGTCCCCGTTGACCTCGTGCGCCATCAGGGATGTGGGGCGTGATCTTTCCAGCCTGCTGACTCCACGGGTACGGTGCTGGAAATGTCGTCAGACCCAGGAGTTCGGTCGAGTGCCTGCAATGATTATTCTTCTCTCGTAGCGGAAGTCGTCCGCTTGGATAGTCACTGTTCGAACTAGCTGGTCACCGATGTATCCAAAAGGGTCCAGGGAAGTTCGCCTCCGGAGTGGAACCAAGCGTTAACAAGTGGCAAAGGCAGGGAGAGAAGCCCCTATTCACCCAACCGGTGACTCGCAAGAATCCATAAATAGCTCACGTAAAAGGCAGATGTGACGAGCTCTTGCCACGGCACAGGGTGCTTTCTTCGCCTGCCGCAATGATGCATATCATGCACCTGGCGGGAAGTAAAGGGTTCCTCGACCCTGCCAGAACGACAAATATGACGGACGCGTCTAAAGACGCTCAGCCACGCTGAGGCTATCGTGAATCCATCACTGGTCGAGGGGGCGCGTTCATAGGTTGAGCATTGCCAACCAGAATTTCCCTGTGAAACGCAGGTTCATCAAGAACGCTCTTCAGGGAGGGCCGAAGGAGGATTAGATGACTTCTAACGATACGAAACCAGCAACGTCGTTTCCAGCGCCGTGTGAGGAGGTCTATCTTCCTCCCGGGGGCACAGATCCGGACTTCTACATCCCCGCTGAAGGGGAGCGGAGAGAGCGCCGTTCAATTCGATGGATTCGGAGACACCTGAGGTTTTTCCGCCGAACGTCGGAATCGAGCCGTGCGACTTGAAGAGGTCCGCGGCGCCTCCTTCCTCTCATAGCGGCCATCAATATTTCTTTACGGCAAAAGGGCACTATCACCGTCAGCTGACATCAAAGCCTCCGTCAGGGAGCCGAGAGATCGTTAACAGGCTAAGGGTCATGCAGGTGGGGCTTTCATGCGGCGGAGTAACGGGTCCTGCGGCGACCGCGAAGGCAGACCATGAAGTGATCGACTCCGTTCTCTGAAGGCAGTTGTCTGAAACGGAAGGACCAGCAGCCAAGATATAGCCGTACCTTGCCGCGCTTAGTGCCGGTGTTGTGCGCCATTACTCACCGCAGGCGTACTCTCTGGGAGCGTGTCGCCATCGCATAGGAGCAGCACTGTGGCGGGGAGAAGACGGGGCTTTTGCATGTCTTGTGTGCTACGCCGGATAGACGGCTATGGCCGTGGCCTTGATGACGAAGTAGACGGTCATCCCGGGCATGAGCCCTAGGTCTGCCGAGGCCGCCGGGGTGATGTCTGCGGACAGGCCGCCTGCGTGGACGCGGATCTGGTCGCCTTGGGGTTCCAGCTCTGTGATGTTCACGGCGAACGAGTTCCGAGGGCTTCCGTGCTTGGCGCTCGGGAAGACCGAAACTGCGGTCGGCGAAAAGACGGCGACGCCGTTCTGGCCGGGGACGGCCCCGTCCTCGGGATGCGCGGTAATGTCCAGTCCGCCGTCGGATGTGAGCCCATAGCCGGTGATGGTTCCGGGGAGCAGGTTCATGCCCGCGAGTCCGGCAGCGAACTTGCTGCGCGGTTTTTCCAGAACCCGGCGGGTGGGGCCTTCCTCGGTGATCCTCCCGCCTTCGAGGACGATGGCCCGGTCGGCGAGCACGAGCGCGTCCAGGACATCGTGCGTGATGATGATGGCACGGCGGTTGCTTAGGACACGCTTCAGAAGGCGACGCAGCATAGGAGCGGCGTGAATATCGAGGGCCGCCATGGGTTCATCGAGCAGCAGCAGCTCGGGGTCCGTAGCCAGGGCACGCGCGATGGCGACGCGCTGCGCCTGGCCCCCTGAGAGCTGGCCGGGCCGCCGATCGGCGAACCCCGCGGCTTCCACTTCTGTAAGCCAGTGCCGTGCCGTCTGCAGAGCTTTGGACCGGTTCGCGCCGGCCGCCCGCGGCCCGAAGGCTACGTTCTCCAGCACGCTCATGTGCGGAAACAGCAGCGGTTCCTGGGCGAGCAGTGCCGTTCCCCGGGTATGAGGCGGCAGGAAGTGGTTAGTGCCTCCGTCGAGCTTGAACAGCCGTTTCCGGCCGAGCATGGCGTTCCCGCTATCCGGGCGGATGAGCCCGGCGAGGATCCCGAGAAGCGTCGACTTGCCTGCCCCGTTGGGACCCAGCACGGCGACTGTTTCCGTGGCCTCCATTGTGAAGGCAACGTTGAAGTTGCGCGCGCGCAGCGAGGCGTTGAAGTCCAGGGTCATTCTGATTCCGCCTCTTCCGCCAGCGGCCGGGGCCGGGGGCGGGAAAGCCCGACGACGGCTACCGCCACCGCCACCAGCAGCAGGGAAAGCGCGACAGCGGCATCGGCGTCCGTTTCGCGCTGAAGATAAATCTCTAACGGCAGGGTGCGGGTGACACCCTGCAGGCTGCCGGCAAAGGTGAGGGTGGCGCCGAATTCGCCCAGACAGCGTGCGAAGGACAGCACGGATCCGGAGGCGATACCGGGCAAGACCAGCGGGATACTGACGCGACGCAGCACCGTCGTGGGATGGGCGCCGAGGGTCGCCGCGACCGCCTCGTACTTGATGCCGGCGGTGCGCAGAGCACCCTCGAGGCTGACCACCAGGAACGGCAACGCCACGAACGTTTGCGCGAGGACGACGGCGGTGGTCGAGAACGCGATCTGCATCCCCGCTAGTTCCAGGGTTCGCCCGAGCAGGCCCTGGCGGCCAAAAGTATAAAGCAGCGCGATGCCGCCGACGACGGGGGGCAGGACCAGGGGCAGCAACACGAACGCCCGGAGCAGGCGCTGGCCGGGGAAGCTGGCACGGGCCAGGACGAACGCCAGCGGTACCCCGAAGACGATGCACAGCACCGTGCCAGCAGCCGACGTCCGCAGGCTAAGGCCGAGCGCCGTCAGCGAGGATTCCGACGTGATGAGCGGGATGAACTGCCCCCAGTTGATCCTGGCCACCATCGCGGCCAGCGGCAGCAGGACAAACAGCCCTCCTGCTGCCGCGAGGGCGAAAACCCACGGCGGGAAACCGGTGTAGCCGGTGTTCTGCCCGTTTGTCTTGCTGGCTGTCCAGCGTTTCCTACAGGGCACCGAAACCGGCGTCACCGAGGACCCTCTTGCCTTCGCTGCCGGTGACCATGGCGATGAAGGCATTGGCCAGTTCCTTGTTCTTGCTGCTGCCCATAGCGGCGATCGGATATGTGTTCACGGCCTGGTCCGACTCGCGGAACGTGATGCCCTTGACCCTATCGCCCGCGGTCTTGACATCGGTGACATAGACCAAGCCGGCATCGGCTTCCCCGGAGGTGACCTTGCCTAGGACATCGGCAACGGAGGATTCCTCGCTGACAGGCATCAATGTCGTTCCGGCAGCCTTTTCCACCTTCCGTGTGGCGGCGCCGCAAGGGACCTGCGGTGCGCAGACAACAACTTTGATGCCCGGCTTCGCCAGGTCCGCGAAGGATGAAATCGATGCCGGGTCCGCTGACGAAACTGCTATCGTCAGGACGTTCGTGGCGAAGTTGGTCGGCGTTCCGTCAATGAGGCCGGCGGCGGAAAGCTCGTCCATGTTCCTACTGTCGGCGGAGGCGAATACGTCGGCCGGAGCGCCTTGGGTGATCTGCGAGACCAGGGCTGAGGACCCAGCGAAGTTCAGCGTAACCTTCGTGCCCGGGTTGGCGGCCTCGAACTTGGAAGCGATCTCGGTGAAGGGCGACTTCAACGACGCGGCAGCGTAAACCGTCACGGAGCTGGCGGCCGCTTTGCGTCCGTCCGTGCTCGCGCTCGGGGCTTTGTCCGGGGTGGAGTTAACGCAAGCAGCCAGTCCTGCTGCAACGACGCCTGCGGCCAGCAGCGCGCCGGTGCACAAGCGGAATAAATCAACCTGCGACACCGGCACCGACCCATTCCACGGTTCCATCGGAAAAGAACTGTTCCTTCCAAATGGGTACCTCTTCCTTGATGCGGTCAACCAGTTCCGAACACACGGCGAATGCCTGTCCCCGGTGTCCGGCGGCTACAGCACAAACGAGTGCCGCTTGCCCAATTTGGAGTGCGCCCACACGATGCGCCGCCCAGATTCGCACGGGAACGCCTTCCTCCGCCTCGTCACTGAACGAGTACTTGGCAGCAACCGCTTCCAAGACGTCGCTTAGGGCCTGGTGTGCCGTGGGGTGAGCGGTGTAGCTAAGTCGGTCGACTGCTTTGCCGCCGTCGTGATCGCGCACCACTCCACAAAAACTCACCACTGCTCCAGACGTACGTGAATCCACAGCCGCAATGGCCACGTCGACGGAAATTGGCTGATCGCTGAGCGCGGAATGGACGACGTCAAAGGCTTGCCTCATTGACTGCCCTCCGGTGGCGGATTCCCCGGTACCCCTAGGCTGGACAGCGCTCATTTCCGTCCTCTCAATAGATGGCAGTCCCCTCGTCCGATAAGTCCACTGGTGTTTGCAGTCACGCTCTCTCCTCAGAGGTTCCCAGGTCCCAATCCCCACTCTTGCCGCCACTCTTAGCCAGTACTCGAATGTCGGTGAGAACAGCGTGCTTATCAATAGCCTTGAACATGTCGTAAAGGTTCAAAGCGGCGACGCTCACTGCAGTCAGTGCTTCCATCTCTACACCTGTCACACCGCGTGTTTTCACGGTTGCAAAGAGCTGCACCCTGTCAGACCCGAGCACGAAGTCGACAGTCGCCTGAGAAACAGGCAGGGGGTGGCACAGCGGAATCAATTCGGACGTCTTCTTAGTCGCCAGGATGCCCGAGATCCGGGCCACGGCCAGGGCGTCACCCTTGGGCAATCCGTCTGATGTGAGCAGCAGCAGAACTTCACGAGTTGTACGAACTGTTCCCGTAGCTGTCGCCTCCCGGGTGGACTCAACTTTTTCTGATACATCGACCATGTGGGCAGTGCCGTCCGTTCGCAGGTGGGTGAGGCCTGGAGACCAACTTTCCAGCCTCATACCGCCCATACCTCCACTTCCGATCCCTTGGCCAGTTCCGAAATTCCCTCTGGGATGTGCACCAGAACGTTCGAGCGTGCAAGTGCTCCCAGCAAATGGGAACCTTCGCCGCCCTCCAGTCGTATAGTGCCGTCCGCTGAGAGGACGCCCCTTCTGACCTGGTGCTTTTTTGGGGGTGACGTCAGGGGATGCGAAAGGGGGGCGCGGAAGGAGAGTCGAGGTGTGGGCGCTGCAAACATTTCGCTGAGGAGGGGACGCAGGAACATCTCAAACGAGACAAAGCAGCTCACCGGGTTCCCGGGGAATGCGAGGACTGGAATCCCCTCGAAGGTGCCGACTCCTTGAGGACCGCCAGGTTGAATGGCTACATGCGAAAACTCAACGTCATGATCTATCATGGCCTGTCTAACGGGCTCGTAGGCACCAGCGCTCACGCCGCCACTGGTCACAATCAGGTCGACATGCGCGGTATGGCTTCTCAAGAGTTTCGAGAGAGCCCCCGGTTCATCCTTGACTATCCCGGCCCTGATGACGTTGAGCCCCGCCTGAAGCATAGAGGACTGCAAGAGCGTGTTATTTGCATCGAAAATCTTGCCCAGGGCGAGTTTCTCTCCGGGCTCAAGGACCTCGTCCCCAGTGGTAGCCAGCAGCACCGTCAACTTCTGATTAACAACTACTTCAGTGATGCCCAACGCGGCGAGCAGACCAAGCTGACGCGGGCCTAGAACGGTTCCAGCGGACAGCGCGCATTCGCCTGTAGCTATATCGCTGCCGGCGCTGCGGATGTACGTTCCGGCGGCTATCTCAGGAAGCCGCACTGTCACATCCAAACCGGGAGGAGGGAAATGGTTTGGCTCTGCGCGCTCAACGGGGACGACAGCATCGGCTCCATCGGGTATTAAAGCCCCCGTCATGATTGGAGCAGCCGTCCCTCCAGCCAATGGGGCCGGTACTGCGCCCGCCGGGATGGGCGCTGCCACACGCAAACCTCCTTGGCCGTCTCCTGTGTCGCGGGATCTAACCGCATAGCCATCCATTTGGGAGTTAGTAAAGGGTGGCAAGTTTGTCGGTGCATGTATGGTTTCGGCCAGGCCGCGTCCCATTGCTTGCATTAGAGGTATTCGCTCCACCCGCGGTGGGGTCAACAGCGGAAAGAGAACATCCCTGATTGCCTGCCTGTGTACTGAAACGCTTCGGTGTTCATGTTCCGGCAGTGACTTTCCAATGGTCCCCACGCCGGGCCGCTTGCCAGCCAGTCCGGTCAGCTGCTCTTCTTGCCTTTGCATGTCCTGCTTTCGGGTTGCCTTTGCATGTCCTGCCTTCGGGAGATTTTGTCGGTCCTGCTCGGCCATGCCAACCTGATTTATTTCCGACAAAGCTATTGACGATAAGCAAACTCTGTTGTTTTCGTGTGCGCCTTCCGTCCGCCGCACCGCGCAAACGTGTTCTCCTGAGTGCAAAATGATTCCAGCAGGAAAGCGGCGCTTCGGGCTATAGCTACTTGCCACAACTGGCTGCCGCAATTGTCAGTTCCAGCACAAACGCACCTGGCCTGCTTTCGCGTAGCCTGAATTCATGACTGTCCAGCTAGGCATACCGCAACCCCGGGAGGGCGCAGGCTTGTCCGTGCCCGCCGCTCGGTCTGCAGACGCGGGTGTCGGGCTGGTGGACCGTTACGGCCGCCGTGCCACGGACATGCGGCTGTCCTTGACGGATAAATGCAACCTCCGCTGCACGTACTGCATGCCGGCCGAGGGGCTTGAGTGGTTGTCCAAGCAGGCGGTGATGTCGGCTTCGGAGATCGTCCGGATTGTCGGGATTGGCGTGGGGCGCCTGGGGGTCCGGGAATTGCGGCTTACCGGCGGCGAGCCGCTGGTGCGGCACGACCTGGTGGACATCATCGCGGAGTTGCGCCGCAACCATCCTGAGCTGCCGATTTCCATGACCACCAATGGCGTGGGGCTCGCCAAGAAGGCTGCGCCGCTCAAGGCTGCCGGGCTGACCCGAATCAACGTGTCGCTGGATTCGCTTCATGAGGAGACCTTCACCAAGCTGACCCGTCGGCCGTTCCTGGACCAGGTCCTGGCAGGGGTGGATGCGGCGTGGGCAGCCGGGCTGGGCCCGGTCAAGCTGAATGCGGTGCTGATGCGGGGGATCAACGACGCTGAAGCTCCTTCGCTGCTGACGTGGGCAGTGGAGCGCGGCTACGAGTTGCGGTTCATTGAGCAGATGCCGCTGGACGCCGACCATGGCTGGACCCGGCGCAACATGATTACCGCGGCGGAGATCCGCGATCTGTTGTCCACTGATTTTGTCCTCACCCCGGACCCGCGGGCACGGGACGGTGCCCCGGCCGAGCGGTTTGAGGTACGACGCCGGGTGGCGGGGTCCGGTGCCGGGCTCGGTCCCGTGCTTGGGACGGTTGGCATCATCGCGTCTGTTACGGAGCCGTTCTGCTCCGATTGCCGCCGTACCAGGATTACTGCCGAGGGCAAGATCATGAGCTGCCTGTTCTCCCGGGAGGAGTTCGACCTGCTGGGGCTCCTGCGTTCGGGCGCCTCCGATGATGATCTGGCTCGCCGGTGGCAGGATGCGATGTGGCTCAAGCCAAAGGCCCACGGCATGGACCACGTGGGACTTGACGCTCCGGACTTCGTCCAACCGGACCGCAGCATGAGCGCCATCGGAGGCTGACCTGTTATGAACGTACGTTACTTCGCTGCCGCTCGCGCTGCTGCGGGACTTGAGGAAGAGAAGTTCGACCTGCCGGAGGGAACAACCGTGGCCGGGCTTTTGGAGGCCATCCAGTCTGTGCAGCGGCCGGAACCTCCGGCTGGCACTCCTCCGCTCCCCCGGATCCTGGCGCGGTGCAGCTTCCTTCTCAATGAGGTTGCCGTCCGCAACCAGGCGACGGTGCTGGGGCCGGACGACGTGGTTGACGTACTGCCCCCCTTCGCTGGGGGATAAGCCGGTTCTGTCCTCGTGCATCCGGCCGACACCTCGCTGTTACCGAGAGTAACTGTCTGAGTGAACTCCACTGAAGGCCTGCTTTACGCACGACGCCGTAGTTAAGGATCGTCGATAGCTACTTGGACCCTAGCCCTGATGAAGAGGCAGCCTGTGATCTTTGGAGTTGTATTGACCACGGACGTTAGTGACGCTCGGCGTGGTTTGGTGACATGAAGAAGACCTCCGGGTGGAGTGGGGCTTGTCTAGAGTCCTTTTCCACACACGGAGGTCTTCGTGTCCCACCCTAACGCTTTCCTCACTCCTCGTGGCCGGTTGCAGCTCGCGCAGTGCGTTGTTGATCAGTGCTGGAGCCTGCGCCGTGCCGCGGAGCGGTTTCCGGTCTCGGTCCCGACCGCTGAACGTTGGGCGAAGCGCTACCTCGAGGAGGGACCCGAACCGCACCATGCTCGAGGAATGGGCCTATATCCGCCCCTACCGCTCAGAAGCCGAGCGGGTTGCTGCTTTCCCCGACTGGCTCCATGCCTACAATCACCATCGAGCCGCCACTGCGCTCAAAGGTCAGACGCCAGCCAGCCGCGTCACCAACCTCTCAGGTCAATACAACTAGTTGCTGCCGGGGCTTTTTGTGGACTTCCAATGGTTGCCCAACAAGAGAGGCTCGCTTGGTGTCTACCTCAGGAGTATCAGTACTCGTACCTTCCTCAGAGGGTGCTGGGTAGAAAGCTACTTCCTCCGGTGACGGGCGCAAATGGCATGCGACAAAGCCGCACCGCGGCTTCCGGCTGGTGAATTAACCGGCGCTCTAACAGGCTGTGCCGGGAAAGAACCCAAGGGACCCAGGAATGCCCGTCCAGACGTGCCTAATGAAACGGTTCACGACGTTCAAATGGAACCATTGTCCTGCGCACCTCTGCCCGGTCTATCCCCGAATGTCGGACGTGGTGCTCCTTATGCGCACTTCGACAAATGGTGCGATGGAGTTGTTCTTCCATGTCATGCAAGAAGCCCCGGCGAGTAGGGGAAGATGAAGGTCATTCGAGGGAGTGAAGGATGAAACTACCTGCTATCAGATACGCATCACCTGCATCTATTGAAGATGCCTGCGATCTACTGTCAACCGACGAGGACTCCAAGATCATTGCCGGAGGCCAAAGTCTTTTACCTGTCATGGCTATGCGACTAGCCCAACCGTCCGTCGTTATAGACCTCGGGAACGTTCCTGGCTTGACTAGACTGGAAGAAGTCGGAGACTACGTCCGCTTCGGGCCTATGGTCACCCATGCAACAATCGTAAATTCGCCTGCCGTTGCCAAGCACCTGCCAATGATGGCGGCAGCTGGTCGCCACATAGCCCATCCCCAGATCAGGAATCGGGGGACCCTGGGTGGTTCCTTGGCCCATGGCGATGCAGCCGGGGAATGGCCGCTCGTGTTGCTTGCCCTCAACGGAATGGTGGAAGTCCAAAGCGTAAGAGGACGTCGCACCATTGAGGCCGATGACTTGTTCGTCGGTCCGTACATGACAAGCCTGGCCGCTGATGAGATCATCACTGATGTCTGGATACCGTCACGGCCCAATGGCTGGGGCTACGGGGAGTTCGCCAGGCGATCCGGGGACTATGGGCTCGCCAATGTCGCAGTCGTTCTATCGACTGCGGATTCGCGAATTTCTGATGTCCGGATTGCGGTAGGAGGCGCTGTCGGCAAAATACAACGAGTGCCCGATGCAGAAGACGTCCTCAACGGATCCGAACTGTCACCGGAAAGGGCTGAAGCCGCTTCAGAAGCTGGAGCGAAATCGCTCTCGTATATCTCAGACATCCACGGATCGGCCGAATATCGGCATGGCCTGGTGCAGGAGCTGATCCGCCGCACCATAGTTGAAGCAGGAGCACGTACGTGACAACACCATCGCCATCAGATCGCGTCGAAATAGACGTGGAAGTAAACGGACGTCGCCGCACTGTTGCAGTGGACGCGCGGGAAACTCTGGCCGACCACCTGAGGAATGACCAAAAACTTACGGGTATTAAGCTCGGATGTGAACACGGGGTTTGCGGTGCGTGCACGATACTCATGGACGGGGCAGCCGTACGATCTTGTCTGACTCTTGCCGCTCAGGGCGATGGGAGGAGCATACGGACCGTCGAGGACCTATCGGACGGAGCCCTCAGCCCGCTTCAGGAAGCTTTCAAAAGGCACCACGCCCTCCAGTGCGGTTTTTGCACTGCAGGCTTCCTCATGTCGGCTACGGAGTTGCTCGAGGCAAACCCAAGCCCGACAAAAGAGGAAGTTATCGAGGCTCTTTCCGGTAACTTATGCCGTTGCACCGGCTACCAGACAATTGTTGAGGCCGTCCTGGACGCAGCGGGCCAGATTGGAAACAAAAATGGATAACCCACACTATTACTCTCCTCCCATAACAAGAAACGTCATCGGTAAGCGAGTTCCGCGAACTGAGGACGCAAGACTTCTGACCGGGCGCGGGAAGTACCTGAACGACATCAACGTCGACGGCCAACTGCATGCTTGTTTCGTGCGCAGCCCTGCTGCTCATGCTCAAATAACCGGCATTGATACGTCGGCCGCCTCAGAAATGCCTGGCGTTCACCTTGTCTGGACATCCGCCGACATTGAGCAATACTGCGCCGGCATCGAAGCGCAGTACACCGCTGAGGGATGCGAAGCTATGACCATGCCGCTCTTGGCCAAGGACGTCGTACGTTACGTTGGAGAACCGGTTGTATTGGTAGTCGCCGAGTCGCGAGCGGCTGCAGAAGATGCCTGTGATCTTGTAGGCCTTGAGCTTGAGCACCTCGAGGTAGTGCTTGACCCGCGCAAGTCGATTCAAGGGGGCCCCGTAGCGAATGGCGAACGCCCCGACAATGTAGGCATTCGCGGGCGGGCTTCTTTTGGGGACGTGGATGAGGCTTTTAGCAATGCTGAGCATGTGGTTTCCGCCCTGTATCACCCTGGTCGGGTGGCCGCCGCACCGATGGAGACAAGGGGGTGCCTAGCGGACTACGAATGGACTGAGGACCGGCTTAAACTTTGGGTGTCGACGCAGATGCCCCATTACGTAAAAATGTGCCTCAGCCTCTTTCTTGGTTTCGATGAGTCCCGAAGTGAGGTCATTTCTCCCGATACGGGTGGAGGCTTTGGTCAGAAGGCGCACGTATTTCCTGAGGAAATGCTCATGCCCTTGGCCTCGAAGCACCTGAAGACGCCGGTGAAATGGGTAGAGGATCGCCGGGAAAATCTTCTGGCGGGCTCACACGCCCACGAACAGTTCGTCACGATCCAATATGCGGCCAACGCTGAAGGACGAATAACCGGCGTTCGTACGCATGCCTTAGTTGATGGAGGCGCCTACCACATGCCCCCGCAGACCATGGCTGTGGAATGCTGGGCGACCGCCGCAGTCACGCCAACTGGTGTATACGATATCCCGGCCGCTGAGTACGTCTACGAGGGGGCCGTTACCAACAAGTGCCCCATGGGTGCCTTCCGTGGCGTTGGTTACACGGCGGGAACTCTTGCCAGAGAATCCCTCATGGATGATTTGGCGCGAAAGATGAAGGTGTCTCCTTTTGAAATCAGGAGACGGAATGTTGTCAGGGAGTTCCCCTGGACAAATCCCCAGGGCGTCGTTTATGAGGAGGGATCCTTTCTTGAAGTAATCGATGCGTTGGAAGAAATGGTCGATTACCCGGCCTTTCTTAAGCGACAGGATGAAGCCCGCAAAGCCGGAAAGTACCTAGGGCTGGGAATCAGCGTTTTCGTCGAAAGTAGCGGCGAGAGCACCGGCATGATGCAGGCTCACGGCGCAACGGATGTATTTCATGACACGGCTACCGTCAAGATGGATTCAACCGGGTCGGTCACTATAACATCGGGATTGAACTCACAGGGTCAGGGCCATCAAACCACGCTCGCTCAGGTAGCGGCGGACGTGTTGGGTATTCCTTTTGAATCGATCAGTGTCGATGCGGGGACCTCCACTAAGGGGGCCTATGGCAGCGGTACCATTGGAAGCCGAGCGGCTGTCATCGCGGGCGGGTGCGTCAACCGTGCAGCTTATGCCATTCGACAGAAACTGGTGGCCGTAGCTGCGAACATGCTCGAATCTTCTGAGGAAGATATCGTTTTGGAAGACGGCTTCGCGTCCGTCATAGGCGCTGCGGAATCACGAGTGAGCATCGCCGACGTGGCCATGGCAGTCTACTGGGACTCATCCAAGTGGCCCGCCGGTTTTGAACCTGGTTTGGAGTTCACGAAGGCGTGGGACACATCCCGGCCGATGTTTTCGAACGGCGGCCATGCCCTTATTGTTGAACTGGATCCTGTCACCGGATTTGTGAAAGTCGAAAAGGTTTATTCTGTAGAGGACTGCGGCGTTATTATCAACCCCACAATTGTTGAAGGTCAAATTCGAGGTGGGGTCGTACAAGGAATTGGTATGGGCCTCTTCGAACAGCTGGCTTATGACAACGCAGGAAACTTGTCTACGACATCTTTCCTGGATTACCAGACGCCGACTATGGATGTTTCTCCGCCATTTGAAATCAGGCACATTGAAACACCGTCCGTGATGACAGCATCTGGGGTGAAGGGCATGGGGGAGTCGGGTCTGATTTCGGCGCCGGCTGCGGTGCTGAACGCCGTAAATGATGCGCTATCTCCGTTTGGTTCTGTCCTCTATGAACTCCCTGCCACTCCGGAGAAGGTTGTTCGTGCAACGAAAGGCATCATTGACCTGCAGGGCCCCCAGGACTGGTCAGAGCTATGGGAACGGGCAGGGGTACCCGCGCTTGATCGCGGCCCTATGGACAGGGAGTAACGCATTGCTCCTGCATCTTTGATGCAGCTCAAAGCGCCCGAGCTAGAAACTTGAAAGAAGGAAAACTTTGTATGACGCGATTGTGGTTGGTGGGGGTTTCAGCGGGCTGAAAGCAGCACGCGATCTTACCAACGCCGGCAAGAAGGTACTTCTGCTTGAAGGCGGTGAACGTCTGGGAGGACGGGCGTATTCCCGGGAGTCCCGGAATGTACCTGGCCTGCGGGTCGAGATCGGTGGAGCATACCTTCACCGGAAGCACCACCCGCGTTTGGCAGCTGAATTGGACCGGTATGGAATTCCCACTGCAGCTGCAAGCGAGTTCACCTCGTTTAGGCATCGCCTTGGACCGACCGCAGTAGACCAGGCATTTCCTATTCCTGGCTCAGAAGCAGTTGCGGTGGAAGCAGCCACCTACACATTGCTGCGTGATGCGCACAGGATAGATCTGGAAAAGGGATTGGAAAACCAGGACCTTGAGGACCTGGACATCCCACTGAACGAGTATGTTGACAAACTCGATTTGCCCCCTGTTTCTAGGCAGTTCTTGCTCGCTTGGGCATGGAACATGCTTGGCCAGCCGGCTGACCAAGCATCCGCGCTTTGGATGCTGCAACTTGTTGCAGCGCATCACTACAGCATCCTAGGTGTTGTTCTCTCGCTGGATGAAGTTTTTTCCAATGGTTCCGCTGACCTTGTCGATGCAATGAGCCAAGAAATTCCTGAAATCAGACTGCAGACTGTCGTGACCGGAATAGACCAGTCTGGCGATGTAGTGAACGTGACGGTCAAGGATGGGCATGCCTTCCAGGCTCATTCCGTGATTGTTGCTACTCCAATGAACACTTGGCGAAGGATCGTTTTCACCCCCGCACTTCCTGAACGGCGCAGGTCAGTAATCGAGGAAGGGCATGGTGGTCAGGGTCTGAAAATTCTTATCCACGTGCGTGGAGCCGAGGCAGGAATTGAATGCGTCGGAGACGGAATATTTCCCACTCTCTACGATTATTGCGAGGTGTCGGAAAGCGAACGACTGTTGGTGGCTTTCACGGACTCAGGATCCTTCGATCCGACCGATATCGGCGCAGTCAAGGACGCGGTGCTTTACTACTTGCCGGAGGTTGAAGTTCTGGGTATCGACTACCACGACTGGATCGCAGACCCGCTTTTCGAAGGGCCCTGGGTAGCACCGCGCGTGGGACAATTTAGTCGAGTGCATAAGGAACTTGGAGAGCCCGCTGGCCGGATTCATTTCGTAGGTTCCGATGTTTCGTTAGAGTTCCCCGGATATATTGAAGGCGCACTGGAAACCGCTGAATGCGCGGTGAACGCAATTCTGCATTCGTAGAACCTGCAGCCTCACTTATGCATTCCTCGGCGCTCTCGGATGACTTCGGCCCAAGACAGCATTACTAAGGCAAGCGGTACCTCCCAGATACAGGTGACCGTCTGCAGCGTACGGGTTGACGCCGGCGCCTGCTGCAACCACGACAGCAAGCAGTTGCACTGAGTCTGATGAACGTCACCGGCCGTTAGGAATGGCGGCCGGTGGCCTTCTGGTTGTCAAGGGTCGCCCCGCTTGGGCTTCGTGGTCATCGGATTTTGGTTCAAGGACTTGATACAGGGTATTTCGCATAACTTGGTGCCGCTACGGTGCCCAACGCCTGTTTCTCCTGCTCCAGCGGGTGTCTGGCAGGAGCCATAAGTATCGGCCGATTCTCTCGTGGCACGCTGCCATCAGGTTTCAGGCTAACCAGGTGGCTTTGGTGCGTAAAAGGCTGCTGTCTCGCCTTGTTGCCTTAGGATTCGCCGGCACCAAGGCCAGCGCTTTCAGTGCCACTCTTTCCCCGTCATTGCGGGCACCTTTGTGCTCACACATCAATCTTGTTGGAGATGAATCTATGTCTGTTGGTGCTATCGCCGGGCTGATTGCCGCTGGGGTCTTTGCACTCCTTGTCCTGCTGTTGGCGGTGCCCATTATGAAGCTAGGCCAGGTACTCGACGAGGTGCGAATGGCAGTCAGATCATTAAGTGACGGCACCGCACCGATGTTGGATGAGGTGACAGCTATTGTGACCACCACACACCACCAACTCAAGAAGGTGGACACCATAGCGACTAACGTTTCTGACGCCAGCGCCAACGTCTCCGCCCTGTCCTCTCTCGTCGCTGCCAGTATAGGGTCACCGTTGATCAAGGTATTGGCTTTTAGTCACGGTGTCAGAACGGCCTTGGTGAATCACTCCAAACCCGCCACCGGCCGCCGAAGCCGCTGATTTCCGGAGAGAAGCATGAAACGACTTGTTTGGATGGGAATCGGTGTGGCTATTGGAATCATTGCCCTTCGGAAGGTGGATGAAAAAAAGTCCGGATTGGGGCATGAAGGCCTAGAGCGGGCAGTAGCCGGCATTACTCAGGGAATTTACGATTTTGCCGACGCCGTCCGCGCAGGAATGCGCGAACGGGACACGGAGCTTCGCGTCGCGCTTAAGGCAAGTAGCGCGGTCCAAGTGCCAAGCGACCTATGACCATCGAAGCCGGCTGTAGGGACAGCGCAACTGTCTCTTCCAGAGCTCGTTGGACACAAGCAAATATCTGGGCCGTTTCAAGGACCATCTTTCGGGAAGTGACCGGTACCTCGCCTAGGGTGCTGACCATGGCTCTTTTTCGGGATTAGTCCGTTCTTCGAACAGAAGCCCTGGACTGACACTGTGGTGGAGTGGAACTGGGGCGACAGCCTCGGTATAGCGCACCTGACAGCATCTTGCTCAAATCGTCGGCCGTATGCCTCACCGGATGACTGGCCGGACATTGGCCGTCGGAATCCAGTGCCCTACCTGGCGTTAAATCTCCGCTGGAATAAAATACTACGCCGCAGGAACGAGGTCTACGGGAACTGGTTTGCCCATTGGACTCATCCCCCGCCCTCTGGGAGCAGGGTCAGCTCCACCACTCCCGCCCTCTGGAACGCATGAGTACCTGCGACAAGGCAGACCGCAGGCTTCACAACTTCGTTCAACTGTCTTGCTGCGCCACCCATAATGCCGGCAGGCGACCGCGGAAATGTTTCTCGCCTTGTTGACTGACAGTTTCGGACGATCTCTACGGCGCCGCTGCAGGTTTCGTCCACGGTGGCGGCCTACGGATGCAACCCGGCGAGGATATGTGAGCTCAAGCATCAAAGAATATCTTGCAGGCCCGTCTTGACCTACCTGCACAGCGGTACGTGGTTTTGTCGACAGTGCGCAGGATTACACCCTGCAAACCGCGTTATGCGGTCATCGGGCTCAAGACGAGAATCATCACGCGATAGAGTCCCCCCGGGGCCAAGTTCGCTTGACCGGTGAGGGCGCGCGGCAGACATCCAATCTGTCCGGAGTAGTGTCACTGTAAGAAGGCTGCGGGGAATGCAGATGCTGCATTCCCCGCAGCCTTTCATGGACGGTGAATTCCGAGCCAGGAGGAGTCGTGTCTGGCCCGGAAACATGAAGGCCAAATAGTGCTGTTTAGCCTGGCGCTCGTGTTGGCGGGTGCCGGATAACCAGCTTCAGCTCATTTTCGTTCTTGTACCCTTCTATAGACACTCAGCCATGAGGCCAGGATTCCCACATCGAGACATGCTCAGGATCTCGATATGCGGACGCCGCGCTGACAAGCATCTTCTGCAAAGAAGCTGCTTGCCAGCGCCCCTCGCTCGGTTGGTTCGGTCCGGCCGTGTCGTCATCGCGCTTCATCAAGTGCTGTTGCATCATCACTTTCGAAATTCTGTATTCCTACAGACCCCTCATGGGATTTCTGAAGGTCAATCGCAAAATACTCGCGCGATCGGCGCGGGAATTGCCATGGTTAAGGCTGGCGGTCTACAAGTAGAGCAGCGAAGGGGCCCAGATCCTCGTCAGTCGTTGTGATCTCTGCAATGGAAGGCATCGACTGTCGCTTCCACAATTTGCTGGTATCCGGTACATCGGCAAATATTTCCCGAGATAGCTTCACGAGCAGATGTCGCATCGAGGGTGACGTCTTCGTCATCGTAAAGAGGCTTGAGCGTCATCAAGAACCCTGACGTGCAAAATCCGCACTGCAGGGCATGGCACTTAGAAAACGACCTCTGCAGCGGGTGAAGCTGTCCGTCCTTCTGCAGGCTTTCGACCGTTTCAATCCTGGAATTATTGGCCTGTACGGCCAGCACGGTGCAGGATCGAACGGGCTGACCATCCAATAGGACAGTACAGGAACCGCATACGCCGTGTTCGCAGCCTACTCGTGTACCCCTGAGGTGCAGGTCGTCTCGTAGGAAGTCCGCAAGGAGCCTACGAGGCTCGACGTCCGTTGCGTGGGTGACTCCGTTTACTTCAACCGTGAGGCGAAAGGCGTTCATCAGTGATCCATGCTTTCCTTTGTCGGTCTCGCCCGGTGCAGTGCTTTGGCGAGGGTTCGTTCGACCATTGTCCGAATAACTTGCGCGCGATATTGGGCACTTCCATGCACCGTGGGCACGGGGTCAAGCCCCTGTACCGCGGCGTGCGCAGCTGCGGCAATATCATGGCTGGAGAGAGTGCTATCAATTAGGATGTTTTCCGCCTCCTGGCAGCGGATGGCGGTGGACCCTCCACCCAGGACAGTAATCCTCGCCCGCGAACACTTGCCCTGCTCATCCAAGGTAACGATGGACGCAGCGCCACCTATGGCGTAGTCCCCATGCCGACGAGAAAATTCATCAAATGCAGCACCGCTCCCGTGAGGCAATTGAGGTACGTTTACCTCCACAATGAGCTCGCCGGGAAGGATGCTTGAGACGAAATGTGAGACCAATAGTTCCTTGAGAGGAATCTTCCGCTCACCTTGCAAAGACTGTGCGGTGACGTAGGCGTCAAGGGCTAGCAGGACTACGGGCAGCTCTGCGGCAGCATCAGCGTGTGCAAGGGAGCCACCGATCGTTCCTCGGTTACGAATTTGAGGGTGCGCGATCCACGCCGCCGCTTCCGACAGGATTGGAAGGTTTTGCGAAATGGTTTTGGAGGTTGTTAGCTTCGCATGACGTGTCAGCGCGCCAATCGCAATGGTTTGATCTGATTTCCTGATGTTTGCCAAACCGGGAACGCGGTTTATATCAACCAAAAGGGACGGGCGGGACATCCGGAAATTTAGGAGCGGGACTAAACTCTGACCGCCGGCAATGATTTTAGCGTCATCGCCCCCGTCCGCCAGCAGGCGGAGCGCATGCTCAACCGAATCGGCAACAACGTAATCGAAGGAAGGTGGCTTCACGGGCAGTACCGCCGGCCGCGCTCATTGTTCATGTCACCACTTTGCCCCTTTGGTATGACTTTGCGCTCTGCGTCATGGGACAAATCAACACCCCGACCTATCTAGAACAGACAATCCCGCGACGAACCAGCCCTGACGCTCCCGTTCGCTACAGGATGTCGGTCTCGGCGATTGACTTCAGCAAGCCATAAAGTCGTAGGGCTACGAGGAGCTCGACATGACGTTCTGCAACGCTTATGCCAAGCCGTTCTTCAATGGATCTGAGCCGGTAGGCAACGGTGCGCTCATGAACCTGGAGTGCTGCTGCAGCCGCTACGGCATTGCAACCAGCAGAGAAATAGGCCCGGAGAGTGTCGCAAAGTATGTCTTTGCGGGGGTCAGCAAGCAAAGGGCCCAACTGCTGCAAGACCAAGTCACGCACCGCCTGCATATTTGTAGCGAAGACAGCTTCGAGAGCCACGTCCGTGTACCGGGTTATCCGTGCGCCGGTCAAGCGGCCAACTTTATAAGCCCTCCAAGCACGCTGGTGACTGCGCCGGAAACCGGAGAACCCCTTATCAATGGACCCTAGAGCCAAATGTGCACCGTCGGGAAAGTCCCCTTCAATGACTTGCGCGTCGGCATTCTGTCCATCCTTTACCGCCAACCAGCCCAGAAAGGCTCCGCCGGTGCTTTCGAGTACCAAAGGTACTTCGCTGTTGATCAGCGTGGCGGCGAGGTCGATGGTACCCTTTGGATCATTTCCCCAGGCCACCACGGATAAATGTTGTCCTTCAAAGGGGTACCCCGTGTTTGGTCGGGCAGTGCGCCGTCCTGCAATGAAATCCCGCAACTCATTTCTAAGCCGGTGATCCTCCGACTTGTAAAAGAACCGATGCTGTTCTGAACGATACGCGTCGATGACGTTGGCAACTACAACGTCATGCCACCGATGCTGCAACTGAGAGACCCATTTTTGAATTTCCAATTGCTGTGATGCATCCGGGATAAGAGTAGTTGTAAGGTCCAGGAGCACATCCCAGGTCGCAGACTGCAGCACTCGATAGGTATGGATGAGCTCGAGTAGATCCACGCCGGCCTGGGCTGTCTCGCGAGCCTCCAAGGTGGCCTCGGCAAGAAACTTGTCGTTTGGTTCCTCTGACCCGGACAAGGCCCTGCTGATAGATAGCAGGGCCGCGGCCAGCCGCTCAGATCTCCGCTGCGCCAGTGCAGGGTCTAAGCCCACACCAGCCTGAACATCATCATGGAGTCGACGGACCATAGAGTCGGACAGTTGATTTATGTCCGATGTAATGGCGACCGATATTGCCGATAGATGTTGTGTCTGGATCATGTTCCTAAATTCATGCGCCGCCTGAGTCTCGGCGCAGGCGAGCTCTGTTGATAGTCTCAGTGTATGACCATTGAGGAAGGACTGGATGAACTTTCCGTTGCCGTGAAGGCAAGGATTCCCGAAATCTATGACTGTATACGGGCGAGACTGCAGTATGCGTACGAAGACTATTCGACCGCGACACGTAACGCCTCTCTTACCGAGGCGGAATCGGAAACCATCACGGCTTCCTTGCGCGATGTCCTCGAATACATCGGTCAGGGGCGCGTAGGAGCCACTAGGGCTTCCAACGAAACTCTTCGCGAGGTGAGGCTGGCTGCGCGGGCGGGCGTCGACCTTCATCATCTGCTCAGGGGATCTAGGGCGGCCCAAGCCACTTTGTGGGAGTTTGTCTTGGAAGAGGCGCATCGAATCATCGCCGATCCCGTCCGACGGTCAAAGGTTCTGCGGCACGCCAGTGCCAGCCATTTCGCTTGGAACGATAAAGTTTCCGCTTCCATTATTGAGACGTACCAAATGGAGAGCACCGCATTTTCAAGGCAGAGCCAGAACCGGAGGAAGCTATCGACGCTGAGGGCTCTCCTCGCTGGGCTGCCAATCGATTCGACGGTTTTTTCTTATAACCTTTCCGGCCGGCACCTGGCAGCCGTGGTACCTGGCGAAAGCACGGAGGCTGTTGCTCGGACACTGGGCACTGCCTCTCGGATCCGCCCCCTTGTTATCACGGCCGAGGATGAGACCGGCTATATTTGGGCGGAGTGGTCGAATCGGCTGCCCTCACCGCAAGTTGTCCTCGCAAACGCCTTGCCGAAGGACACCAGAATTTCGTTTGGGACTCTGAGCGAAGGTGTGGACGGATTTATAGTTTCCCATAGACGGGCGTTGGAGGCCGATTCGGTTGCCCAAAAACTGGGCACTCAGGTCACTTGGTATGAAGATGTCATGCTCGAGGCGTTGGCTATGCGCGATCTCGCTGCCGTAACCACATTCATCTCCGACGAACTGGGGGGTCTCGGATTGCACCAAGACCCCCCAAGCAGGTTAGTGGAAACCCTCGAAGCCTATTTTGCTTCGGGTCAGAATGCGGCGTCCGCGGCACAGCGCCTCGGAGTGCACAGCCGAACTATCGCCTATCGACTGAAACTCATCGAGGGCAAAATTGGTGCAAGGGGAGTGCTGCGAGATGAATTGCCCGTTGCCATCAGACTTTCGCGGATGGTCGAGGCCATGAAGCTCGAGCTTACTGGGTTGGAGGAATCTCCCGGCCTCCCGCAACCTGCACCGTAAATGAACCTGCTCACGGCGTCGCTGCTAACATCTCCTATTCCACCAAGAACCAGATTTCCTTGAATGGCTCGTGAAACTCCCAGGTAGATGTGTGCCCCTTCGGCAGAAATACCAAATCGCCGGCAGTCACGGAAACCGGCTCTTGGGATGCAAGTGTGAGCGTTGCTGAGCCTTCGACAACGTAGATAATCTCGTTGTCAGTGAGTTCATAGGTTGTTGTGCTCGGCTGCGAAGTGAAGATACCCGTGCCGAACTGGGGAGAGGAAGTGCGTTCGAAAAGCGTGAACCCATGACCATTGGGATTTCCCTCATGGACGGTTACACCGTCCGGCTGCCAGGATTCAAGCGGCGCGGTCGCGGTACTGATCTTCCTGATCTTATCCATTGAGGGGCCACCCTTTCATTGTTGGGGCGACCTTCTTTCCGGCAACCAGAACATCATAGAGCCAGTCTGCCATTTCAAGCCGGGGACGGATTCCAAGGTTGTGGCAGCAGTGATCACCGTCCTTTTCAACCACTAGGTTCAGGTGTTCTGCCGGCACCAATTCGAGGACGGTATCCACGAAGGACAGTGGAACCTCGTCGTGCACCCCGTGCAGGATGTACGTCGGGCATGCGATCTGGGAAAGGACGTCCCGGGTCTCCAAAGCCGCATGGACGTGCAGCCTTGCTTCCTCCAAAGTGTCAACCTTGGAGACGTACTTCCAGCTTTCCTTTGTCAGGGGAGTTTCGAGGTCCCAGTAGTCCAGGTCTGAGAATCCGCCCCAAGAAATGCATGCGGCCAAACGCGGTTCACAGGCGGCAGATTTGAGAGCGTAATTACCGCCCAGGCTCCGCCCCAGCACTCCGATAGCATCATTCCGAATCGCTTCAAGTTTGGTGAGCAGATCCACTACCGCGGACGTGTACTTTTCGTAATCACCCGCAATCCGCTTGTACTCAAACATCTCGCCCTGGCCGGGACCGTCAAATGTGGCAGTAGCCATTCCCCGATCGAGCACAAGATTTTCCATCTGGAAACTTTCCTCTTTTGTGCTCTCAAGACCACCAAGCATGATCACAGCGGGGTGTGGTCCCGGTCCCTCCGGAATGCGCACATAGACAGGCATCGGAATACCGTCGACGACTAGCTCGTGACGCTCTGCAGGCGGGGACAACAGTGGAGCTGCCTTCTGATACAGCTCAACTTTCCGAGCTTGGCCCTTCTGCCGGCGCTCGTCGAACCAGAGGAACTGAGCGTACTGGGCACAGAGTGCGGCTGACATCAGGAGTTCACCGGCGGACAGGTCATGGCCCAGTGCCACTTTCCTTTCCGCTTCCTGCTCATACTCATTTGCGAGACTCATCCAGTAGTCAAACCAGGTGATCTCCTTGGGCCTATCGCGAGCACCCACCATGTCTGAGTAGGAAACGCCGTCAAGGATAAGACGCCCCCAGTTCAGCATTTCATCTTCAGGTTTCACCTGCGAAGTTACAGTCATACCGCTATCTCCCTATAGTCAGACTTCCGTGACCCCGCGCAAGGGGTCTGCGAAATGATCATGCTATGGAAGCTGCGCGAGGGCGCCTACTAACTGCGGAGACTTAGGCCGCGTTTTTGTCAATGCCTGAACATCCAGGCTGGACGGCCCGATGACATACTGAGCGCATGATGGCAAAGGCTAAAGCGCTCATCCCTGACAACGGTAGAGCCGGCGCGGACGAGGGCAACAGACAGGCATGGATAGGCCAGGAGGTTCTGCGGCGGGAGGACCGCCGGCTACTCACTGGAACAGCAACATTTGCTGGCGATCTGGGAGTGCCCGGGCAATTGCATATGCGCATTGTCCGTTCAACACAGGCTCATGCCCGGATCGTGTCCATAGACGCCACTGAAGCTGAAAAGACTCCAGGCGTACGAATGGTTATCACGTCTGAGCACACGCGGCACCTGGGTTCGGTTCTCTTGGAAGAGCTGGGATATCACGAAATTTATGAAAACATTGAGGACTTCAGTCACCCCGTCCTAGCAGTAGACAAGGTGCTATATGTGGGGCAGCCAGTGGTTGCTGTACTTGCTGTTGATCCTTATCTTGCCGAAGACGCAGCTGAGCTTGTCTCTATCGAGTATGAGCCGCTCCCGGTCCTCTTGGATCCGGAAGAAGCATTGACCGGTAAGGTCGAGCTCTTTCCGGGGCGCGGCAATGAAGGTGCGCGCATCAAAAAGGCCTACGGCGATATTGATCGCGCCTTCGCCGAAGCAGAGCACGTCATTCGCCACAAGTACGTCACGAACCGCCATTCCGGTGTACCTATGGAACCGCGGGCCGTAGTGGTACAGCCCGACCCAGCAAGGGACACGCTGTTCATCTGGGGCACCGTGCATGTGCATGACAACCGGAGGATCATCGCCAAGATGCTGAATCTTCCCGAGGTCAACGTACGGATGAAACACGTAGAGATCGGCGGCAGTTTTGGCGTGAAGGGCGGAGTCTTCCCAGAAAACGTTGTTGCAGCATGGGCAGCCCGTACGTTGGGAGTCCCGATCAAATGGACTGAGGACCGAGTCGAGCACATGACTTCCACGTCCCATGCCCGGGAAATGGTGCATAAGCTCGAACTCGCGCTCGATGCTGAGGGCAGAATCCTGGGTATGAAGGACGAAATTTTCCACAACCATGGTGCCTATTTCAGGCAGGCGGAGCCGCTAGTCAGCGACATTACTGCCGGCATTGTGTTCGGCCCCTATCGGGTCCCTGCCTACGATGCTACTCTGCACGCCGTCTTCACCAACAAAACACCTGTCGGAGCTTACCGCGCGCCTGGACGCTACGAGTCCACTTTCGCTCGAGAGCGGATCTTTGATCTGGCGTGTGAAGAAATCGGTCTCAGCAAGACGGAATTTCGCCGACGAAACCTTCTTACGGCTGAAGACCTCCCTTGGACACCGGGTCTTGACATCGTCCACGAGCCCTACCACTTCGACTCGGGAGACGTAGTTAAGCATTTCAACGAAGCTCTGGAGGCAGCAAACTTCTCGGAGTGGCTTGAGGAATCCAAACGACTACGGGCGGATGGCCGAAAAGTCGGCGTAGGCCTCGGCGTGCTGATGGATAAGGCAGGTCTGGGGCTTTTCGAAACCGGCGGCGTTGAAGTCAGCCGTGCCGGCCGCGTCACGGTCAAAACCGGAGGTTCCTCGGTCGGGCAGGGAATCGAAACGGTTCTGGCCCAGATTGTCGCCGAAGAGCTACAGATCGCTCCCGAAAACATTGACATCGTCCATAGCGATACAGAGCTTATTCCGGACGGTGTGGGTTCCTGGTCCAGCCGTTCAACTGTTCTTGCTGGAGGTGCTGCCCGCAAAGCTGCGCTTGCAGTTGTGGAAAAAGCCAGACGCTTGGCCAGTGAGATGCTGGAAGCTGATCCGGACGACCTCGAATTAACTGCAGGCAGTTTTAAGGTCAAGGGCACTGATCAGCAAATCTCGCTGTACGAGATCGCAGCGGCGAGGGACCCCTTCACGGCGAGGGCCGACAATGATGAACCCGGCCTAGCAGCGGACGCGGTCTACATGAACAACGCCATGAACTATCCATACGGGGTAACACTCGTACAAATCGAACTAGATCCTGACACAGGCGGTCATAGGATTCTTCGCTTTTCCACTTCCACGGAAGCAGGAAGGGTAATCAACCCCCTGACCACGAGGGGCCAGATCATAGGTGCGGCGGTTCAAGGCATTGGAGGCGCCCTGTACGAGGAGTTCCTCTACGAAGAGGATGGACAGCCGATTACGACGTCGTTCATGGACTACTTGTTGCCAAGCGCTCAGGAGATGCCGAACGTCGACTGTTTTGTAACTGAAGATGCCAAGTCACCGGACAACCCCTTTGGCGCCAAGGGCCTTGGGGAAATTGGCATCATTGCGGCCGGCGCGGCAATCGCTTCAGCTATCGATGATGCCATCGCCGATGGCGTACATACTGACCGTTTGCCAGTCACCCCCGAGCAGATCTTCAGCCGCTGTCAAGGTTTGAACAAAGCAGAACGGTAACTTGTGCAATCCGCCAGTGGGACAACTTCGCTGCTCTTACCAAACTGAACAGACACAACCCGGCGGGTAATCCAAGACACACATGAGAGGTCTACTGATGACTAAGGTTCGACACGTATTTGCATGGCGCGTAGCTGAAGGCAGCAGCCAGGAGGAAATTGTTGAAATTCTCAACACTCTTCCCCCGCGCCTAGGTTTCATTCAGGGCTGGGAGATTGGCACTCACTCTGGCGACCCCGGGGATAACGGTGCGCCGTGGGACGGAGTTCTGATTTCTGACTTTGCAAGCTGGGCTGATCTGGACAAGTACTCCACGGATCCCTTCCACCTCGAGGTAGTCGCCACACTTATGCCGATGTTCGCGGACAGGGCTGTGGTTGATTACGAAGTCGAGGCCGTCTGATGAGCCAGACTGCAGACGTAAAGGTCGGGATGAGCCCGTGGGGCGCCGATGACGAGCGGGGCGCACTAAACCTCCTTGACGAGTCTGTACGCGCCGACGTCCTTCACCGGGCCGACCCGTCTCGGGTCTATGACCTCAGTGTTGACTACTTCGTAGGCATGCCCAGCTTTCAGGGAGCCGGTGACCCTAGCTACCAAATTTTCATGAGCCACACCCCTCAAGGCACGGTGGTGGATAACCTCAACGGCGTCGGCGAGGATGTCAACAGGCACGTGTGCTACTCGGGTGACGTCGTCTTCATGTATACCCACACCGGGACGCATATTGACTCGTTGAACCACTTCGGTGTCGACGGACAGATCTACAATGGGTATAAGCCGGAAGAGAATCTGGGCAGCCGGACCTGGACCAAGGGCGGGGCGGAGACGATCCCGCCAATCATCACCCGCGGCGTATTGTTGGATATTGCTGGTCTCAAGAACGTTGACTGCCTCCCTGATTCCTACGCGATCACTGTTGCAGACATCGAAGAGGCACTGGATAAAGCCGGCCTCGTACTGCAGACGGGGGATGTGCCCTTGGTCCGTACCGGACGTATGCGTTACTGGCCGGACGGAACCAAGACTCTTGGAAACCCTCCAGGCCTAAGCCTGGATGCTGCCCGATGGCTCACCAGCCAAAACATTTCCGCAATCGGTGCTGACCAGGAGTGCGTAGAGGTAGGTCCGTCGGAGCATGAGGACAACTGGCTTCCCGGGCATACCCACTTCCTTGCCGAAGCCGGTGTGCCCATGGTGGAACTGTTGAATCTGGAGGAACTGGCAGCGGATGGAGTAAAGGAATTTTGCCTAATCGCTGCTCCTATCCGTCTTCGGGGAGCGAGCGGTGCCCCGATGCGCCCGCTCGCCATGGCACTAAGGAATAACGCATGAGTCCCACGACCGACCGTATCGCGGTAGTTGGTGGTTCGATATCTGGGCTGACAGCAGCGCTGATGCTTCGAGATGCTGGCGTTGACGTCGATGTCTATGAGCGATCACCTCAGCCCCTCTCAGGCTTCGGCACAGGCATTGTCGTCCAGCCGGAGCTTGTTCATTACTTGCTGGAGCAAGGCGTTGAGCTGGACTCCATCAGCGTGCCGTCATCATCCATGGAATATGTGGACGCACTGACTGGAGAAAGAGTCGGATCCGTTCCTGCAGACTGGCGCTTCACTAGCTACGACTCGATATACGGGGGGCTCTACGAGCTGTTCGGACCCGAGCGATACCACACCAGTAAATGCCTGGTCGGCCTAAGCCAAGATTCCGAAACAGTGCAGATGCGCTTCTCAGATGGCACAAAGGCCGAAGCGAACTGGGTGATCGGCGCGGACGGCGGAGCCTCGGTAGTTCGCAAGCGCCTGCTGGGTATTGAGCCCACATACGCGGGCTACGTCACCTGGCGAGGCGTGCTTCAGCCGGGCGAAGTTGCCGACGACGTGTGGAACTACTTTAACGACAAGTTCACGTATGGACTTCTGGACGATGGCCACCTCATCGCTTACCCGATTCCAGGACGGGAAAACGCCGAGTCCCCGCGTCTGAATTTTCAGTGGTACTGGAACGTCGCTGAAGGACCGGACCTCGACGAACTTATGACAGACGTTCGCGGCATCAGGCTCCCGACATCGGTGCACAACAACTCGCTGAATCCCCACAATCTCCGTCAGTTCCACAGTAAGGGCGAGAGCCTCTTCAAGCCCTTCAGGGACCTCGTACTCAACGCCTCCTCCCCATTCGTGACTGTTGTTGCAGATGCCACCGTCGACCGCATGGTTCATGGCCGTGTCCTGTTGATCGGAGACGCGGCGGTGACTCCAAGGCCCCACGCCGCTGCGGGGGGTGCTAAAGCTTGTGATGACGCACGAACCCTTGCCGAAGTCTTCACAAAGAACCATGATCTGCGGGGGTCCCTGCAGAGTTGGGAAACCAGACAGCTGCAGCAGGGACACGCTTATCTCAACAAAGTGAAAAAGATGGCGTCCCGTCTGCAGCACGGGGGAAGCTTTGAGCCCGGAAACCCCGCGTTTGCTTTTGGGCTCCCTAAAGTGGATGAACCATCCGTCGTCACTAATTCTTAATAAGGAAAAACCATCATGGAGATGACCAACACTTTTACCGTGCCCGTACCCCCGGACGAGGCGTGGCCGGTTTTGCTGGACTTGCAGCGAATCGCCCCCATGCTTCCCGGAGCATCCATCACCAGTGTTGACGGTGACGAGTACGAGGGCAAGGCAAAAATCAAGGTTGGGCCCATCACGGCCGAGTATGTCGGCGTTGCCCGATTCATTGAGGTCGATGAAAAGGGCCGCCGCGCGGTAATTCAGGCCCGTGCGAAGGATGCTCGCGGGCAAGGAAATATGTCCGCAACTATCACCGCCCGACTTGAGCCGGAAGCAAACGGCGCCACCGTCATTGTTCAGACCGAGCTGGACATGACAGGTAAAATCGCTCAGTTCGGGCGAGGTGTAATCAATGAAGCGGCCACGGCCATCCTCGGAGTATTCGCCCAACGGTTGGCTGTAGAGATGACTTCAGGAAGCGAGAGCAGCAGCGAAGCATCTGAGCTCTCAAAAACTGAAGCAGCCCTCGGAAGAGAAGTAAAGCAACCTCTTCAGGCAGAATCCGAAGTACTGGACCTCATCAAGCTGGCAAAGGACACGCGGGCCGCCAAAAAGGGCCCTGGCAGTCAGGTCGAAGTTCCCGCAGTTGGACAGTGGCTGCCCGCAATCGTTTCCATCGTAGCTGCGCTGATTGCGGTCTTCTCGGCCGGTGTTGCCGCAGGAAGCAACCGAAGGTCTTGAACCTGATGGAAGTGCGCGAACTAGCACCAAGTAGAGGGCAACTTGACGTAGCAGCTGTTCAGGTGAAATTTGACTCAACAGAGCTGCTCGAGGACAGGATTTCGCGTATCCAGGACTTGGTTTCTGGCGTCGGCAAAGCGGACCTGATCGTCCTGCCTGAACTCTGGCTTCATGGCGGGTTCTCCTACGACAGCTGGCGAAAGAACGCCATTTCGCTGGAAAGTGAAGTGTTCACTTTCCTGTCCGAAGTGGCCAGGGACAAGAAGGCCTGGTTTCACGCCGGCTCTTTCATGGTCACGGAACCAAGCAGCGCTGCTTCTGACATGTGGAATACATCGGTTCTTTTTGACCCGACCGGATCCCTCCGGGCGACCTATAAAAAGATCCACCGCTTCGGCTTTTCCGACGGAGAGCCAAAGCTGATAGCAGCGGGAGATGAACCCAGGGTGGTGGAGCTGCAGACAGAACGAGCCACTGCCATCACTGGGCTCAGCACATGCTACGATCTTCGCTTCCCCGAACTATATCGACACATCTCAGCAGAAGGTACGGCGCTCAATGTGATACCAGCATGCTGGCCACTTACGCGAATTCAGCATTGGCAGACTCTGGGTCGCGCTCGAGCAATCGAAAACCAATCCTTTGTCGTGCAATGCAACATGACGGGGGTTGACCAGGAGGTGGAGCTGGGTGGTCACAGTCAGATTGTGGATGGCAACGGAGATATCCTCGCTCAGGCAGACAAAGAGGAAGCCGTTCTCCGTGCAACTCTCAATTTCGATTCACTGAACGAACTGCGAAGTTCGTTCCCGGTGCTGAACGACCGGCGGGCAGATATCTGGGCTGCTAAGGGCAAGACCGTGATCGCAAGCCACTTGTAGGAATAGTAAGGGTCTAATCCGAGCAGACTCGGCCGGGATGTCCTGCCGATTCGGGTAGGGCGGGGCATCCCGGAATCGGCTGTTCTTACGTTTGGTACGGCCGGTGGACGCCCTTCTACTGGCGGTATTCAGCACCTGCATAAGTAGACACCGCAAAAAGCCGCAATGCCACACCTCGAAAACCGACTAGCAAGGCGAGACAATGAGTAACGACAAAGTGACCAAACCGGAAAGTCCCGGTGAGATGGCTGCGCGGCTCAAGGCTGTCAACTATTTGGCTGACGAGGGTCTATCCACCACCGTCTTTCTATCTGTTGCGATGAACAAGCCGCTGCTTGTTGAAGGTGCTCCAGGCACGGGAAAAACGTCCTTGGCCGAAGCAATAGCTAAGATGCTGGCAATCCCGTTGATCCGACTGCAGTGCTACGAGGGCATCGAGTCCACCCAAGCGCTCTATGACTGGGATTTCTCACGTCAGATTCTTTACTTACGCTCACTGGAGGCAGCAAATTCGACAACGAGTGCGGAGGAACTAGAGCAGTCCCTATATACCGAACGTTTCCTGCTGCCTCGTCCGATTCTTCGGGCCTTACAAAGTGGACCGGCCGTTCTCCTCATCGACGAGGTTGACCGAGCTGACGATGAATTTGAAGCGTTCCTCCTGGAAGTGCTCGCATCAAACCAAATATCTATACCCGAGTTGGGTACTATCACCGCCAAAGTTCCACCCATCGTGATCCTGACCTCCAACCGGACCCGAGAGTTACACGAGGCTCTGAAACGGCGATGCTACTTTCATTGGATAGACCACCCAGAACCGGCCCGTGAGTTGGAGATCATCAAGACACGGCTGCCCGGCGTGGATGAGAAGCTAGCGCAGCAGGTGGTGGACGTAGTCCAGTCCTTGCGCAATCAGGGACGTTTGCGACGCTCCCCTGGGGTAGCCGAAGCGCTTGACTGGGCCCAGGCTTTGAACCGCCTTGGCGGAAGTGACATCGACGCCGACAGTGCCAGCCTGACAATTGGCGCCCTCTGCAAAGACCAAGACGACCAGGAGCTTATCTTGAACGCCCTAAGAACCGTCTTTCCTACCTAACGTGAACGGTACTGGCGATGTCTTCACAAGTAGGTCTGAAAATTTTTTATGGTTTCGTAGGTGCTCTCAGAGATGAGGGGATGACCATAGGGGCCGAACAGGCCCAGCTTTACCTCGAGGCTCTGAGCGTTTTGGATCTTCAGCGTCGCGACGAGGTCTTCTGGGCCGGACGCGCGACGTTATGTAGGAGCAGGTCTGACTTCGGGCCCTACGACCGGACGTTCCGCCTGTGGTTTTCATCGGAATCGCCGATTCCTGTGCCCCTTTCGGAGGGACAGGAAGCAAGCCTTCCCGACGCAGCAGACGGCGACAGCCCTCAGCCGGAATTGGAGCAGCAGATTGCACTGGCTAGCAAAGATGAATCCCTGCAACACCGAGATGTGGCACTCATGTCAGCGGAGGAAAAGAGTTATCTTGCGGAGGCCTTTGCTGCTCTACCTGTTAGAGAACCGCTGAGAAGGGCGCGTTACAAGCGGACCCATCGCCACAAGCGCATCGATCCGGCACACACTGTCCGAGACAATCTGAGGAGAGGCGGCGAACCAGGGCGCCTGCAATATCGCTTCCGAACGAAAAAGCCCCGACGAGTCGTCTTGATCGTAGATGTTTCAGGATCTATGGAAGCCTATGCTGACAGCTTTTTCCGCTTCGGTCACCGCCTTTTAGCTGGCGCGTCCGACACAACAGAAGTATTTTCTATCGGCACACGCCTAACCAGAGTGACCTCGGCATTGCAGCACCCGGATCCGGAGGTCGCACTGTTGGACGCTGGACTCGTCGTTCCCGATTGGTCCGGAGGCACGCGACTGGGCGAAGCCCTAGCGGCCTTCATTACCCTGTGGGGACAACACGCAATGCTCAGAGGTTCTGTGCTGGTGATCGCCAGTGACGGATGGGAACGTGGGGATCCCAGGGATCTTGCCCGTCAGGTTTCCCGCCTCCATGGTTTGGCTCATCGTGTTATCTGGGCCAACCCCCACCGCGGAAAGTCTGGATACGAACCTATACAGAGCGGCATTAAGGCCGTTCTCCCGCACGTTGATGCCCTGGTCGCCGGCCACACCATGGCAGCTTTTAGGGACCTAGCAGATCGGATAGCACATGCGTGACGTTATTGAAGCACTGGCAGAATGGACGACGCACGGAGAAACCTTCGCCCTCGCCACAGTCGTCAGCACGTCTAAATCGGCCCCCCGGCCAGCGGGCGCTGCGATGGCCGTAAGCACCCCGGGGGAGGCCGTCGGCTCAGTCTCCGGGGGTTGCGTCGAAGGAGCTGTTTACCAAATTGCGCAGGAGGTCATTGAAGACGGTACTCCTGTTCTGCAACGGTTTGGATATAGCGACGATGACGCTGTAGCCGTAGGACTGACCTGTGGCGGAACAATCGACGTCTTCGTTGAACGAGTCACCAAAGAAAGTTACCCAGAATTACGAACGATCATTCAGGACGTTCAGAAGGGCAACCCCGTTGCCACCGCTACCGTGGTCGAACATGACCAGCCAGAAATGCTGGGTAAGCGGCTAATAGTCTGGCCAGCCCATACTGGCGGGACCCTCGGCAATAACATGCTGGACCATGCGATTGCCGACGATGCGAGAGGCCTGCTGGCTTCGGGTGAATCCAAGGTGCTCACGTACGGTCCCAGCGGGGAACGGATGGAAACCGGAACAAAGGTCTTTGTTTCTTCCTATCAGCCCAAGCCCAGAATGATCATTTTTGGTGCCATCGATTTTGCAGCAGCAGTCGCGCGGGCTGGGTCAATGGTGGGCTTTCATGTGACCGTCTGCGATGCTCGCCCTGTATTTGCGACCACCGCGCGCTTTCCTGGTGCGGACGAGGTGATCGTATCTTGGCCTCACGTTTACCTTCAGCAGGAAGTGACACAGGGAAAGGTGGACAACCGCACGGTCATCTGCGTTCTTACCCATGATCCCAAGTTCGACGTCCCTGTCTTGGAAATCGCCCTGCGGCTGGAGGGGGCATGCAGGCCCTCCTACATAGGCGCTATGGGCTCACGAAAGACCCATGAAGATCGGCTAAACCGCCTTCTGGAGGCTGGAGTGATAGAGCGGCAAATTGCCGAGCTTCATAGTCCCATCGGACTTGATCTCGGCGGCCGGACACCGGAGGAAACAGCAGTGTCAGTTGTGGCCGAAATAATAGCCAAGCGTTGGCAGGGGAGTGGCCGCCCTCTGCGCGACTCCACTGGCGCTGTGCACTCGGACCCGGCCTAGCAATGTCCAACCTTAAAGAGCTAGCAATGCAACCTTCTGAAGACAGCCGAAGTTGGCAAAACCCGGTGGACAACAAGACCATGGCAGTTTCAAAGTCAGTAGAAAATCCCGCACCCGGCAACTTCGACGAAAGCCAGCTATTTGATCTGCAAATGTTGGCGCAGGGTGACCAGATCCAGGTGTGTGAAGATGGCACGTTACCCTACTCCGGCGTCGTGGACACGAGCGCTCCTTCCCTTGGCATCATCTGGATTCGCCTAGAAGGGCTTGGGGAGAGAAGGCTAATCTTTTGTACTGACTATCGACTGCGTCGGGATCGCACCAAGCAATGGGATCTGACAGTCCTTCCATCTTGCGAACAGGAACCTCACGGTGGGTGACACGGATTTGCCGTGTGTGACGGGAGTGTTGCTGGCCGCCGGCGCCGGAAAACGTCTTGGGCGTGGTCCGAAGGCGCTCCTGCCATACCGCGGACGAAACCTCGTTGAGGACGCCGCCGAGACAATGCTTGTCGGCGGCTGTCATGAGGTAGTAATTGTTCTTGGAGCGAATGCACAAGCGGTGTGCGCCCGTGCAAACCTTGAGCCCTATCGGATAGTGGTGAACCATGACTGGTCCTCAGGTATGGGAAGTTCCTACCTTGCCGGTGATGCTGCTGCACATACAAAGAACCACATCCTCGTGGCTCTGGTAGATCAACCAGGGCTCAGCGTCACCACTGTTGGCCGGCTACTCGTCTCCCACCGGCCGGGGCGCATCAGTTCGGCTGCGTACTCATCGTTAGACAGCCCTCGGGTGCTCCGAAGAGGTCATCCAATGGTCATCGATGCAGGACTTCGGCCAGCAGTGGCCAGTACCGTTTCCGGTGATGCCGGAGCCAGGGTTTTCTTACGCCAGAAACCGTGGCTCGTAGATCTTATCGATTGCAGTGATGAATCTACCGGTGAGGACGTAGACACCGTGGAGCAGATGTATCGCCTCCTGTAGGACGATGCCCCGCAGCCTGCACCCCACCTATTTCTCGTGGGTCTCAAAAGCACGTTTAGGTTGATTCTCTGAACAGAAGGACGTTCCACTATGGCTTTCCTATTCCGGATGGATCGACTACGTACGGCACTATTTGGCAGCGGACAGACAGAATGTGCCGAATGCAAGCACCCCTCTCGCGACGACCAATGGACTTGGCTGGGAAGAATGACCGACCTGCCGCCTTCCGGTCTTGGTCTCTGCCAGGCAGCGGACACAAAGGGCGGAAGGTGTCTTTGCGTGAATAAAAGCCATTGTCGGTGACGGGCCAAAATTGAACCTTTCCTACGGCTTGGAGTTAACCTCAGCGACTTAGGAGTTTCATCGGTAGACCTAATATGTGTCTAGGAAGTCCAGTGCCTCCGATGCTCGATATGAGCAGTTGGTGAAACTGTGCATGGCAATCGCGCAGCGTGCCGGTTGTGGACATCAGCCATATATCGGGCAATGTGTGGCGCTACGGGACACGGTGGACGTTCCGGAAGTGGCGGCGGATGATCCAGGAGGGTGACCTCGACCGAATCTGATTCCACGAGAGCATGGGAACATGGCCCGCACGAATGGCGAGTGGTCCGCGTTAGAAAGGGCTGACTGTGACAGGTTTGGAAGCTGCGGAATGCGTTGTTTCCCATCCAGGTGGTGAAGCTTAGTCCGGGGCCGGCGCGTCGGGTTCGTGAGGTCGAGGAGACGCTGGGACTGCTGTTGCGCTGCAGCCCTGTCCACATATTTCCCAGGGTCAGCCGTCGCCCTTCGAGCAGGTGAAATGGTTCAGCCTTCGCATTCGGTGCAATACTTGTTTCCGTCCCTTTCCTTGGCGAGCTGGCTGCGGTGGTGGACAAGGAAACAGGACATAAACGTGAATTCGTCAGACTGGACGGAATGACCTGGACCAGCAGTTCTTCGTTGGAAAGGTCAGCGCCGGGCAGTTAGAAAGCCTCGGCGAGATCGGTCTCATCGATGTCGATGACGGCCCCTTTCGGGGCGACACTGGCCACCCGTTACCGCCAACGACCATGCATCCTTCGTCCCGGCCCCGCCAATGGACTGGATCGCTGACCCGGTTGGGGATCGGCTTACGGACGAGGTTCCCCTAGGGGGCGACGTCAAGCTTGGTGTTGCTGTGTTTGGAATGGAACCGTTAGGTCCGGGGCATGAATTGGACTTGGATGTGCTTGAGCTCAGTGCGGGGAAGCACAGCGGTCACCACGCCGCCGCCTGCCAGTTGGGCTCCGATACCGTAGACGAACGGGTCCGTATCGACCTCTGCACCGGGCATATCGACTCCGTTGATGACGGTCCTGGCCTGGCTGTTGACCATCCGGCCGGTAACTGTGGGGGCGTGCTGGTCCCACGGGTTGCTGCCCGGCCAGAGCTCTTGCCGATATTGGTTCATGAGGATGTGGTTGACATGGTCAACCAACAGGCTTCGAACCGAAGAACGCTCGGATGGATCACGGTGCCAGGTGGTTCGCACGGCCTCCTCAAGTTGCGGGTAACGCAGGCGCTCCACGTACTCGATCAGCCAAGGGGGCCGCGGCCATGGCGGAACTTCCTCGATCGATCTGCGTGTCTTCTCGTTGAGGTCCGCGAGGTTTACCGGGTCTGAGTGGTCATCCGGGTTTCGCCAGAGCGTATAGGTGATGCTCGCCGTCATCTCGTTGTACCCACGATCATCTTGGCCATAGGTCACACCAACGCTGTCGGTGTCCTCCAACGATGGTTGAGGCGCGAGCCCCATCACCGGAATGGGCATCAGCTTCAGGCGCTCGGCCCATCCGGCCCGCGGGTCAGGAGCGTCTGAGGGGAGAATTCCGGCCACTCGCATACCTCGACGATGAACCACACGAGGGCGCCTGTAAATGGGAATTGGGTTTGGTACAACACCAAGCACGAACACTCCGGCATCGCCCTGTTCTCCTCAGCGCAAGTCCACGACGGCACATGGAAAAGCATTCGGAAGGAACGCGACCAAACCCTGCAACGCTACTACGACCAGTACCCGCACAGATTCCGAGACCGACCCACCACACCAGCACCGCAAACCTACGTAGGAATCAACCTTCCCGAACCAAACAAACAACCAGCCCACTGACTCCACACAGCTTGAAGGCCTGCGATATGCCCCCATCTCGCATCAGAGGCCGATGGTGCTTTCGCCAGCTTTCTCTCCACGTCCCAACGGCCCAAGATCGTACACCTGTTGCTGTGGGCCGGAGCAGCGGGCTGCCGTCATTGGTGGTAAGGCGAAGAAGGGAACATCTGAGCGGTAAAACTGTGGGAAGGGCGTCACCTCCGACGCCAAGAACGTCCGCAGCGTCCGCGACATCCACCGCGGTCAAAACCGATTTTTGTGCGGCGGCGCCGACACGTTTGACACATCGACGACCAGCGAAAAACAAGACCGCCTAATTGCACACCCTCACTTCTCGATTTCGCTTGCACAAGTAGTCCTAAGAACACCGACGGGATGAGGCGGGTTCTGGGGAAGCCATTGTCCGTGACAGCAGCACCGCTAACTTGCTTTCGTTGGCTGCTCAATCCGTTTCCGGCAAGTTGCAGAATCTGCAGGGGTGCTCTTCGCAACCAGAACCGGCAGGTTCAAGGGCAAGACGCGGGTGCTGTCCTGGGGTGAGGGTGCGTAAGCGGGGATCTAAAGTGTGCCCGTCCGGAACGGCGGCTGTCATCATGGGGTAACCTTTCTGTTCCTCGAGGCCACGCGTTGGTGGACGAGGGTGTTGAGGGACAAAGGGAGCTCGACTGCTGATACGGAAGGCTCCTATGTAAGAGCAGGGATAACCGGAGCAGGAACCGGGGCGAGTCGCGTCAGCCGATTTTGCTGCTCACAGGTGCACTCAACAACAAGCCCTGTTCTTCGACATTAGACGTTCGGGAAACGGCAGTCATGATAGGGAAAGCCAAAAACAAGAAACCCTTTTGTCTGATTCCTTGGATCGCAAGTAGAACCTGCTCTTTGGAAGACGCCCTTCGCAGGGTGTATGAGCGGTGCCCTTGACAATGTCCGTCACTACGACAGCCTGGAACGAGGAACTCGTGAATGACGGAAGTCTTCAGTCGGATCTGTCCGAGAAGGAGGGCCAGGCTTGAAACGCAAGCCAGAAGGCAGACAGATCCGCTGACGACGCGATATCCCGCCCGGTGATCTCTTTGATCCGGGTGAGTCTATAGGACAAGGTCTGCCGGTGGATGCCAAGAGCGGCTGCCGTTTCATTCCAGCGACGGTCATTGGCAAGGAAAGCAAACAGCGTTTCACGCAGAACAGTTATTTTAGGATCCGTACCCGCGAGTCTACCTAATACCTGTTGGACTATGGCCGAGGCTTCCTTTCTAGAGCGGGTTAGTAGCGATACCGGGACCCCGGTGAAGTCCGTCCATAGACCGTTCGTCCCACCAGATGAAAAGATCTTTGCGGCTTCATCCGCAGCAGCTTTAGCATCCCGCAAGTCGAGGTAGGTTGACGATACCCCGGCCCGGACGTCGAGGCCGTGGAGCAAGTTCCGGACGTCATTTCGACTCTGCTCAGGCATCAGGATAAAAAACGAGCTGCTTCCGGGCCCGGCCAGAACTGGCAGTGACTTGATGGACGCGGCCCGGGCTACCTTTTCGCTATCTTCCAATGCCACTGCAACGAATTGATAGCCTGACGAAGTACCGCTCGGACCCAGAATGCTCCCCAACCCATCAGGGCTACGCCCTTCAAAAATGGACGCAAGCATTTGAGTCGACCGTTCGGAACGGCGGCGAAGTGACCGTAGAAGTTGGCTCAACGCGACATCTATCACCTGCAGGACATGGATTAGCAGGAAGCTGCTCACCTCTTCGCCGGGATATTCGGAAATCATGAGCCTGGAGTCGCTGTCCCCCGGGAGCGCATAGGTACGTTCCCGGACGGACGTGGGCATAAATTCTAGCGGTGCCCCTTCTACAATCGTTAGGCCGGTTTGCACATCGAAGACGCTGAGACCCGCCCTTAGAAGAGCCTGTAAGTCGTTCATCATCCGTAACGGGTCAGTACGGGCGTACGTGGACAACTGATAGAGCTTGCTCAGCTTGAGTACTTGCATGGTTTGGGTGGTTGCGGTAGCAGCGGCAACTGTTCTCCCAATTGCTGCGAAGGGAGTGGCCTGGTTCGTGAGAAGTACAGGAAAAGAACGTCTGTCTGCTTCTTCGTATAGTTCCCGAGTGAGTGGGGGGAGGCTGTTGTGATCCCCCAAGGCAACACCGGAAAGGCCGGCCTCGTCGAGTTTGACAATGAAGTTCCGTTGTTCCACGGCACTATGCGGAACACACAGGCCCACTGTCATGAGTAACTCGTGCGGACCAAGCCAGCGGTCGGGATCACTCAACTCGCAGCTGTGCGCCCATAGAACCTGCCGGTCAAGGCCGCCGGCGCCAGAAAGTACCTTCATACCCAGGCTTTGAGCGGTAACGAGGTCCCTGACCGTCAGCACTTGCTGTTCCATACGGGCATCTTAGTACTCGTGTATGAGGTAACTCTCTAGTACGCCAACACGAATATTTCGCAAACTTTGGTCTTTTGTCGAGTTTTGGCTCACGGAACGGATGCGTAAGGTGTGTCACACGCAGGCAGCCATGACCCTTAGGGAGCTTTGTAGGCACCGTGCACTGACCTGACACCGGCCACACAAGTATTCCCACAGCATCGGAGCGTGGCCGTCATTTGTGAGACCAGCTCGACTCAACCCCTCCCGCTGGTATCGAACGCTGTTAGAAGGCTAAACAGCTTGAACAGCCGAAAACATTGCTGGCGAACTGGCTCGGTGAGCATACAAGACTGAATTGGTCGCAACCACAATCCGAACCCAAGTCGCCATCTGGTAGGTGCAAGGGCGCATCTTCCCAACCGACTTCTTCGACAGGTTCGAAGAAGCCGCTTAAGCGTCGTGGTCGTGTGACCGCGACTCACCTGAAAGGCGTACACCTTTGCAATCTTCTTCTTCTGATATCACAGGAACATCGGCGGACGGTGGCCAAGCACCACCTCCTCAAGATATAGCCCATGCAGATCTACAGTTGGGACACCTCACCGGCCCGCAGGTGATGGGGCTTTCAATATCTTCTTTTATTCCCGCCGTCGGTCTTTCAGCAGTCCCCGCTTTCCTCGCCGCCTACACAGGGCGTTCGTCGTGGCTGGCTATGGCTGCCTCCGTTGTGGCATTCACCATCATTGGGTTATTCGTTACTGCGTTCGCCCGACGGTTTATAGGAACTGGGTCGCTCTACTCCTATATTCGGCACGTGTTTGGCTCGTGGAGCCCGCTCGTCATCGCGGCGGCGATGGTCCCAGGTTACATCGTTGTAGTCATGGTCCTAGTCGTCTCACTGGGTCTCTATGTCGGAAGTTTCCTCATGTCCGTGGGCGTTTCTAGCGCAGCAGGACCAGAGATACAACTGGTAATTTACGTCTTAGCGGCGCTGGTAGCTATGGGGATCGCCTATCGAGGATTGGACGTATCAGTCCGTTCCAGCGTCATCCTCACGGTCGTTTCTGTGCCCGTTATGTTGGTCATTACCGTGGCAACGGCATTCGGCGGAAATGTTGACCTGGCGAGCCAGCTTAGTCTCAGCGACTTCACCTTCAACAGTTTCCTGCAAGGTCTAGCAATAGGCTCGACGTTCTTCATCGGTTTCGAAAGCAGCGCGGCCCTTGGCGCAGAAACCAGAAACCCTACCCGCGCGATTCCTCGGGCAATCATGGTGATCCCCGTCGTCCTCGGTATGGCCTTCCTTGCTGCCACAGTTATCCAGGTGCCGACTCTTGTCGATTCTGCTGACCAGCTTGCCCTTGGTGTCTCACCGAATGCGGTGCTTGCTGAAGCAGCAGGGGTAGGTTTTCTATCGAACATCAGCGACCTGGTTCTGGCTGCTGCCGTCTTTGCCAGCCTGATTGGATTCTTCAACTACGGGTCGCGAGTCGTTGTCAGCGCGGCTTCTGACGGCCTCCTGCCTTCTGCCTTAACCAAAGTCAGCAAGCGTTACAAGAGTCCGCTGGCAGCCATTGCCTTCCTTGGAGTTCCCTCGCTCGTTGGCCCCCCTGTAATGCTCTGGCTGACATCATCCACCCCCCTGGAAATTTACGGATACATTGCCACCCTGTTGGTCTACTTCTGGGTAATTCCATACTTCCTCATCTGCATCGGCGGTGCGGTGTTGCTAAATCGCCTCAGTCCGCGGAAATCGGTTCTGGTAAACATAGGCGCTGCTCTGGCGTCGGCAACTGTTCTGTGGCTCTATGTAAACGGAATCTTGTACCCAGCGCCGGGGCCCCTGAGCGCATTACCCTATGTAATGATCGGAACAGTCGCGGTGTTCCTCGTCGGCTTTGTGGCATCTGTCCGCAGCAAAAGGAGGACCTCGATTTCCGCCTAGGGCGCATTGCATGATCTCCCTAGGAGTCAAGGCGCAGGTTGCATAAACTGCACCGGCGAGTAGCGCCCGCTCCCAAATAGCGCGCAATTAGGAGGCTCCCGTCCAACCCCGGCCGGGAGCCTCCTGCTACCACAATGAACCTTCTAAAAGAGACCCACGAGGACAGTGAGCTGAAGGGAGCCATGCTTCGTTCCCCGCATCTGTCCGAACAGATGCGGGGAACATCCAACAAGGACCCATTGTGAAATTGGGAACTTCACCGGGGCTGAATCCAACGGGCCGTTGAAGGTGGGTGGTACCCGCTGAGTTTGGGCCCGGGAAGCAGCAGCACGTCGACAGGTACTGATTGAGCAAGCCATGTGACAGCGGTTGAGGGTCTAAGACCAGCACGATGTAGGCGGTCCATGAGCTTGAGGCCAGGCCTCCTTTTTGCCGAGCTGATCACCTGGGTATAGCTGCCAGCGATGCCACCTCCGGTCGCTGGCTTCATGCATTTCTTCCGGCGCTGGCGCGAAGGTGAGGGGCAGTGGCAAAACGACTCGCTCGAAGGTTTTGCGTCCCCAGCCCAGGCCACGCTCCGCTCGGCAGGCTGCAACGCAAGCCGCCCCACCACTGTGACGTATCAAAGTCGCAGTTTAGACCTTAGTACCAAAACCATGGTCTTTTCAGACAAACACCGCATGGAAGGGGCCCGTTCTGGCGCGTATGGTCAACACACGATGCAGGTGCAGCTGGCAGGCGTAGGCCTATCTATAGGCACTGCCCGAACCGTCCCTCCTCGCAAGGGCACCCCACGTACGAACCTCCCCCCTAGGAGCCCCATGGAAAACGCCCAATTCCGCCAAGTAATTCTTTCACTCAGCTGCAGAGACAGGATTGGAATCGTTCACGCTGTCTCAGGCTTCTTGGTATCCCATGGCTGCAATATTCTTGCCAGTCAGCAGTTCGACGATGCCGCGGAACGCAGATTCTTCATGCGCGTGCACATCTCCTGCCCAGCAACTGTATCCATTGGCGATCTGAAAAGCGCGTTTCTAGCGGTGGCCTCCACATACGAGATGGAGTGGACCTTGGTCGACGCCTCTGATCGACCCAAGGTTGCACTGCTGGTTTCCAAAGCCGAGCATTGCCTCAACGACCTGCTCTTCCGTTGGCGCTCAGGACAACTCAAAGTGGATTTTCCATTCATCGCCTCGAACCATGCGACTCTTCAGCCAGTTGCAGATGCCCATGGAATCCCCTTCTTTCACATTCCGGTAACGCCGGAAACCAAGCAGGAAGCAGAGGAACATCTGCTGGCTCTCCTTGCAGAACATGAAGTGGAACTGACCGTTCTAGCCCGGTATATGCAGGTCCTTAGCGACAATCTTTGCCGCGAACTTGCTGGCAAGGCCATCAATATCCACCACTCATTCCTTCCAGGGTTTAAGGGCGCCAAACCCTACCACCAAGCATTTGACCGCGGGGTGAAACTCGTTGGGGCGACAGCACACTACGTCACCGCCGAACTGGACGAAGGACCAATCATCGAACAGGAAGTTCTTCGAGTTGGACATGACTACAGTCCAGCTCAACTCGCAGTGGCAGGGCAGGATGCTGAGCGACTTGCACTGTCCCGTGCCGTTCAATGGCACGCGGAACAGCGGATCCTGCTGAACGGCCACCGCACCGTCGTCTTCAACTAAGCACAACTACCCTTGCCCAGAGTCGTACATCGACCTGAGTAGAAATGAGACCCTGATGGACAGGCTTGTCGACCGCGACATAAGCGCCAGCATGTTTACAGCTACTTCCCATGACCCGTTGCCGACCCACGTCCGTACAGTCGTGGTCGGTGGCGGCATTATCGGTGCCAGCATTGCCTACCACCTTTCAGCTGCGGGTGAGAACGACACCCTACTTTTGGAGAGCAACGTCCTGGGCAGCGGCACCTCTTGGCACGCCGCAGGCTTGGTCACTGGAGCGCGCGGGACCACGACTATGACAAAGCTGGCCAAGTACGGCTTGGACTTTTATAGCCGGCTCGAGCAGATGTCCGGGCTGGACGTCTCATTTCAGCGTTGCGGGTCCCTCAGTGTTGCGCGAACCGCCGGTCGCGTTGACGAGCTTCTTTATGCAAAGGACGTGGCCGACCAGCAGGGCGTAAGAACTGAATGGCTAACTGAGGACCGATACAAGGAATTGTGGCCTCTCGCAACCTACTCAGGGGTTGCCGGAGCGCTCCTGCTGCCTGACGATGGTCACATCAACCCGGGTCACGCAACAGTGGCTCTCGCTAAACTCGCCCATAGCCTTGGGACCCAAATACGCGAAAACGTTGCCGTACACAAGGTACTTCGTCAGGGCGATCTCGTCGTCGGCGTACTCACGGATCAAGGAATCGTGCACTGCGATCGGGTGATTTTGGCGTGCGGTTTGTGGACTCGTGATCTCGCGGCCACCGCCGGGGTGAAGGTCCCCTTGTACGCCGCCGAACACATCCACGTCCGATCTGCAGAAATTGACGGGGCTGTCCCTGAGCTGCCCGTATATAGGGATCTAGACAACAGCTACTACATCCGTCACGAGGCCGGGAGGCTCTTGGTTGGCGCATTCGAGCCTGACGGGCTTCCACGCCCCGTTGAGGAGATTCCCTCCAACGGCTTCGCCGAGTTCGGACCGGAGTGGGAACACTTCGCTCCGATCAGAGCGAAGGCCGAAGGGGTAGTGCCGGCACTTGCTTCGGCGGGATTCGACCGATTCCTGAACGCTCCCGAAAGCTTCACCCCAGACGCCAACTTTGCCGTGGGTGAAACCTCCGAACTTTCCAATCTCTTCGTGGCAGCAGGCTTCAATTCTCAGGGGATTATCTTTGCTCCCGGCATAGGTAAGGAGCTGGCGGAGTGGGTCATTTCAGGTACGCCCGGTTTTGACTCATCCGCGGTGGACGTGCAGCGCTTTTCGGGACACCAAAACAACCGAAACTATCTCAAGGCCCGAACTAAGGAGGGCCTCGGTCGACTTTATGCAATGCACTGGCCGAACTTGCAGATGGAAACTGGCCGCAACGTCCGTCGAACGCCCCTTCACGCGCGCCTCGCTGAGCTCGGGGCCTGCTTTGGTGAAGTTAACGGTGGGGAGCGGGCAAACTGGTACGGGGCCCCGGGAACCTCTCCCACCTACGACTACAGCTATGGACGCCCGAACTGGTTCGACCGTGTCGCCGAAGAACATAAAGCGGCGCGTGAGGGCGTGGTCCTTTTCGATCTGAGTCCTTTTGCAAAATTCGAAGTTGCTGGTCCTGATGCTCTTGAGGTGTGTCAGATGGCCGCAACAGCAGACATCGACGTCGAGACCGATAAAGCGGTCTATACCCTCTTCTTAAATGACCGAGCGGGGATCGAACTAGACGGAACCATCACTCGTCTTGGCCTTGACCGGTTCTTGGTCGTTACCCCGTCATTTACCCAGCAAAAGACGGCAGCATACCTCAAACGAATCGCTCGGGGTAAAGCGGCCGCGGTATTTGACTGCACGGCGGCTCTGGCCACAATCGGAGTCATGGGACCGAAAAGCCGAGAACTTCTTAGCAGGATTTCGCCGGAAGACTGGTCCGACGAAGCACAGAGATACACCCACGGACGCATGGTAGAAATTGCAGACGGCTATGCGTACAGTTTGCGCGTGAGCTTCGTAGGCGAATTGGGCTACGAGTTGTACCCAAGTGCCGACATGGCAGTCAACGTCCTGGACGCGCTGTGGGAAGCAGGGCAGGATCTTGGACTCAAATTGGCCGGATACCACGCCTTGGATTCACTGCGCAGCGAGAAGGGATTCAGGCACCTGGGTCACGACATCGGGCCCATTGACGATCCCTATTCGGCAGGCCTTCGTTTCACTATCTCGATGGACAAACCGGGAGGCTTCCTAGGCAAAGACGCCCTCCTCAAGCTCGACCCCACAGCGCCCGATCATCGAACGGTGTATGTAGCACTGGAAGACCCCGATCCGGTGTTCGTACATGACGAGACCGTATACTGTAACGGCCTTCCAGTCGGACGCATGACGAGCGGCAGCTATGGCCACACGCTGGGACGCGCAGTCGGAATTGCCGCTCTTGAACCTGATGCAGATCTCTCCGGTGACTTCGAGGTCCAGTGCAAGGGACGGCTTTACCCCGCGAAGGTCTCCCGGCGGCCGTTCTACGATCCAAAGGGCGAACGGCTCCGCGGTTAGGAGCGACATCCCCCTCGACCCCCCTTGGCCCAGATATCGCATGGTTCGGCCTCTGGACAGATGAAAGCCTCACGGGACCACTAAAAGGAAGGCCTATGACCAAGAACGTCATGCACGAACCGAACCCGTTGGAGAACGTCGGCAACATCCTGGACGGCAGGGCAACCGCTCGTGCCGTGAAAACCGAACTCGCGGGTCGAATTGCAGCATTGAAGGACCATGGCAAGACGGTTGGCTTGGGAACGATCCTCGTTGGTGATGATCCTGCAAGCCATTCCTATGTAGCGGGGAAGCATAGAGACTGTGCGGAAGTGGGGATTGAATCCATTCGTCGGGACTTACCGTCGACAATCTCTCAGAGGGAATTAGAGAGCGTTCTGGATGAGCTGAATAAAGATGCCAGAACCACAGGCTACATAGTCCAGCTACCACTGCCCCCACATATCGACCAAAACGCTGTCTTGGAAAAAATTTCCCCTCAAAAGGATGCAGACGGACTACATCCGATCAACCTTGGAAAGCTTGCACTCAACGTCAGCGGCGACCTCACCTCTCCTCTACCCTGCACTCCAAACGCCATCGTGGAGCTCTTATCCCGACACGGGATCGCTCTCAACGGATTGGAAGTGCTTGTCATCGGTCGAGGAGTGACAGTGGGCCGGCCCCTGGGGCTACTGCTTACACGGCGCGCTATCAACGCAACCGTCACTTCAGCGCATACCGGTTCGGCTGATCTCCCCAAGCTGCTAAAGCGCGCAGATGTTGTCGTGGCCGCTGCCGGTGTACCGGGGATCGTGCAAGGTAAACACCTGAAGCCGGGGTCAATAGTCTTAGACGTAGGAGTGTCACGGATCCTTGACGCCAGCACCGGCAAAGCCGCCCTCCAAGGAGACGTCGATGCCGACACTATGCAGGTCGCCGCCTGGATCTCACCCAACCCCGGCGGTGTTGGTCCTATGACCCGGGCGATGCTTCTTGTAAACGTCGTTGAGGCGGCCGAACGGGATCTTTCGCATGCATAGAAACGCCCCGCCAGGACCACCCTTCGTTTGCAGACCAGGTATGGAAGGAGGGCATTAACCATCTGGCCCCTACTTTTACTGGCGATCGCTGCGGAAGTAGCAGCTACCAGTCTGCTCCCTCAAACAAACGGATTCAGGAAACTCAAGCCGACTGTGGCAGTCGCCTGCCTATACACGGTCGCCTTCGCCCTCTTGGCTCAGATCCTCAAGTTCACCGACATCGGAATTGCTTACGCACTTTGGGCCGGCCTGGGAACTGCGTCTGTAGCAGTTATCGGCGTCCTGTTCAGAAACGAACGCTTCAGCTGGAAACATGCCATCGGACTGGCTCTTGTGGTCACGGGCGTGGTCACACTCAACCTCCAAGCCGGTCAATGACTCAAACTCTGCCTCCCGAGTTCAGACCATGAAGGCTGACAATCGGGGGCATGAGTAGCCATGCAGGACGAACGCCAGTCAGGACGGTCTTGAACTTTTGCACAGCATTTCGGCAGATCATCACAGGAGAGGCAGGAAGCGTGCCGGCTGACAAAGCTAACAGGAGGCAGGAATGTGCGCCGCTACGTCATAGACATGGCCTTCATGCTTGGTTGTATCTTGCAAGTGCCATAACCACCGAGGTGACTGGCACAGTAATTCTCGACTTTTCCGAAGGCTTTCAACTCCCGGCACAGACAACCGCGGCCATGGCACTATACGCCTTTTCCTTCTTTTTGCTAACCCGCGCGCTTAGGGCAGTACCACTAAGCGTCGCTTATGCTACGTGGTCTGGTCTAGGCACAGTAGCCGTTGCCTTTGCTGGCGCGATTATCCACGGAGAGGCAGTTACTTTGGGAAGGATAACAGCCATTACTGCGGTGATCGGGGGCATCGTAATATTGAACCTTGCCACCACGAGCCAACACTCGGCACGACGCAAAGACGTCTAAGAGGATGGGTACAGCCGATGCTCGGGATAGCCGGCGCTCGGCGAACTCAAGGAAGTCGGGCTTGGTGACGAAGCACATCGGACTATCCGGGCGGCTTGAAGAACGGCGCCAAGGGCAAGGTCCTAGACTTGCGAAGGATTGTGCCTGACCCCTCTCGGAGGGGTCCTTTATTTGCAGTAATTAGACGACTGTGCTGGTCAACGTACCAATTCCCTCGAGACTGATTTGCACGCAGTCTCCGGGGTTAACAGCTGCGAAGGTACCCGGCGCCCCCGTCATCACGATGTCACCAGGCTTAAGAGTCGTCCAGCGAGTGACATACACCAGGCAGTCCACCACGCTCGTGGGTAGATTGAATGTCCCGGAATTGGCCCTAACCTCGCCGTTCACTCGCACGGTGATGTTGACCTTTTCAGGATCCCTAATGTCGGTCTCAATCCAAGGTCCAAGAGGTGTGTAATTAACGCCGGCTTTGGCTTGGAAAAGTTTTTCGTCGATAAGTCCTTGGTCGGCGTTCGTGACATCATTCGCGATCGTGTACCCCAGCACATGGTCCATCGCCTCTTCCGTGGTAAGACCGGTAGCGAGTTTACGAATAACAACTGCCAGCTCGCCCTCCACGTGGACTGCCCCAGCGTCCCGAACCATCTTAATGTGATCACCCGGGTTGGCCAGGGTATGTACGGATTTGTGCCATGCCTGTACGGGAAGCGGATGCTTATTGTCAGGGCGGTTATGGCTCATTCCTATGAGGACGGAGGGACGTACCGGGGCGAGTAGCTTCGCACCATCCGCCGGTGTGACTTGCCCAGTGAAGGATATGACTTCGGCAAACGGGTCTTCCAGATGGTGCCACTCACCGTTCCGAAACACTGCGTGCCGTGGGCCTGCGCTCGTTTGTATCCTAGCAAGTCGCATTATTCACTCGCTCAGACGGCATGTAAGCCCCTACCAGTCGTTCAGTTCTCATAGGGATCGGCGATGCCGATGTATTGGGTGGTGGTGTATTCGGCGATACCTTCGGACCCGCCTTCGCGGCCTAGCCCTGATTGTTTAACGCCACCAAAGGGGGCGGCGGCGTTGGAGATGATGCCCGCGTTGAAGCCAACCATGCCAAACTCGATCTGCTCCGCCACCCGCAGGAGCCGGCTAAAGTCGCGGCTGTAAAGGTAGGCCGCGAGCCCGTATTCCGAGGCGTTAGCCAGTTTGATTGCGTCCTGTTCAGTAGTGAAGGTGGTGACAGGAGCGACGGGTCCGAAGATTTCCTGGCCGAGGATCGCCGCATTGTTGGGAACGTCGGCGAGGACGGTGGGCTGATAGAAGTAGCCTGGTCCGTCCACGGGGGCCCCGCCGGTGACAGCGACAGCGCCGGCGTCCACCGCAGCAATGACTAGGGCATGGATGTCGTCGCGAGCACCGTTATTGATCAGCGGGCCGACCTGACTGGCAGGGTCCGTACCTCGGCCGGTGGAGAGGGCACCCATCGCGGCTGCGAACTTCCGGGTGAATTCCTGCGCCACGGATTCTTGAACGAGGAACCGGTTGGCTGCTGTGCAGGCCTCGCCCATGTTCCGCATCTTAGCCGCCATTGCCCCTTCTACAGCTTTGTCCAGGTCTGCATCTTCGAACACGACGAACGGAGCATTTCCACCCAATTCCATGGAAGTCCGCAGGACATGTCGGGAAGCGTCTGACATCAGGCGCTTGCCGACCGGAGTGGACCCTGTGAAGGAAACCTTACGCAGCCGGGAATCTTTCAGGAGTGGCCCGGATATCCCCGACGCCGAGGAGGAAGAAACGACATTGAGAACTCCTGCAGGAAGGCCGGCCTCCATCATCGTTTGGGCAAATAGCTGCGAAGTTAGCGGCGTCAGCTTTGCTGGTTTAAGAACCATCGTGCAACCAGCGGCCACCGCGGGAGCAACCTTGCGAGTAGCCATGGCCAACGGGAAATTCCACGGCGTTATCAGCAGGCAGGGACCTACGGGTTTGTGCTGGACCAGGATCTTGTTCTTACCTTCGGGGGTGGTGAGGTATCGGCCGTAGTCCCGAACAGTTTCTTCCGAGAACCAACGCAGAAACTCGGCGCCGTAGGCAACCTCGCCCCGGGCTTCAGCCAATGGCTTGCCCATCTCCAACGTCATCAAAAGCGCGAAGTCCTCCGATCGCGCTGTTACCAGGTCGAAGGCACGGCGCAAAATCTCGGCTCGCACCCGCGGAGCGGTCCGCGCCCACGAGGTCTGCGCCGCGCAAGCAGCCTCCAGAGCGGCGACGGCATCCTCGCTAGTGGCCGAAGCTAGAGTAGCGAGCACCTCCCCCGTAGCAGGATCACGCACATCAAACGTTCCGCCGTCTGATGCATCCCGCCACTGGCCGCCAACAAGCAAGCCGGTGGGCACAGACGCGAGCAGAGGGGCCTCGCGCTCTAGGGGAGCGGCGGGGAACACAGCCGATTCAACTGTCATTTGTAGTCCTCAGAAGATTGTTTTGTAAGCGACTGATTGTGGTGGGTGGGCACATTGGGGGTGAGTAAGTTTCCGCTAAGGAAAGCGCAAGACGCGGACCATGGTGAGACAAAGTTGTGACGGTAGGCGTCGCATGAGTGCCGGCGAAATTGACTCTTATGTTAGGAGCACGGAGTCCAACATTAGATATTCGGTCGACATCCAACATTGCTTCTCCAGAGATCGCGCTCCACTGTCGTCCCTGGGGATATGTCCGGCGAAAGGCGGACACTGAACGTTCTTTGGTCGTGACGCGTGACAACAATTCCATGGGTCGACGTCCGTAACGCATGCGCCATTGCCTCGGTGACCACGGCGGTGAGTCGTTCATCCACCTCGCAGCGGTGATCAACTGTGATGACCTTGCTAAATATGCCCGTGTGCTGTGGCATGCCGGTGGCTCCTTCCGAGGCGGTGCGCGAGTCTCTACCGCGCTATGTTTCAGACATAAAAGTGCTCTGTTGCTTCGAAGCGAACGCAAAGGCGGTTACGGTCTCACGTCTAAGCAGTCAGTATGAAGCGCCCCGCGGTGGTCCCAAACAGTTCTAGAGGATGATTTCTGTACTAATTCCGTACTTGAGTCCGAAAACGAACCCGGCTATGAAACCGGGAAAATCCTCCACGAGGTCAGGCTGGACGTCTCCAGCGGCCTGTCGCTTGGGGGTAAGCACATCCGGAACTTTCCCTCGCCGAGGCTTTTAGGGCAACAATCCACTCGGCCACGCGCCACCCGGCAGACACCGCAACGACTATTCAGAAGTACAAAAACGAGGAGAGATTTATCATACTCGTATGATTTTGTTAGCACTCCTAGCGACCTAATCTGGGGTGGGAACAGCGTCTTCTACTGTCTTCGCCCCTGAACAAAACGAAACGGAGGTGGCTGTGTGGGCCGCATAGGAATTCTTGGTGCCGGCTTGGCTGGCCTTGCAGCTGCTACAAAACTCGCCGAAGCCGGTGAAAACGTCACGGTATTCGAAGCCCGCAACCGCCCCGGTGGTCGTGTGTGGTCCGAAACGCTTGACACACCAAAAGGCAGCTATGTGATAGAACGAGGTGCAGAATTCGTTCTAGATGGCTACACCTCCATGCGGCGGCTGCTTTCCCAGTTTGGGCTTAGCTTGGTTGACACTGGCATGAGCTATTACGTTCGGGAACCCGGCGACACGACTGGAATCACTTGTGATGACATTATCCGTACCGGACGGGAAGCACTGGAATTAGCCAGTGGCAGTGGCCTTCAGGGGACCGCCGAAGAGTTGCTTGCCAAGTTGCCCGACGAACCGGAACTGGTCGACGCCCTTCGTGCCCGAATCGAAATCTCTACGGCTGTGAGCGCATCAGAGGTCACGGCGAGATCCTTACAACATATCGCCTCGTTCGAACCCAAACCCAGCTGGCGGGTGGCTGGCGGCAATCAGCGGCTGCCCGACGCGATGGCAGCTGCACTTGGTTCTGCTGTTCGTTACGGCGAAACCGTGAGGGCGGTTGAAAACATTAGTGACGGCGGTGTTCTTGTTACCACCGACACCGACACGTCCGTTTTCGACACCGTCGTTGTTGCTCTTCCGTTGGCTGTAATCCGTGACTCGCAACTGAACCTTCCGACAACCGAGGCACGTGACGCAGCCCTAAAGCACGTTCTTCAAGGACATGCGGCAAAACTACACCTCCCATTGGAAACCCAGCCCGCCACAAGTGCTGTCATGTCCGTCGAAGGCCGCTACTGGACCTGGACAGCCACGGACGAATCCGGGGCCGTGGCCCCGGTGCTGAACGCCTTCATGGGCTCACCATCAGCCATTACCCGTGCCAGCCTTAAACAGCGCCCAGCGGAATGGGTTGCCAAAGCACGAGCACTTCGCACGGATCTCGCCATCCCACAGGACGCTGCCGCGCTGACCACTGTATGGTCCGAGGACCAACTGGCAGGTGGCGCTTACGCCGCCCATGCCCCAGGCGTAACGGCAGCGGGGACAGCTCTTTTGGAAAAGCCGGTAGGAGATGTTTTCTGGGCCGGCGAATACAGCGAACCCGAATTTGTAGGCCTAATGGAAGGAGCTATACGCAGCGGCGAGCGAGCCGCCGGACGTGTAATGCAGCGCCTTGAAACTAAGTCTGGTAACTCTGACTCTGAAAGAAGCAAAGCATGAGCACCGTACTTCACGCATCTTCCATACACTGGCCAAAACCGGTTTCGATTACTTCCGAACGAGTCATTCAGGGCACACCCGCCGCGAGTACCCACGTGCTTTTTACGGACGGCAAAACGGAGCTTGGTCTGTGGCGGGTGAGTCCTGGTGAATTTAGTACAGTCCATCAGGGATACGAGGAATTTATTAGCGTGTTAGAAGGAGAAGGTGAACTGATTCATGATGACGGCTCACGCATCACCCTCAAGCCCGGAACAGTCCTAATCCTTGAGAACGGCTGGAGCGGTCGGTGGAGTATCAAAAGCACCCTCGTTAAGTCCTACGCAATAGTTCGCCTTTGAACTGAAACGGGACAAGCACCTGTGCCGTAAAAGTTTTCTACCCTTCATCGTAGCGAAAGTCGCTGTATCCATAGCTCTACAAAAGGTCTAGACGTGAACAAGCACTCGTTCCACCTGTTCCGCCCCGGGTTTTGCCATGTGCGGTCAACTAACCATGGTGCGCGCCACCTCCAAGATCGGACACCACTCGGTAACTGCACGTTCGTCGAAAAATTTAGCAAGGCTGCCCTTCCTTCTCAGGCATTGAGGACTCCCGTTGAAAATCGCAATCCCGAAGTACAGGATCTTCTTCCCTGGCTCGGCTGGCTGACCACATAAACCGGCAGCAACGCACAAGTTAGCCTGCGGCCGCCGTAAATCGGAAAAGAAAGGATTGAAACTTTGGCAGCAAAATACAAGATCGGATATTTCGTGGGGAGCTTGGCAACCGGCTCTATCAACCGAGTTCTCTCGCAAGCTTTGATAAATCTTGCACCAGAGGACCTCGAGTTCAGCGAAATTCCGATTAGGGATCTCCCGCTTTATAGCTATGACTACGACGCGGATTTCCCGCCGGAAGGCCGGGCGCTCAAGCGTGCCATTGAAGCGTCGGACGGTATTCTCTTCGTGTCTCCCGAGTACAACCGTTCCATTCCGGGTGCCCTTAAAAACGCTATCGACTGGGGCTCTCGTCCTTGGGGATCGAATTCGTTCGCCCGTAAACCCACCGGCATCATCGGGACCTCCCCGGGTAGTATCGGCACCGCCGTGATGCAGTCATCCTTCCGCAGCATCCTTAGCTTCCTAGACGCACCCCAGCTGAATTCGCCTGAAGCATACGTTCACTACGACGCGGACGTGTTTGGGGAAGGGGGCGAAGTCAAGGATGAACGCACCGCGAAATTCCTGCGCCACTACATGGACGAGTACAGCGCCTTCGTTGCCCGAGTCCTAGCAGCCAACACCGCCGGACACATCGGTGATATGGAGCCGGACAGGGAGAAGCTATCCCGCTAAAAAGGACAACGCGCCACGACAGCAAACTGTCCCTGTCGAGGACACCACACTGACGTAACTGTGATGTTGCGGTTGTAGATGGGTCTGTCTGGTCCGCGGCTGCAGAATTTGCGAAAAGTCATAGCTAGGGTTGCCACCGAGCGATGGCCCTAACCTTCACGGCTGCAGATGTCGGCAAGGCTAGCAACTCAGCGAAACACCGTGGCAAGGGCAAAAAGCTGCGGAGCAAGGAAACTGCTCACGACCGTTAGTCGGCCGTTGGTCCACGCCGCCGGTGACGCTGATGTCGTCCCAGGTTAGACGTGCGATGTTTTCAGCTTGTTGTCCGAAGACGAGGATGAGGATGGCGGCGGCCCGGTCATGGCCGCAGGCGCAGACCCCGCAGGTGCGTTTTGCCTGCTGATAGCAGTAGCCGCAGACTCCGCCGTCGGGCCAACGCGCAACCGTTTGGTGGTGCTGGCCGCAGCGAACGCAGGGGACCGGCCAGCGAACGGGGTCCTCTTCTTTGCGTGGCCTACTCACCGTCTTCGGGAGCGACGAGTCGGACACGTCGTGCGATCGGGTTTCCTGGTTGGATGCCGAGGTCTTCGCTGTCGCCGCGGCGCGCATCTCCACGAAAGGTTCGAAAAGGTCGTTCGGGGTGCAGTCCAGGACGTCGCAGAGCACCGCGAATGTCTTTGCCGGAATGCGCTCCGGCGTCGAGGTGACCAGCCTGTAGACCTGGCTTTCGGAGAGGTTGATGCCACGGGATTTCAGGAGCGGCATCAGTTCGGTGGTCTTCCAGAGGTTCTGCTTTGTCATCAGGGCTCGCAGGTTTCCAGCGGTAGCCAATCCGGCGCTGTTCAGGCACCTGGGTCCTCCAAGTTCGCGATGCGGCGTGCAATCATCTGCTGCACGGTTTTCTGCTTGAAGTCCGACGATACCGAGGTATAGAGGCCGGTAGTCGACGCATAGGAGTGGCCAACCTGCGTCTGCATTATCTTGAGCCCGTCGGGCTCCTGTGCCTCTGGCCTGCGGTTTTGGGTTGGTGGGTGTGTCCGGGACGTGCATGACGGTGGCATTGGGTGTCCTTTCATTCTCGTGGATCTGTTATGGATTCGGGATGGTCGCGGGGTCTGGTGATGGACTTTGGCGGCGTTGTCCGAGGGCGTGTGCGAGTTGCTGTCGCAGTCGTTGGTTCTCGTCGTTGAGTCGTCGGATTCTGTCGTTGGCCGCTTCGAGTCGTTGCCGTAGCGAGGCCTCGCTTGCCCGCTGTGGCTGTGATGCCGGTGTGGGCTCCGCTGAGGCGTGGTTTTGGCGGAGGCGTTCGATTTCGGCGCGGAGGTCGGGCTGGGTGTAGAGCCAGGACCGGGAGACTCGGGCGTATTTGGCGACGGCGTCGAAGGTGACCGGTCGGCCTTCCGCGTGCAGCGTGCGCAGCGCTTGGACGGCTTTGGACCGGGTGAGAGCGGCGCGCTGCTGTGCAGCTTTGATCAGGTGCCGGCTGTTGTCGGGGCGGTTCATCCGGCGGCCTCGGCTGGTGCGGTGTCGTCGAGGGAGTCGATGATGCGGTCCAGGTTGTGCAGCACGGCCTGGTTCATCTCGATGAGCCGGGTCTGTCCGCGGGCCTCGGCCGCGGAGAGGATCTGGACGGTCTGGCGGCGCTGCTCTTGGTGCTGGGGGAGGAATTCGGCGGTGGTGACAAACATGGGACAGGTCAGGCAGGCGTTGGCGTGCGGGCAGGTTTTCTGAACCGGCAGCCCGCAGAATCCGTTCGGCAAGCTCTGCGTCGCGCGGCCGAGGCGTTGTTTGGCCCAGCTGGCTTCGGCGAGTGGTCCCTGCGGGTCAATGGTGATGGTGTCGCCGTTGATGTTGACCTTGCGGGCTTTCTCCCAGTGGCGACGCACGGTCGTGTCATGCAGCCGGGCGTAATGGGCGGTCATCTCCGCCGAGGTGTGATCGAGGAGGACCCGGACAACTTCCTGAGGAACGTCGCGGTTGATCAGTGTTGTCCCGAAGGTGTGGCGCCACTGATGCGGAGTCAAGCGCACCTCTTGCCCGTGTTCGTCGCGAATGTCGCAGCGTTCCAGCCAGTCTTCAAGCTGTCCGCGGTAGGAGTGTGTGGTGAGCGGTTTTGCTCCGTCGGGGTTCATCTTCGGGGCCGGGAACAGCCAGTTGCTGCCTTCGGGGAATCGTTCGCGGACGCGTCGTTGCTGATCGAGGATGGCGGTATGGACTTCCTCGTCGAGGGGTACGAGGGCTTCGCGTTTCATCTTCCGGTTCATATAGCGAAGGTATGGGGCGCCGTCACCGTCACGGACCACGCCGTCTGATACCAGGTTGCAGGCGTCCCCGACGCGCAGTCCGCAGCGCATCAGTATCAGTGTGAGTAGCCGACTGTCGGGGCTGGTCCATTTGCCGAGGTTTTCGGGTTGGTCGAGTTGCGCCATGATGTGATCGGCCAGGGCTCTGGGCAGTCGTTTGGCTGGTCGTGGGAAGTCTTCGGGGTAGAAGTTCGCCGATGCCGGCAGGTCCTTGGCCCGGTCGTGGCGGCGGATCGCGGCGAAGAAGGCGTTCAGGGAGCTGATGTCGCGGCCACGGGAAGTCACGGCCCGTTTATCCCGGGCGAGTTCGGCGAGGAAGCGTTCCAGGATGCCGCGGTCGATGCAGTCCGGGCCGTCGGAGTGGGGGATGGTGTGGGCGAGGAACGCGGCGAATCGGTTCAGGGCGAGGAGGTCGATGCGGGCTTGGATGATTTCCCTGCCGCTGGTCAGCCGCCATCGGATGAAGCGTTTTGCCATGGTGCGCAGCCACGGTTGCGGGATCTTGTCGAAGCGGAGGGTGCCGCGGGTGTCGGTGTAGCCGAGGCGGTGCAGGGCCCAGACGTCGCGGGAATACTCTGACTCCCAGCCGGTGCCGGCGGCGAGGTCTTCGAGCCGGGTGTAGGCAAATCGCAGGAATGCGAGTTGCCCGTTGTGGCGGTGACTGCGGCCCACCCGGCCGGCGCTATAGAACGCTGCCCACTGGCCAAGATTCCACTCCAGCAGCGAGGTGACGCCGCTGTCGGTGAGGAGCCGGATCACGGGCGTCACAACGGAGGAGCGGGTACTGGCCCGGCGTTCATCGTGGCGGCATTGCAGGGCGTGCTGGAGCTCAAGCCGCAGCTGGGGACGATCTGCCAGGCATCGGAAATCGAACCGGTCCAGGCCCACGCTTTCGCACCGGGCGACGAACTCGTCGATATCCGGTGTGCCAATGGCGTGCCAGCGGGACTTGTGGTTCAGACACAACGGCGAGTTGCCTTGGGCCCAGAGGTCGCAGAACGCGAGCCTGCATTCGGGCCGTTCGGTGGCTGGCTCGGGGGAGAGGGTAGCGAGCCACTTATTCACGTCGGTCTCGCTGGAACGACTGAAGAACCCGTGATGGCTGATGCAGAGGCCGCGTCTGGCCGAACCGAAGCGGCACCAGGTGACGGTGCATGCCGCCAAGGGGCCGTCGCCTACGGGTAATGGGCCGGGGCTGGCGAGGAATGACTCCAATTCGGGGCGTCCTTGGTCCAGCCAGCGCTTGTAGTGGCTTTTGCAGAACCCTTTCACCGTACGTTGCCGTTCACACTTGTCGATCCGGCAGGGCTCGGTGTTGAAGACGACGGGAGTTCCCGCAGCTACTTCTACTCCCGTACTTTGGATGCCGATAACGGATATTCCGTCAAGCTAGCAATGCGTCACAGGGCATGGATCTTGCACGCACCGTGGCGTCATCCGTTTTGGTTTTAGTGGTGGCAGACGGCATGGACGGCAGTGCCCCGCCTCGGTCGGAGGCTTTCAGGGGTTGCGGGCAGCGTGTCTTTAAGGTGACCTTTTCTGCGTTATTGGTGGCTGCGGCCTCTGCCCGGGGTTGAGCAGAGGCCGCGTGCTGGGGTTGTTCAGGCGGGTTGGCCGGCCAGGCCGTAGGCTTCGTCCTCGGAGGCGTGGGGGATCTTCATCTCGAATGTTTCGGTGATGGAGGTGTAGTCGTGGTAGCCCATTCGGGCGAGCGGCCTGATTTTTTGTATGTTGAGTCGACCGTCGGGGGTCAGGACTTCATCGTTGATGTGGATGCGTTCGACCTGTGCAAAGACGATGTCGATGGTGCCGACGTTGGAGTTCCCGGTCATGCGGTGGGTCGAAAGGTAGCGGCATTCGAAGTGGACTGGGCTTTCGGCCACCATGGGCGTGGGGGAGAGCTCCGCGTAGCGCTTGGTGATGCCGGCGCGGTCGAATTCGTTTTCCTCGAAGGGCAGGGCCATAGCGCTGATGTTGACGGCTTCACGGAGGTCGTAGGTGGCCATATTCCAGACAAACCATCCTGTTTGCTCTGCGTTGAGGACTGTATCTTTTCGTCGTCCGTCCGGGTATTGGTTGGCGGAGAACATCACCATGGGCGGGTCGAAGGTGAGGTTTTGCCATTGGCTGTAGGGGGCGAGGTTTTCCACCCCATCTGGGCTGATGCTGGAGAGCCAGCCGATAGGGCGTGGGACGGTGCAGCTCTTGAAGGGGGAGTAGGGCAGTGGGCTGCGCTCTTGCGAGGGATCGTATTTCATGAGGTTTCCTTGGTGCTGGTGTTTGCTGTTGCCGGGACGGTGGTTCCCAGGCCCTGGTCTGCGGTGGACACTTGGAGTGCGAAACGACGTGAAGTGGCGTAGTAAAGACCGCCAGCAACGACGAGGCCGATGAGCCAGGCGATCTCGGCGCCGCCGAGCCAGTTGGCTACGGGTCCGACGTAGAGGGTGCTGTTCATGAAGGGGATCTGGATCAGCACGCCGATGGCGTAGGCCAGGAAGGCTCCCTTGTTGAAGCGGCCGTATTCACCGTCGCGGAGGAAGAGTTGGGCGATGTTGTAGCGCTCTTTTCTGACCCAGTAGTAGTCCACGAGATTGATGGCCGACCATGGGGTCATGAAGTAGAGCAGGAACAGCAGGAAGTTGGTGAAGTTGGAAAGGAAGTTGTCCGTAGCGGCCAGCGCAATCGCCAACGAGACCGCCGAGATTGCCACAACGTAGAGCGATCGTTGGCGTGGGCTGACCCTGTCTTGTCGCGTGAGGCTCGTGATGATGGTAGCCAGGGACATATAGCCGCCGTAGGAGCTGAGCGTATTGCCGGTGAGCTTGCCGCAGATGACCGCGAGCAGGACCAGCGGCCAGATCGCGCCGCCCAGTCCGGCGAGGTAACCGACCTGGTCGTGGCCGAAGGCCTTGCCGCCGAGGGCCGCGGCGAGGGCACCGAGGATCATAGCGAGTGAACCGCCCAGGACGCTGCCAAGGAAGGTCCAGCCGATCGTGGCACGCTTGGGTGTGTTCTCGGGGAGGTAGCGTGAGTAGTCGGCAATGTATGGCCCAAACGTGAGCTGCCAGGATGCTGACAGCGAGACCCCCAGGACAAACGCCGCGCCATCGAAGGCGTTCGTTTCGGTTATGGTTCCGATGTTTCCGTCGGCCATGATGCGGATGAGAAGGATCACGAACACCACGGCGCTGAGGACAGCGGCGATGTGGGAGAACTTATGGATGTAGCGGTAGCCGATGATCGCCAGGGTCGTGGACATCAGCGCGAAGACCATGGCGCCCACCTCCGCGGGGACATGGAGTAGAGTGCCGATCGCCTGACCGCCAAGGACCAGCCCGGTGGCGTAGAAACCGACGTAGATCATGAGGGCCAGAACGAGGGGCAGGATGGCCCCGAAGTATCCGAACTGGGCCCTGCTTTGGATCATTTGCGGGACGCCGAGTTTGGGGCCCTGCGCCGAGTGGAGGGCGGTGAAGAACCCGCCAACAGCGTTGCCCAGGATGATCGCCGGAATGGACCACAGCACGCTGTTGCCGAGGATGACGAACAACGCCCCGGTCACCACCGCCGTGATGGAAGTGTTCGCGGCGAACCACACGAACAGGAGGCTCCTCGGTTTCCCATGCCGTTCTTCGGGTGGGATGAAGTCAATGGAGCGCCGCTCAACGGTAACGGTCTTCGCCATTGCAGACCTCGAATCTATAGAAAGTTGGAAAAATTGCGGTGCGCGCTTGACCAGTATGCGACCAATATATCGGTTGTGCAAGGGGTTCGGATAGAGTGGTGCCATGATGCAGCAGGGAAAGGCCGCCCAGGCCTACGACGAGATCGAACGCCTCATCGTCTTCCAAGAACTGGCGCCGGGCTCACTTGTCTCGGAGGCCGTCCTGATGGAGAGGACCGGTCTCGGGCGGACTCCGGTCCGGGAAGCGCTGCAGCAGTTGGCCCGGAACCGGCTGGTGGAGATCCACCCGAACAAAGGTGTGCTCGTTCCGCCTGCATCCGTCGAGGCCCAGCTGCGCATGCTTGAACTACGCCGGGTGCTGGAGGCCCTAGCCGTCCGCTTGGCCTGTCAGACCGCATCGGCAACTGATCGCAAGGCTATGCAGGAGATGGTGGAACTGCTGGAAGCAGACCGGTTCACGCTCCGGCAATACCTTGAGACGGTCAAAGAAACCCACATGATGATCGTGACTGCGAGCCACAACGAATATCTCGCCGATGCGATGGCGCCACTCCAAGGGCTCTCGCGCCGGTTCTGGATCACTCACGTTAGGGACGAGCAAGCAGAAATCAGCCAAGGCTCTGCTCTACATGCCAGCATTCTCCGCAGCGTGCTGGAGCGAGACGCCGAGAAGGCAGAAAAAGCCAGCCACGCCTTGAATGACTACCTCGTCGAGTTCGCCTACCGCACCGTCCGCACCCGCATCGGCGGCGCCTGATCACATCACCGCCGCGAACAACCACACCAGGCGCACGGTTCGGTAGGTGGCATTCGAAGCTTTGGGTGGAATACCTCGCCAGAGGCGGGACTGGATCCGCTGAGAACCTCAAAGCCTTCATCACCGGGCGAACGGCCCTGGACCAGATGGCAGGAGCGGATATCCACGCTTCTGGGCGCCACCCAGCGATTCCCCTTGCGCCTTCTTAGTCATGGCGACCTCGAAGAGGGATACGACCAGTTGTAGTGACATCCACGGTGTAAACGTGGATGTCATCGGCGCCGTCGGAAGAAGCCAACGGAAGGTTCACTTCGCAGTCGCGGCTGCGGGGTGTAGATCGCCTCAGGAAAGCCCGCTGGCCATTCACGCCGGCCAGATCCTCCGATGATGACCCGGGGGGTAATGCTAGTCGAGGCGCCATTTCAGTCCCAGAGCAGTGAAGGCTTCCTGGATGGCTGCGGCCACGTGGTGCAGGTCGACGAGTCGTGGTTGGCCCAGCTTCGGACTGGTAGGCGGGTCACCTGGACGTTCGAAAATGGCCCACAGTTGGAAGGTCATCGCCGTGGCGGGAGCGGAAGGTCGCGCCGTCGACCGTGGTCGTGTCGTACAGCCACGCGGCGACGGCCTGAGTCAGTTGTCTCGGTCTGGCGTCCTTGAGTGCCGAAGCGTCGAAATCCGTCAGGCCGAGACTCAATGCCTTGGCGACGAAGTGCGGATACAGTGCACTCACGGTGGCAGAGGCGGTGACGGCACAGTAGTTTCCACTGAGTTCGGCGCGGGCCGCGGCTCGGGCGTCGAGCCATTCCCGGGGTACTTCTCCGGGTCGAATGCTCGGGTACAGGACCTCGTCTTCCTCGTCTTCGATGACCTCGTCCAGCTCCGCGGCGAGCCGTGGATCGGGGCGGAAGCCAGCAAGGACTTCCAAGAGGCACGCTTTCAGCGATGAGCCGGCGTAGACGGTGCGGAAGTTACCGTGCAGGTCGTCCCAGCGCCCAGGAAAACGCCCGTTAGTGGATCATTCCCAGCCGCTCCACGCCCACGGTTCCGGGCGGAAACCGATCCGCCACACGGTGACCGAGGCCGGGACGATCGTCAGTTCATTCAGTTCCATACCTCAGCCGGCGGCCGCGAAAGCCCGGGCCGCGGCGAGGACTTGTTGTGCGGCCTCGTCCACGTGGCCTTCCCGCAGCAGCCGGGCAGGGGGGACGTCATCCAGCTGCGGGTTCATGCCTTGGAACCACGCCTGGACCACCGCACGGGAGTCCCGTTCAGCCAGCAGTGCCGCCACGTGGTAGGCGTGCCGGAGCCGGGTCATGACCTCGGCCGATGGCTTCCGTTCGCCGTCGGCCCATTGCCGGACGGCGCGGGTTTCCTTGACTGAACCGATGTAGGCGACCAGCTTCGCACCCAGGATGTCCCGCAGGTCACGAACCAGCTCGGCTTCGGGCAACCTGATCGAGTCTTGATGGGCCTTCAGCCCTCCGCGGGCGCCTGCAACTGCTGTCATGCTTCCATGCTGCCATCGATGACAGTTTGTTTCAACCCTTAAATCACACGTCAAATCACAGGTGCTAAGACGCCGATAATTGACCTTATGACAAGTAGTACTCTGCGTATCTCGGTAAGGGACCCCGCATCATGCACAACACGCGGAGGGCAATTACGCAACAAGTTAGACCTTGACGTCAGGGATGCCATCGTCACGGTAGTGCTGGTCCTTCACCCTCGTTTCCCTTCGCCGTCTCTCCCACCTCAGCCTGTCGGATGTTAGTGAAGGGATGCGCGTTCCACGCTTGTTCAATTACAGGATTCTCCTCAACTGCCTCGGATCCGAACTTCGAGCGAACAGACCACCCTCGGGATTCCGGATCGTTTAAGAGGCCAAGCAAGAACGAGCCCAATGGACGTCGCAAGCAGACCGCCCATTCGAGTTCAGTGATGCTAACAACGAACGCTGGGATTCCGTCATCCGTTCTGTAGGAAGGCCGAATGAGAGGAGAATTTACGACATGAAAGTCTTCCATGGTTACTACTAAGCCGATGCGAGGCAGTGAGCTAGGAATCATGGAAAGCTCAGGCTGAAGGCTGTCCATCAATTGGCTTGTCGTGTTGAGCTGCTCAAAAGCTTTCGCTAACATCCGCGACATTTCTTCGTGTGACCGATCATTGGCCATTCGAACTGGGTCTGTAGGCCTTACGGACTTAACCTCGACCAGAAGCACCGCTGTGTCCAGGACGACGAACCAGTCGATAGTCTTTTTACGCTGTGGTCCATAGCTGATCTCTGGATGCACTACTGCGTTGGGTATCAGTTTGAGCTGGCGCCCGACGTACTGCTCAAAGAGGTCGCCCATGTCCTCGGCGAAGCCGCTGCCCCATTTGTCCACTCCGGCGTAGTAGATGCCCTGTGGGCTAACTTTCCTCATGATGGCCGGGGCAACGGGGATAAGGAGGGTGCCAGAAATCCCTGAGATTGCCGGAGTGCTTAAAAGCGGGTTATGGGAGAATCGGCGGTAGGGTCCGGCGTGGTATTGAACAGCATTGGCCTTATTAAAGTCTTCTCGGCTGGTCGTGTACTGGGTTCGTAAGATATCCCGGATTGTTTTAAGCGGCATGTACTGGTCTAGGCCCAGCGCATTTTTTTCCTCTAGCCATGAAAGGTCGAATGTCCCCCTATTGGGGCCACAAGCCGTCTGAAGCAAAAATCCTGTGCCGACATATTCGGCCACCGAGCCGCCTAACAGCTCCTCCGCCCAACCCGTGCCCATAATTCTTGGTTTTTTTGCGGGCACCGTTTGAGTAAGCATCCCCACAGAACGCGAGATTGTCGCCATTGGAGGTAAGTTATATGCGAGTTGCTCGCTTGCGAGCCTGAGAAAGAGGTTAGCAGCAGCACCGGCTTTCTGCTCTGCTAGATCAGGGTCCTCCAAGTCATTGTATGACTGGACGCACTTCAACAGTTCGGCCACGCCTACCGGAGAATCTCTGTGTTCATTACCATGGACCAAACTTACGCGTGCTATGTCAGCAAGAGCCCACGGAGTCACTAATGTTCGAGCGATCGTGAGTCTGGTATCTGTAGGTCTGAATGCAGAACTGACTTGAGCGACAAGCGGAACAAGCTTTGAGGGCGCGTAGCGGCGAACCCTCTGTACAGTATCTGCGTCCCGCACGGCTCCCCGATCAAGCGTTTTTCCGAGTGCTCGACTGTCCAATTGTTTATTCAAAACGACACTGCGAGCCGAATCGTTCGTATGACATTCCAACATGCGTCGTGGCCCGTAGGAACACAAGGCTGTGGATCAGATCTCATTGTCGTGGCTCTCCCCGGTAGCCGGTCAGATTTGCTACCGCCTCTGTGCGCGCAGGGCCGTTAGCAGCAGGTGAGAAGCTGTTTTCGGTGATCTCGAGCTGAGTAGGCCATTTGTACCCGCGCCGGAAGGACGGTAACCGCCGGATTCGCCAACGCCAAAGCCACGCTATGAACCGGATAGTGATCACTATCCCTAACAGGCCGGCCATGGTGAGCCACGGACCCCAAAACCCCTGTCCTGCCAGCCACCTTAAAGGAAGCAAGAGCCACGACTCCTCTGGTTCGGCTTCAGGGATGACGGATAGAAGGTCTCTGATAGGAGGGAATGCGACGATGAGACCCAACAGCGTGGCTATGAATGTAATCCACCAGGCGCGGCTCGCCGCACGTTCTGCGCTTCGCGTGGAATAGGCAGCGGCAGACAAATTCAGCGCTGTTTCGATCGTCTTTCGGATTTCGGGTGCCCCGAACTCGTCAAGGACGTGACGAACGACGTCCCGTGCCTCGCCAAACCTCAAGTCACGCTGCCGTAGTTCCGAGAATAGCCGAATTGCCCTCTTATACCTCGCCCTTAGTCTTCTTTCGCCAGTCACCATGCGCGAAACGTCCTCTTCTAAGGATTGAAGCCGAACGTATACAAGCATTGCGTACTCAAAGAGAAGCACCGTGTCGAGTTCGGGAATTCCTCTCGGCCGCTCCCCCGCCCATTGGACGTAAGTTGCTGAACCGAGTCTCGCAAATAGTGAGTGGTTTCTGCTGAGGGACAAGTCTTTCGGAACCGACGCGTGCTTCGACACGTCCCTGTCGAAGGAGCTGCGGTTCGCCAAACGGATGAGGTCAGCCTGGTGGTTCCGTTGCCATTCTTCTGGATCGCAGCATTTCGTAGGTTCCATGATCGTAACCGGGTACATAGCCCAGAACCCGTGCGATCGCTTGATTACGCTGAGGATGCTCGCAAGATGAAGGTGCAGAAGGTCAGTCATAGAAACAGGTTCTAGATGTTCGATCTCGCCCAGAGGCTGCCCTGCATCGATTGTCCCCTCAGAGAAATCGGCTAGCGGCTCCCACGTAGTCCCACGCAAAAGGGGCAGCGACATCTGCGATCGGATGAATATTTGTTCCGGCCCCCACATCATGGCTAGCAGCTGGCGAACGTCCAAGGAGGTGTCCGCTTCTAATGCCAGATCGATCTGCACGACTCCGGACTCATGCAGTAGAAGTCGCGGTTCAAAGACCACGTGGTGCACTGTTTCAGAACCCGGAAGAGCGAAATCGTGGTAGCTCTCCCTTAACATCAGGCGGACGAAGCCATCATCGTCACGATCCGGCCCACCAAAGAGGTTTGCATCGCTCCTACGAACGAAGGCCGAGACCATCTGGCGTTCAAGATAGTTCTTTTCGGCCTCAGCCAACGACACCAAAGGGTCGGGCTCACTGGAACAGGGTTCGTCATCGGGAGGCAGCGTCGGGTATTCGGTGTACTCGGTCCCGGGTGGTCCCTCCTGTGTTTCCTCTTGATTCTTGCCAAATGAAAGTCGCAGTCCAGGAAGAACCCGCCAAACCGTAAAGAGTGGATGAAAAAGCATTAGTCTTACAAGACTTCTGAGCGACTTAGATTCGATGAATTCTTTCAGGCGAGGAGCGACGTTCTTCGATAGCCACTTTGCTCTGATAAGAGGTATCCCGAAGCGGGGATCTCGCCACGCGAACGCAAAGACCCCCTTCCACGTTTCTTGGTCAGTTGCCTCATTCACGATCATGACGCGGGAGCGCAGCTTTTGAATGCGACGCGCCTGTCTTCTTTGGGCATAAGGAACCCGCACCGCCGTTTCAGACGGCCACGCGGCCGAAACGGCCAGGTCAGCGTCCAAGAGCACCCGGACCCATCGAGCCAAGTCCGTGCGGCCATGCAACGACGCCGTCAGAATGTGGTGCACTGAAGCAGAACTGAAGGTGGGCTTATGCGTGCCCACGCGGGCACGTGCAAATTTGCTGCGCACCACTTGCCATGAATGACCCATGCAGACTTCCGTTCCTCCAACGTACTTTCACTAGCTTCTTGCCAACCTTTTGTTCGCGTCCGTACACGGCTCAGTCCTCTTGCAACAGCCGTCCCACGGTGCTAGCGATAGTTCGGATCTCTGGGGGCTGTAGCCCTGAGAAATACTCACGTCATTGTTCTCGAGAGACCCGTTCGCCAACGACTCCCAAGCTTAGGGCTGTGGGCCGTGTCGAATGCGTGGCGACTGCGAAATTTGCCGCAAGCTGTCGCAGGTATCTAATCACTCCTGAAGCTCAGGAGTGATCCCTGTGAGGCTTATTTTGCGGCTATGACCAGACCCACCCTAAGCGACAACGGAGCCGCCTCTGGGCCATCCTGGGCAGGGCCTCGAGGCTCTGGTGAGCAGTATTGATGGGCATGGCACAAAGAAGTCCCGCAAGTCGAAGAAGCAGCGCGGATTGGTGCTCGGTAAAATCCATCAAGAAGCCGTGAGCACTGAGATTGCGGAGGTTCAGTCCTGGCGTTAGCAAAGTCATTCGAAAGGCTCGGACCCAGTTGGGGTCGAGGTCCCGCTTGGCAAGGGCATCAACGTAGAAATCCATGGCAGGAAAGCGCCCCGGTGAGTCGCCTCGTTGTGTGCGGTAGAGAGGCTCGTCGAGCGCGCGGAGCAATCCCCGCGCAGCACTTTCGATGAGCGGAATACAGAGTCTTGCTGAATCTGAATACCTCTGATCCCAATGAAGGTTTAGCGACTGAGCGAAATAGTGTGAAAGGGATCCATCGGCCGAAAGGGTTTCGACCATCCATAGGGCAACCTGCTCAACGTCAGGTGCTGAAAAACGCGCACGAATGTGCTCAAGCTCAAGTGCAAGCAGAATCGACGTGGTGCTGAGGTTAATCGTCTCCGTCCGCGTGATCTCTTCGTTCGTGAAGTCTTCGTTGGTGCGCTCTGGAAGGCCATGTGCACCGTAGCTGGTCCGTGTAACGAGGGACCTTATTGATCCCCGCGCAGCACGTCCGGCTGTTCGTTTGTTTGCTTCATGATCACCGGACGGCGATGGGCCTGCCAGGAACGTCATGAGTGCGTGGTTCCAACTACGTGCGCGGGCGTACTTACGAAGATGAGCTCGGAAAGCGTTCTTGGACAGCTTCCCCTCGTAGTAGACCGATTCCCACCCCATCGTGGCTTGGTCTATTGACTGCATCACTATCACGGCCGCGTCCCTTAGTTCGGAAAGCCCATAGTCATTCGCCAGATTCACGGCAGTTTGAGCGTGGTGCATCTTAACCATTCCATGGTCTTCATTTTCGGCCCGGTTTAGGTATTGTTCCGTATGCCATCGCCGAGCTGCCTCCAGCTCAGTCGGTTCATTCGACAGGCGAAAAAGGGTCTTGGCGACCTCATCAGTAAAAAAGGTTGCGGCCTCTCCGATCGACAGCAGCTGGCTCCGCATGACCTTGCGCTCCTCATCCAAGATCTCTCCACTCCTAGGCGGAACGGAAAGCGCAGCCAGCAAAGTCAGAGCCGGGCCCATTGTCTCTAGGTTGGATGAAAAGACCTCACTCTTCGCGTACATGGCCTGACGGACAGGCTCTTCCTCGGTCATACGGCGGGACCTGGCAATGGCGTTTGCTCGTGCGAGCGACAGAGCGGACTGCTGCGCTGTGACTCCGTCAATATCGGGGACCTCCATATAGGAGGCAATCGTCACTGCTGCATGCGCGGGTCTTGCCCTTACACGTGAAGTCAGGAGAAGGTCTGCCAAATGCGCCCTGACGATGGAAGGCTTTAGAGCATCGAAGACTTCCCCCCAAAGTGTCCATGCACCGGAAGGGGTCTCAGACATCGGGCGGGTAGCTGTGACAGAGAGTCCGGACTGAACGAGCTTCACCTCACCCGCGGTTTCAAAATCTTCCTCGAGCTCATGCGTAAAGGCAAAATCAAACTCTGCCCGTAGGCTTTCGCTCAAAAGCTGGTATTTATCGTTGGAAGCAACCTGCGTCCAACCCTTCAGAAGTTCATCGCTTAGTTTTGTGGCCTCCTCTAATAGTTCTGTAACGACTTGAACATCCGAAGGATCGAACTCGTATGCCACATTGCCTCTTCTCAGGGATTGGAACTGACTAAATAATCAGGATGCTCTGCTCCCCCATCGTGCCAGCAGCTCCCTGTAGTCAGGAACCAACAACTGTCGTGTCCTGCACTTGATGAACTGGGCCGTACGTCAACGCTTCGAGTCGCTGCTTGAATGGACCTCGGAAGCGAGAGTTCGGTCCAGCAAGGTTTTTGTCGTACATCTGAACAAGCCGACGCCCAGGACATGGCACCGGGCCGAACAATGCCAGCGCGGACTGCGCCTGTAGGCTGATTTGACTGGCCGGCAGGCCCGGCTGATGGCAAAGGGAGAACATGGGGAGTTTTCGCGAGCGGGAGGCACAGGAGCGTCTACGCTTCCTTTACGCCCGCACTCCCGGGCCAGTGGTGTTCGTCGATGAGAGCTTTCGCCCGCCGGGCAACAGCTACGGTGAGCGCCCGTTCTACACCATGAGTGGAGTCACGATCCCCAAAGAGTCGTTGGAGATCGTTCGCAAAGAGCTCGAACGCATCGTTGATGCTGACTACTGGCACACCACCGAGGCGTACGCTGGGAAACTCGGCCCCGTTGAGGAACTACGTCCGCGGATCCTGGAGCTGAACAACTACCTCGCGCAGACCGTGGATTTCAGCATTGTCACTGTTCAAACGGAAGTCAGGATCGGTGGTGACGGCATGGCGAAGGCGCGGGAGGAATGCATCACTACCCTTGCCCGCGCTGCCACCAAATCCGACCGCGAAAATCCACCCCGGCTGATGGTCTTCGAACGCGTCAATGAGGACCACAGCCCGGACGCCAACCGACAGGACCAGGAGGTAGTGGCCAGGTTGCGTAAAGCCGGGCTATTGGACAGGCAGGTGACAGTGGAGGCCGTCTCACCACGTGATGAGCATCTGCTGTGGGCCGCTGACCTGTCTTCCTGGAGTTTCTACCACCAGATGGCCAGAGCAGAAGGGGCATGGTTTCAACCACTCGCGCCGGTCACTACGGTGCTGCATGCCCGGACCGGGCTGCCCGTTAAAGGAAGCAACCCCCATCTGCCGCAGCCAAGTCCGGGGGTCCAGCCAACTGTCGGCACTCAAAGAGGCGGAGGGCCGGCTGTTGCTTCTGAATCAAGGTTAGTCCACCAGGGCAAGGAGAACCAAGCCCTCAGGGCCGTACGGGCTCAAGCAGATACCCAGCGCCCTGCGCTTGACCACTCCGTCAGTCTGGGAGTCGGAACGAACTCACCCAAAAGCATCGACGCGATCAAAGAGCGCTTCGACTGGTACCTCAGTGCCCAACGCAGCCAGCGCGCAGACCCTGCAGCTTCCGAACCCATCCGACAGCTTCTCGAACAGGCCGCCCAAGCCCTGAAGGAACCCCGCCGGCGGGATGGCCCATCCAACGCGGGACCGAACATCGGTCCGCAAGCGGCGCCTTAGGCTGCTAAGCCGCTGGTTCTTCCTCCAGCACGATGTAGACCCGGTGCCCTGCCCCATATCGTCGGCCCAGCATGTCCTGGGTGCTGTGTCGCCGGAAGCCTGCGACACGATACAGCTGACCGGGTTTGAGAATGAGTTAGTGTTCATTGAACTGCATCGTCGTTCCGACCCCAGATAAAAGCCCTTGGTTGCGGTGATGATGAAGTGGACGTTTCGGTTTTCGGGGCTCCATTCCTCATTGGCGCCCAGACCCGGTGCCCCCTGCCGGGTGAACCCCGGATCGACCGAGGTCGAAACCGGACGGTCATCCCAACTGATGGTGTCCCCTGGGGCCAGAGCCAGAAGACGGTCCCACCATTGCCGGTCCAGCAGGTAGGCACGGGACTACTGCCGGTAGGTCACCACGGGCCGGGGCAGCTGGCCGTGCTCAGCGATCCATGATCCGAGCTGTTGCACCGGTTCATCGGGGATCCGGCCCCAGCGGTTGTAATCGTCCTTGGCGTGGTTGTGCAGTACGCGCTGGACGTTTTGAGGAACGCTGTCCCAGATCGTTTTGCGGTGCTGTTCCAACATCTCGATCACCGATGGATCAGGGCCGATGGCGTAGGCCGATGGATACCCGGTCAGCACCGCCATGGTTTCGTAATAGCTCAGGGATGCAGGACTGCCTCCAATTCCCAGCTCGTCCTTCTTGAACGTCTCATAGTCCTGCCGGGTGGGGAAGCCCCGCTCTCGCGGGCTCTCCACCCGGAACGCTTCAATAGCGGATACTTCCTTGGCTGCCAGCGCAAACGCGAAGTCACGACTGGGCTCTGCCGGATCTTTGCGGACCCACCACCGTTGGCGGCGTCGTATTTCCTCGCGGGCCTCACGCGCAGCAGCACTGAAGTGCTCGACAGCCTCTCGAGGGGTGGACTGTTCACGGACGGCGCGCACGAGAGCCTGCGCGCACTCTTCACATCCGTACCGTCCCTGCCGCTGATGCCGCGGGACAGCAATACAGACGATGTTCATTGAGGGCCTAGGGCGGAGATGAACTCTGAGAAGCCGTCGTCGGTGGAGGGCTCGGCCTTGGGGCGCGGGTCCTTGTGTGCGGGTATGCACGCTGCCAGGCCCCAGTTGCTCTTGATGATCCGTGCAATGGCCGGCCAGAGGATCCGTTCATGCCAAGACGCCGGAGCATCGTTCGGTGTTTTTTGGCCGTAGTAGGCTGCCCGCCAACCGATCCATACCCCGGTGAGTTCTTCCACAACGGGCCCGTGCCGGTACCAGCAGCCAGGAATCCTGGAATCGGCCGTTACGCCGTAGCGGCCGTTGTACCAGTCAACCCAGGCGCGCAGCTCCGTCAAGAGCGCCGCTGCGCCAGGTCCGTCCAGTTCCTTCCAATTCCAAGGCGCCGGTTTCTCAGCGGGCGGCGTCCGGATCAGCTCCCCGACCAGTCCGGCCAACCCGTCGACGTCTGCTCGGAGCTGGCCCAACTGGCCGTCATGGTCCAGGACCAGTTCCTCCACAGAGGGCAGGACGCCGTTGCTGTCAACGCTTGCCGGTGCATCACTTTCGGTATAGGAATCCTCCGGTGTTGGTTCCTCGTCCGGTAGCGGGAGGTCGGCGTATGGGTCCTGGCTCATGCGGTGATCCGGCGAGTCATGGCTTCGGCGGCCTTCTTGTCCTTCTTGATCTGCTCAACATCTTCCCGTTCCCAGTACGGCGTCAATTCCACAACGGCCGGGCGGACGTTCGTGTAATGCATGAAGGCCTTGCCCTGGGGAAGTTGCTGGATTTCGTGGGCACGGATCACTGGGCGTTCCTCTTCACTGGTGGTCTTCGAGGACCCACCCTTTCCTTGCGAGGTGGAGATGCGCTTGCGGTGGGTGGTGCCGGCGGCTTTCGCCACGGTTTCAAGTTCGGCCATTTCCTCCAGCCCGGGAAGGAACAGCCGCACGGACGAGGTGCCCCGGATTGCCTTGGCCCCATCGTCGCCCCAGCGGGCACGGTTCTGGGCGAATGACTGGCTGAACCCGATGATGCGGATACCGCGCCCGCCGGAGTCCGAGAGGGCACCGGCCATTTTGGGGAAGGCTGCAACGTTGGGTGCTTCGTCCAAAACCATGGTGAAGACCGGCCACAGGCGTCCCCCGGCGCGGGTCTGGGAGATTTTCTGTGCTTTACGGAAGACGTGGTCCGCGAACATTGTCACCAGCGGAGCGACCGGGGAATCTTCCCCATCAGTCAGAAGGTAGAGGGTGTTGGCGCCGGAGAGGAAGTCTTCGACGTCGAAGCCTTGTCCTTCCCCAGGAGTGAGGAACTTCAGGGCCTTAGGCGAGGACAGAGGCTCCAGCAACCCTGCAAGGGTCTCCTGGATGGAGTCCACCGTTTCGCCGGCACGGGAGGAAGTCAGCGCCTGCAGGCGTTCAGCGAACGCCGCAGGTGCCCCGTGCTCCCGAAGGATTTCCAGAGGTTCAGGGTCCGCGAAGTTGTTGGACCAGCGCACAACGTCCTCAATCGTTCCACCATCGAGCGCCGCGGCGTGCAGAAACCGGCCCAGAATGGCTGCAGCCTTGGAATTGAACCAGTCCCCGTTCTTCACGTTCCCCATCGGTTGGGCACCGGCCCAGGCTTTGCCCCGGGCAAGGGCTTCGTCCGGGTCCTCGCATCCTGCGACGGGGCTCCAACTGATCGTGTCAGGCCAACCGGAAATGTCCTGCAGATCGAAGACCTGCGCGCGGCCGCGCCGCTTGCGGGCTAACGCTGTGTACATCAACAGGTCATTCTTGGTGGACGTCGCCAGCACAGGCCCTGGGGCATCCAACACGATCCCGACGGCGATGTAGAGGGTCTTTCCCGATCGCTGCGGCGCGTAGACCCACATCGAATCCTCGTGCTGGACGTAGAGAACTTTGGCATCCAGCTTGAACGCGGGCACAATGATATCCGCTTCAGAGGCGTCCTCGGGCAGATGCAAGGACTGACGGGCCTTGGCGAGTGCGGCCTTCTTGCCCATCCGTGGTTCCAGATCCTTGTACCGGGGCAGGCCGTCATCTTTGGGCTTGCTGCCGCGCAGGGCAGATAAGTACGCAGCCCCGACAAACGTCACGATCGCCAACACGATGCCGATCCACGTTGCGGCACCTGGCCAGAGGAAAGTTCCGGCCTTGAACCGGGCCACCAGTTCGGTGAAGTTGGTCCACGGCATCCCGGTGGGTGTCAGGAGTTCACCAAGGAACGCGGAGACCCAGGCAATCACCGCCAGAGCGATGACGAAACCGGCGAGGCCGAGTTTCAGCACAGTGTCTGTCGAGGTTTGCTTGCTCATGCCGGGATAACCTCCGTGGCTTCGTCGATGACTTCGGTGAAGGCGATGGTCGAGGTGGACTTCATGGCACCGTCCGTGTCGGTCAGCTCCACCTCCAACGGGCTCCGGACGTGGATGGCTTCGAAAGGATCGAACTGGTCGATTTTGAACAGGCACGTCCCCTTGACCAGCTTCGTGATCACTTCGGCCGTGCCGACCGGGAGCGTGAACATCTCTTCGCAGGCCAGCGCGTCGGCACTCTTTTGCTGCTTGTACAAAAGGACCGTGCCGCATTCCTTGAGCATGGAAATCGCCGGACTGTCTGCCGGGATATCGGAGATGTGGTGGAACGCGAACTGACACGACAGGGACAGTGCCCGGGAGAGCTTGGTGTTGCGGCGGGTCACCGTGGCCACCGAGCCCTGAACGGTGTGCCAAGCCTCTTCAATCAGCAACACCGTAGGGACCGCTTCTTCCTGACGGTAGAGGGTGTTCGCCAGCCAGGTGTTGATGATTGTCATGACGATCGGCAGCGCCGGGCCGTCCTCGGGCAGCAGCGACACGTCAAAGACGGTCAGGCCGGCGTTGAGCTGGATATCAGCGCTGGTCTCCCCGTCGATCAAACCGGCCAGGTCATCCTCGATCATGCGTTCAAGCTCGAAGGCCGGGTCCTGACCCCATTCGCGCAACTCTTCCACGGTCAGGTCAGTGGCTTTCGCGGCGTCTTCGTTGGGCGCGTAGAGGGCTTTCAGCACATGCCCGATGTGCGCGACTTCCCCGGCCTTCTTCGCATCCGTCAACGCCTGCCGGTGCGCCATGCGGACCGCTTTGCCTTCCTTGGGCGTCATAGGCCGGCGGAGGGCTTCTTCCATGACGGCACGGACCAGCATGGACTGACCGGCCGGGGTGCGGAACGCTTCTGCACTGTCGTGGTTTTCCTCGTTCAACCGGGCCGCGATACGGGGGTCCAGGATGTTGATCCGGGATCCACCGCCACCGATGCTGAACCGGACCGGGGCCACGTCGAGCTTCCGCGCAAGCGGCGTGTACTCTCCCCCGCCGACATCCTTCTGGTACTTCTTATCAATCACGACCACGCGGCGGCCAAGGATCAACTGACGCAGCACGCCCCAGGTCTTCATGGCCGAGGACTTCCCCTGCCCAAGGTCACCGATGTAGCAGACGTTCGGGGATTCCAGGGTGTCACCGTAGGCGGTGAACGGGTCATGGACGATCATCCACCCCGAACCGGCATCAACCCCGAACACCAGGCCGCGGTGCGACGTCGGCGGGGAGGCAATCGCCATATGCGAGAACTCCATCTGCCGTGTCGAAGACGGCACACCCGGTGCTGCAGGATCGTAGAACCCCAGCTTCGAGGCGAACGCCCACTTACGTTCGTGATGCCAGCGGGTCTTGGCGGTCGCTTGGGCCTCGACCAGCTCACGGTCCCTGGCTTCCTTCTTCTCCGCCTTCTTCACCGCACGCTTGCTCCCCGGTTTGCTCAATGGCTTGTTGCGCCGCAAACCCTCGGCCGCGGTGCCGGCTGCAGAAGCTTCGAGCTCCAGCGTCCCGGCACGGGCCTGAGCCCGGAGTGTCCGCTGGGACTTGTTGGCCGCAGCCCACGGCAGGCTGAAACGCTTGACATCGTTCGTGGTGTTCATCGGATTCCCCTCGTGAACGGCATGGTGGTGATCAGGGCAAGGTCGTTGCGGTGATCCAACCAGTCAATGAACTCGATACCGGCATCGGAAGCTGCGGCCTCAACAATGTCGGTGGTGGACAGGATCTCGTTCGCGTCCTCCACAGCGAAGGAGATATACAGCCCGTAGGCTGCGCCGTGGTGGCCGGAGCCGGGCTTCAGATCCAGGAGGCGTTGGTGGGAGGCCCCCATCAGCACTTCTTCGGTGCCGTCGGTGACGACACCGGACTTGGCGACCTTGTTCCCGGTGGCCCTGTCCATCGCGGCGTCTGTCCGGGCTTTGGACCGGGCGCTGCGGGCGTCTTCAAGTTCCATCACCATGGAAACCGAATGCACCACTGCGGGTTGGATGCCGCTGATGATCGCCTCCAACGCCTCGACCGGGATCGGGGCCGGGCTGAACGCGGAGGCCGGGACGTAGCCGGTGCGGATGTGCCAGTGATCATTCACTACCACCGAGATGGGAGACGCTGCGCCGTCAAGGTGCTGCCAGCAGTCCATCAGGTTGGCACCGTCGTAGTCGTCAATGTCGAAGTCCGGGTCCTGCAGGTGGCGCAGCAGCGCGGCCATGGCCTGGGGGCCAAGGGGCCGGGAGTTGGTGATCGAACCCATCATGGACGCCTGGGCCATGGCTGAGCGGATTTCCTGATAGATCGCCTGACCGATAGCTTCGTCCCCTGCCCCGTACGCTTCCGCGCGGCGGTACAGTGCCGGGGAGCCGGGGATCCGGAACGTCTCGTAGGTACGGTGCTGTTCGGAGCGTGAGCGGGTCGTCTCGCACAGCTCGCCGTAGGACTCCAAGAGGATCCGGGGAACATTCTGTGCGACGCGTTTTTTGACCCACAGCAGGTGGTCGGCCGAGTCCATCGGCACGGCGCGGGCGAGGGTCTGGACATGGGTGACGAGGGACTGTCGGCGGGCCAACCGGGCGAGGTACTGGCCACGGGCGACGTGTCCTGATTCTTTCCGGTATTCCTCCCGGATTCCCGAGGACGAACCCATGACTTCCATCGTGGCCGTGTAGTAGGACTTCTTGACCTTGCCCTGATGCCGGAAGATGACCAGCGGACCTTCCGGGGTGTCGATGGCGAAGTGGCGGACGGTGCCCACCATGAGCGGTGCGTTGTCCTTATGCCGGACAGGGACTTCGATCATGCCGTTCTCGTCGGCGCGATCACTGTCCTTTTTCCCGGCCTTGATCATCCGTGTCTGCGGGCGGTCCTTCACCGGGACGTAGATCAGGGACTTGTTCTTGGCGCGGACCTTCTTGTGCCGGACCTCCACGAAAATGGCACCCAAGGAGCGGTGGCCGGAGAGCTTGTTGGGCGTGGTCAGGATGACTCCTGCCAGAACCAACACCGCGGCGAGGATCAGGGCAACGATCTGGCTGCCGCCGGCCAAAATGATTATCAGTGCGGCACCGATGGAAACGGACAAGCCGATCCATTCCGGTGCTGTCCGGTTTCCCCCGAACAGGCCACGGCTCTGGACCTCGCCGCCGACAACAACCATTCTTCCCATGACTACCTACTCCTTGCCTGTACTTCTCTTACCGGCCACTGATGTGGTCGGTATCCGGTGCCATCGAACGGGCGGAACGCTGCCCGCGCATGGAGGCCTGACGTGCCGCTTCCCGGCCCGCCAGCAGGAACGCCGTCGCGCCACCGGCTGCAACCTTCGCGGATCCCCGGCCAACTGCCCCGGCACCGGTTTTCAACGCTTGGCTTGCCTTCGCCCCGCCGGTCCCGGCGCGGTCTGCTCTCTGCAGCTCCCCGATCGTGCGGGTTTCCGGCTGCCCCTGGGCCTGACTGCCTTGACGGTCTTGGCCCGAGGAAGAAGTACCCCGCTCGTTGGGAACCCTAGGGGCACTGCGGCGTCCGGAGATGCCGGAGCCATTCGATCCAAGTCCGGAACCGCCCTGGCCCTCTGATTGCGGTGTCATCGAAGATGGGCCCTTCGTGGCCGCCGCGCCGCCATAAGGACCTCCGCCACGGTTTGCTCCGGACTGGACTTGGGCAGTCCGTTTCTGCCTGATTGCCGAGGAGATCGCCGCGCCTGCTCCGGCGACCATTGCTGGCCCGGCGATGGACTGGCGGCCCTCACCAAGGCTGGTCGAGGACGATGGCATGATCGGGACGAACTTGTAGAGCATCGGCAGGGCGAAGGCCAGAACGCACATCGCGGCCGCGGCCAGGAACACCGATGTGGCGTTCACCATGCCGTCGTCCACACCCTCACCACTAAAGGCTGGTCGGGTGGAGATATAGCTGAACACGGCACCCATGATCAGCAGAAGCAACGGTTTCGAGAAGGAAATGCCGAGCCACAGTGAGGCGATCTTGCCTACTCGTTGGCGGTATTTCGGGTGGATCAATAAGCCGATCATGATCGCGATACCCAGCCCCAGCAGATACAGGGCCAAAGGTTGTAGCGCGAGCAACCCGAGCATGGCCCAGGCTGAGAGGAACAATAGACCGAACAGCAAGACGGCCGCCAGGGGTCCGAATGCGCCGCTGGACTCATAGGAGGCGAATCGGGAGATAGCGACACCGAAATCCGTGACCCTGCTTGAGGTCCAGAACGTGATCCCTTCAGTGATGCCGCTCATCCATCCGTTGATGACGTAGCCGATCGGAGGACCGAACAGCACCAGGATCATGGATAGAGGTCCGTACCAGAACAGCGAGTCCCTGACGGATTCCATGTCGATCTCTTCGTTCGAGACGTCTTTCCAGAGCTTGAAATACATCAAACCCATGACGATGATGCCGATTCCGGAAAACAATGCCCACGTTGCGCGGAAACCGTCGTCAACCACAAATTCGGAGACCTTCAACAGGTTGTTCAGCACCTCGTTGGTGGACTTCACGCCCTCGGCCTTAACCGTGTTAGCGAAGTCCTCGAAGCCATTTTTCGCGTTCGCGATGAACGCCACGGTATCGACCGTGCCCAGGACGACCTGACCGCCCGGCATCGCCGAGATGGCCGTCCGCATCACCACGCCGGCAATGGGAGCGAATTCATTAAACGCGGCCCCTTGGGCGCACCACGCTGTGGCTGAGGCCGGCGCACCAGCTCCGGACAGCGCCGCGCAGAACGGGACCGTGTTACTGCCGTCGTAGTCGAGGGATTTCTCGGGCGTCGTCAGGAAGGCACCGAACGCTTTTGTCGCAACGTTTTCACAGTTGCTGCCACCCATGGCTCCGAAAAACCAAGGATCGGCGCAAGCTGACTTGCCCAGTTCCTGGTTTAGCCGGTCTTTAATCTTTATTCGCTGGTCCTCCGGCAGCCCTGCGAGACGTTTGAGCTGGTCTGCGTTCAACTTCTCAGACTTGCTTGCTTCGTCCGCTGCCTGTGCTGGCCCGGCGGAGACGACACCGAAGCTCAGGAACAACGCCAAGAAGACGGCGACTAGGCGGATCGTCCTACTAACGCTTAGCATTTGCATACTCAACCCACCCCTCACGGCTGATGTCCTTGAAGAAGGCGTTGACCAGATCGTCCCGCAGAACCGGAGTGGGTTCGTCCTCCATATTGGTGCCCACGCTCATCGGGCCGGCGTCCTTGACTCGACCGCCGAAATCCTGACCCTTGGCCACAATCGCAGCATCGGAAATCTTCCAGTCACCATCCCACACCAACTCAAACGTGACAGTCTGGAAGACACCGTTCGCAGCCTTGTTGACTCTGGCGGAAACGGCTCCAGTGAACACCTGTACAACGGCTTTTTTCTGCTCGTCGCAGCTGGCAACCCGGTACAACCCACCAGCAGCCACATCAGTGCGCGCGTACCACCCACCTTCAAAAGACCCAGGAACCGGACTCTTCGCTTCGGCGAGAACGTTGTTCGAAGAGGTCATCCTCTCGAACCAAGGACCCGACTTGGCTACCTCAGTGAGGGTCTTCTTTTGCTGTGCCCACGTATCAAGTTTCAGGTCTTTGATGAGGTGGGTGTAGTTGGCGGCGGCCTGGGCGGCTGAGTCGCAGCTGCCGCTGTAGCCGGTGACGGTTTTACCGTCGCTGGCGGTCTTGGTCCCGCCCTCACCGATTTTGATTCCGGAGACGGGGAACCCGAATTTACCCGAGGCCTGAAGTGCCCCGGGGTCATCCTGCTTGGCCGCTGGTGCCGGCGGGTTCAAAAGTACGACGGCAACAGCGATGACCAGAATCACCGCCCCCAATGCTGTGAGGAGTTTCCAGTGCTTCCGCATGGGTTAGGCCCCTGCTGCCGTGGCGAGTGCCAGGATGCCGCCGATGATGACGCTTGCTCCGGCTGCGGCACCGAAGGCGATGCCGGTCTTCTTGGCCCCTGATGCGCCTTCTTCGATGTCGTCGGAGTGGCCGCGGTTGCGGGCGACGCCCCACTTCATGAGGTTCCAGAGGAAGGCGCCTGCGAGGAGAACCAGTACGAGAGCCCAGAGGGCACCGAGGATCATTTGGACAGCTCCGGTGAACTTCACACCGAGGACGTCGATGCTGGGCGTCACGCCGTCCAAGGGATTGTCTATGGTGGGTACGGCGCTGCGGATGATGATTTCGTTGCGGATCGTGGTGAACATGACTATTAGGCTCCTTAGAGGTTGATGGTTTTGGTGGAGGTGGCACGGTCGATGGCCAAGAGGCCTTCAGCGATTTCCGCTGATGCGCGTTCGAAGGCGCGGCGGGCCGGGTCGCCGACGAGTTGCCAGTCGATGATCGAGCCGGTATCCAACGCCGCGTCATACGGGATGTTGATCAGGACCCGTACCGCGGAGGCAAGGTTCTCGCGAAGCTCCGCCTGTTCGGCTGCGGAGACTTTCGCCCCGCCGCCTTGGGTGACCAGGACGACGGCGTTGGTCACCAGGTCTTTGTAGTGCGGGTTGCCGGTGCGCTCGGACATGGATTCGAGCTGTTCGATCATCCGCAGGGCGGAGACGACGGCGTTGCGCTTCAACGTCGTGGGAATCACCAGCTGGTCGGTGACCTCGATCGAGGCGAGCCAGTTCGCTGAGCGGGTGTTGTTCCCGGTGTCCACGATGATGGTGTCGTAGAAACGGCTCACCACCGTGTGGATGCGGTTGAACTCGTCGGCACCAATGGACTTCATCCGGTCCGCGTCCTCGTCGGCGACCAGGACGGAGAACTGGTTGTTGCCCTGATGGCGGGTGTAGTAGGACAGCTCGCCCTTGCGGGCGGTGACGGTTTCGAAGGACTCCAGGACGTTCAACAGGTCCCACACAGTGCGGGTGGAGTCGTTGGCATTGGTCCGGACGCCGGCGGTGCCCATCATTTCGTTGTTGTCCCACACCAGCGTCTGCTGGCCGGAGTGGATCCCGAAGGTGGAGCCCAGCCCGACGCTGCACATCGTTTTGCCGACCCCGCCCAAAGGCTGGGCGACCATGATCTGCATCGGACGGGAGTACACGCGCTGGATCGCGGACAGGTCCGCCCGGCGCGCAAGCTCGGCCGCGCCCACTTTGGGGCTGATCAGACCGAAGCTGACCGCCCGCAGGAACGCCTGCCAGCCGGTGGCCGGCGGCAGCTGGTCGTTCACGTTCTCCTTACGCAACACCGCTGCGCTGCGGCGGCCGCTGACCAAAGGTGCTTCCCGGTGATCCACCGCCGTGGGCGTCGCTTCAGCAGAAGCAGGCTCGGGATCCGGTACGGCGTGGATGATCGTGGCCGGGTCTGCGGTGGTGGTTTCAGGCTCGGTGTCGGTCAGGCTGATGGGTGCGCGGCTCTTCCGTTCGCTCCCTTGCCAGTTCGTGCTCATCGGATGGTTCCTCTCGCTCGTTTCAGGTTCTGTCGGTGGGTTCATGAGGTCGGGTCTTGCGGGGATATGGCTGTGACCAGCCAGGGCTGTTGCTGCCCTGAACGGTGCAGGAGCATCCTCCAGCGACCCGCGTCGGTAGCAAATGTCGCGGTGACGGTCATCGGGTTACCGGCGTCCCTGCTGATCGCTGGTCCGTCCGTGATCTTCCGGATCGGGACCCGGGCCGGGTCGATGTACTTCGCGTTCTCCGCGTACTCGGGTGCCAGGTGCGGGGCCAGGTCAGCGAACCAGGTTGTTTCGGGGACGTCGGGACGGGCGAACAGGGCCATGGCTCTGGCGGAGGTGTCCTTGACTGACTTCTCCGACGCAGCATCCCATGTCACTTCCGGGACTCCGTAGTGTTCATCGGCTTCGTGGTCGTGGCTGTCCCCGGCATGGTGGCTCTCCTGGCCGGTGTTTACCGTTGGAGTCGAACCGGCTGCCGGTTCACTGCCGGAGGTCCCCGCGCAGGCGCTGAGGGAGAGTGCGGCGGCCAGGACGGCTGTCAGTGCGATGTGCTGGCGCATCAGAGAATGCCTTTCTCTTTCAGGATCGGAGTCGGGTCGATGGTCGGATTGATCGGGACCATGGGATTGGGCAGGGCCCCGGCGAAGAACTCCATGTGAAGGTGGCGGCCGGTGACATTACCCGTCGCGCCCTCGGTGCCAAGCGGCGTTCCGGCGGCCACGGTGTCACCTTCCTTGACCTTCACCGACCCTGCTTCCATGTGGTACATGCCGATGGTGAGCTTTCCATCCACTGTCTGGCCGGTAACACCGGTGCCGAACAGGCCATCAAGATTGCGGACCTTGACGATCTTCATATCCGTCAGGGCCACGATCGTTCCCGGTCCTCCGGGATGAACGAAGTCGATTCCGTAGTGGAAGTTCGCCAGCACTCCCCCGGCGGTGCCGGGAGGTGCAGGACGGGGCCCGTAGCCGCTGCTGTTGGTCGCCCCTTCCATGGGAGCGACCCACTTACCGGCCAAGTCCCCCACAACCTGGTTGCCCTCAGCCGGGCAGACGCCGGACGGGTCCACCGCAGCGCCGGACTCCCCACCCAAGGCTTTGAAGACCTCTGTGGCCTGGGCACGGAACTTCGTGTAGTGGTTCGGGTCCGCGTTCCGCTGCGTCCGGTGGATAGCGATGGTCGGTTCGAGGGTTTCCCAACCCTGCACTTTCTGGAGGGCTTTGAAGAAGTTCGTCGCCGAAATGGTGGGGTCCATCCGGTCCGCATACGATCCCCACGCGCCATTGGCGCGCTGCTGGAACAGCCCACGCGAGTCCGGCCCGGCCCCGTCGCCGTAGTCGATGACACGGAGCGTCGACTCACCGATTGCGGCCTGGATCCCGATCAGCTGTGCAGCGACTGGCAACTTGAGGGACTTGGCAGCGTTCATGATCGCATATGCGTTCTTCATCTGCTCGGCATCAAACCCTGCCACTCCCCCGGCCGGGGCAGGACCAGCGGATACACCCGCTGGCGCAGCACACGATGAGGCCGCCTGCGCCGGATCACTGTCATCTAAGACAACAGTGATCAGGCCAACGGTCATCAGCGCCACGATCGAGGCGCCGGTAATGACGTTGCGGACGGTCACTGATGGGGTCCTGGGCTGCATAACGCCTCCTAAGAGGTGAGGCCGGAGAGGGATAGGTGTGAATAGATCCAGGGGTAGCGAATAGTTTAATGCCCCGCTAATTCAATGACATCTCTTGGGTGAGGATGCGGCAAAATAAGAATCATGCCCCGCTACTCCCGCCCGAAAATCCCATCCAGCACTGAGCGGGCAATCAGCGTATTCAGCAACTCAACAAAAGTGGCCATTGTCGGCTACCTTGCTAAATCGGGTCCGGCCACCCGGGGTGAAGTGGCCAAGGGGCTGGAGATTGCAGTCCCGACGGCGCAGAACAACCTGGTGCAACTTGAGGCCGAGGGTGTGTTGATGGCTGATCCGCCGGCATCGGAAGAGCGGAACGGCCAGCGGGTCAAATACACCGTTGATGCCGAGGAGGTGGCCCGGCGTTACTCCATTTTGGGCCGCGCCCTTGGCTTCGATGAAGATCTCCCCGGGCATCTAAGCCTTACTGAGGAATCTTGACCGCAGCCAGGGTGTCCACCCGTGCGTGAGTGCCCCATCTCGGGAATTCCGAGTGAGGGTTCATAGAACTGCTGGATCGTAGGCACGAAAATAGCCTACCTTGAGCATGATCAAGATATAAAAAGCATGCTCAAGCCCGGCGTGCCGTGAGTGTCCTAGTCGTCTTCGTCCAAGATTCTGGCAATCGCCTGGAACTTCTCAGGTGAGACACCCTTTAGGCTGCGAGCGGCAAATTTCTTCACTCTCTTCTCGCGGAGAGTCTTCAGCGCCTTGAGCTGCTTTTCAATGCGTTCCGGAATCTCGGTTTCGAAGTCGTTGAGGTACGCGGGGTTCACCCCGAAGAAGTTTGCTAAGGCCGTGAGCAGCCGTTCATCTGTCACCGTGGCTCCCGTGCCATCACGCATATAGAGCCACCGCGAGCGAGAGAGGGTCACGCCCTGCTCTTCTAGACCCCGCCGGATGTCTTCAAACTCGTAGGGTTCTCCCCCGCTGGCCACCATGACGTCGAGCAGGAGATTCAGCCGCTCCGACAGGGTCTGGCGCCAGGCGTCCCGTGCTTCGTTGAGGTTGGGTGCCACCGTTATGCTCCGAGCAACGACAAGCTAAGCAGGTATGCGAGCCATGCCACCACTCCAATGGCGCTTCCCCAGAGCGACTGCGCAACGCTCTGGCGCTTCAAGGCTGCCCTGGACCAGATGAGGACAGGGAGCACAATCAAAGCGGCGAACCACAGTGGAGACAGTGACGTTCCGAGGCCCAGCACGATGCCGGCGAAAATGGCAGTATGAACGGAAATGTTCCACCGTGACCGGCCCAGGGCTATTAGCGTGGCTCCAACGAAGAATGCGATGCCGTTGGCAATGAGCAGCGCAGGCGCTCCCAGCAAGGCCGTTACTACCAAGCCAATGCCAAGCACGACCGCACAAGCCATGAAACTACGCGTCTTCCGGCGTTCCTCAGGCCAGCCTAAGGACTTACCAATCCGCGGAAAGACCAGAACGCCAAGGAGGATCACGACTGCCAACGCCGCCAGAGTGGCGATGAGGGCGGGAACGGATCCAGGAGCACTGATGGCCGTTGCAACCGCTGCCACCAGGAGCATGACCGCAGGGTGAAGAATCCGGCTAATGGCTTCTGCCGAACGTCCTGGGGTGGTTTGCTGGTCAAGCATGTGTGTTAACTTCCATCGTTCGAATTGTCGCCAGTTCGGCTTCAGAGAGTCTACCTTCTAGGGTTGCATCCGATTCAAAACAGTCACGTATTTCGACGCCCCTTCGATGTCTCCGCATGGCGGGGTCCCGGCTCATGATTTCCATCAGCCGGCCGCGGTACGGCCAGATGACATACTGGTCGATTTCCGGTTGCAGCTTGGCCCACAACGGGCAGACATCCCAGAGCTCCCTCCGGGCGATGAAGTCCTTCCTGGCGGAGTCCAGCCATCGGGGAAACGTGGGGATCCCGATGGCCAACGCGAACACAATGGCGGCGCTTGCCGTGAAGGTCCGTTCCAGCGTTCCGAGGATTTCGGGCGGGGAACCAACCAGGTCAGTCAAGGTGATTGTGGCGTGGATCAGCGCGACGGCCAGGGCAAAGCCGGACCCGAGGGCTACGAATGCCAGCGACCGGCGCCGTCGCAGAGACTTTAGACGGGGTCTGTAGCGGACACTCAGACGCATCGCTGAGAAGGCCACTGTGGCAAGGTGCGCAAGCATTAGAAGGCTGTAGGTAGCGACCAGCGGATTGCTCTCGTATTGTCGCATACCCGAACTGGCAAGCGACGGAGCTGCCTGGATAAACAGGATCACCTGACCGCCATAACTGGCCGCGGCTATGACGCAGGCGAAAATGACGGGACGCCGTAGTTGCGAAGGGGCCATTGCCCTCCAAATGCCTATATGCATTGACAGCAGAGTCGCCGTCAGGAAAGCTCGCTGGGCCAAGGCGAGGTAGTTAACACCTCCCAGGGCTGCATCCGCGGCGTAAAAGATCGGCTCGACAAGGAAAATGGCGGTGAGCGAGCCAAAGAAGCTGCCGTAGATCCATGAACCGTGCATCCGGCGACCCCGGGAAACGTACATTGCCACAGACGACAACAGAAGCACGACGGCGGCAACGATTAGAACAACACCAGCGAGCGTCAACCGATTACATCTCCGAAGCCCAAAATCTCTTCTTCCCTCTTCCCGCAGCGGATCTGTGCGTAGAGGTGGTCGGCCAATAGCTCCGCCTCCGCTTCGATCCCGGTCCGCAGCTTGGTGTGCCTCCACCCGTGCAGGACCTTTCGAGGATCCAAATCCGGGAACACAACGGCCAGCTCCTCTGCCGTCAGGGGCTCAGGGTCGTGCTGGAGCAGAACATGCGAGATCTCGTGCAGGATGTTCATCTCACCGGCGAATTCCGATCGATCGCCCACATGGAACAAACGGTTCACTTTCTCGCCCTCATGCCAAAAACCTGACATGTCCACATCCAGCAGGTCATCCCTCCGGGAGAGTTGGATGGGCCTCTCCGTAACCAGCTCAACAAATCGCATGAGCTTGTCCAGGCTTAGAGGGGAAGGGAGTTCCAGTATCCGGGTGAAAGCGGATACTCTCCGGGCAGCTCGGCGCCTATCCAGCGCAGAGGCAGCGCTTCTCCCGAGGGGGCCGAGGTGCCGCTCTGCAAATTGAAGCGATGATGCAATAGGATTCATATTGAGCATGCTTAATGCTTGGCGATCATGATCAACTTATTACGGGAAAGAGGAAGTACATATGTCACATCCTAGCTACGGCAAAAGCGGGCTGGATTGACGCGTATGCGTTTCGAAGCTTTTGGATCTAGCAGTGTTGTCCACACGCGCCCCACGCATCTCCTGAAAGGCGATGAGGCGCACATTGCTAGCATCAGCGATCGTCGGTAACCGTGGTCTGGTCACCGTCACGCGCTCCCTCGTACGCCGGCGGCGGCACACCCAATACGGGTCCGCATCCTAAGTTGTCCATCATCGGGCATGCCGAAGCCCTGGCGTCATGGCAGACCTCCATGCAGATGGTTCCGCCGTTAGACTCCGTTTCTATTTCAACACGCCGGAGGCTGTTTCTGTTTCAATGCCACTGCCGGAAGGCGCGCGATGGTAGTTTCAGTTTCAGAGAAGGCCGGTTGTATAGCAGCCGCCTACTTAGGGCCGGGTGGCACTTGGTTCGACCAATCTATTGAAGTAGCGGCGGCTTCCGCTGCCGAGTTCAAAGGACAGGGATGATGGCTCCAGTTACACGTACAGGCAGACGCTCCAAAGGCGACCGCAAATTCGTCGGATTCCGCATCGCAACACCTAAAGCGGATGCAATGGACCAGATTGCAAAGGCAGAAGGCTACCAGTACGTAAGCGACTGGCTGTCTGATTTGGTTGAAGAACGCCTAGCCAATACCAAGCTGCACGCAGTTCCCCAGCAGGAGGAGTTCCCGCTTGGGCGCTTAGCCTCTTAACGAGGAAGGCCCGCACTAGGCGGGCCTTCGAAGCTAGTGACTTACATTCTGGTTTGCTTCCCGGCGCTCAGACTGTAAGTCGTGAAGGTTGATCTTGTCAGATTCACCTTTGTCTTGCTATGTAACCGGTCTTTGCGGGCCGGCCCTTTGTTGTCCCTCTGACAGGACCTCCTCGAAAGGAGTGCTCTCATCGTACAACAGCACGCTCGCGTGCTGCCAGCAGTCGTACCCGCTGGCGTGTCTCGCGACCATTCCCCGACCGCTGACGCCGCGCAAGCGTGGGCCTCGCTGGCGCCTCTTCTCGCAGGTCAACCCCGTGTTCGCCTGTCTCGAGACGGCGGTAAGACCTATCCCCAAAAGCACGAACGCGCTCTGACTGAGACGCTACCCACTTTTCCTGCGGCGGTCCGGATCTTCGGGAAAGACGGTAGCTGCTCGGCCATCTTCCTGGACTTCGACTCCTCAGTTGCAGGAATCGACTGGGTGGAAGCGGACGTGAAGTCCCTCCAATCGTGGCTGCACAGCTGTGGCGCTCGGTGGATTGAAGATCACTCCCCCAATGGTGGCCGGCACGTTTACATACCACTGGAGACAAGGGTTTCCTTTTCCGAGGCACGCGACGTTGTCGAGGCACTCGGCACTCGATACCGGACATTGGATAAATCTCCACACCAAAACCTTCTACACGGTTGCATGCGCACACCAGGATCACCCCACAAGCGCGGCGGCCACCAGGAACTCGCCATGAGCCTCAGCGTGGCGTACGACGTTGCGCGACGCCCAAACAAAGTTCGGGTCTGGGACGCACTACGCCAAGACTTGAGCGATGAAATCGCCAGCGTACGGGCCCTGCGACTGGAACAGCCGCTTCCCGGGGAAAACAGAGACCCGGAAGCACCGCAGATGATCGGGCGGATGTCCAGGCCAATGCAGCAGATGGCGCTGTCGGGCCTGTACGACGCCAATCGGTACGCCTCGGACTCCGAAGCCCGTCAGGCTGTCCTGACAGCCGCTGCCGCCGCGGGAATGAAACTTGTTGAGGTACAACGACGGGTCCTCCAGGGTGTCTGGCCCGGACTCGCATCGTTCTACGCCCGCTACGCCTCACATCATCGGCTCCCCTCCCTGAAACGGGACTGGAACAACGCGATCGACTACCTACGAAAAAACCAAGGCTCAAGGACCGGGAATAACAATGCCCGTAAATCCCCCACAAGCCAGCCAAATACACAGCCCCTACTAGGAACACCCTCAAACCCAGATCCGAGCAGCGAGCACCGCTACCTGCGAGCCTGGAGAAACGCCCTGTCACTGAGGGAGCCTGCATACGCCAGCTCCCGGACTGGGCTGGCACGTCGGATGGTTTTAAGAGCGTTGGGCGCGGCTGCCCATATGACAGCGTCCCGATTTGTTGAGTTTGGTGACCGTTCAATCGCCGTGGCGAGTGGATTGGATCACACAACTGTGGGCTCTCACTTGCGGGCTTTGCGTGCTGAGAATGACCCGCTGGTGACGTTGGTAGAACGTGGCCGGGGAACCAAGGGGGATCTGTACATGTTGACGATTCCCGAAGGACTCCGTGCAGCGGCTGAGGATCTAACTTGGCGAAAGGGAAAGATTCACTCGCTCAGGCCGGTTTTCAGGGAGCTGGGTTTGCCGGCGGCGTTTGTCTACGAAGCCCTGGAGAGCACGCCAGGGCTCACAACGACGGATTTGGTCGCTCGGACAAAGCTGTCCAGAACCGCCGTGAGCGAAAGCCTTGAGGTCCTGGCAGCCTGGAACATGATCTCAAGGAATGGCACGCGATCCTGGGTGATCGTTGCTACGACCTCTCTCCAGGAGCTGGCAGAATGCTTTGGTGTGCTGGAAGTTGTAGCTGCCCAACTCCAGAGATACCGCATTGAACGGATAGTGTGGCGGGAGTGGCTTTCAAAGAACGTGAACACAGTCGCAGAGCTCCTCTCCCCCACAGATGATTACCCTTGGGAAGCCTTCGAGGGGCCACCTGATGAGTGGACCCTAGCTGATATGGCCTTCATCAGAGGACTGTGAAGCGGATAGTACCTTGGCTACTGAGAAATAAGGGACTGCCAAAGCCCTCGTAAGTCCTCAAGTTTCAAGCAAAAATTCGCAGGGCTACGGGTGACTAGTTGTCGATGCCTAAGGCCATTGCACGGGCAGGCACTCCCCCACTACCGCCTAGATTGAGCCGGAGTCTGGCATTAGCTGCGATGGCGGACCTATCTGGCCCGGTTCTTGGAGGTGCCGGGCCAGTGAGCCAGTTTTTACGAAGTTGAACGGAAGCACACCGATTACCGCCGGGAGATCATGCAGACTTTGCTATGAGCGTGAGGAAACCCGGACAGTACCAAGTAAGCACGCGGTGTTTGCTAGCCCGAGTTTGAGATGGGGCTCTAGACGTAGTCCGTTTAGCACGAGCTTGGGTGTTAAGACTTCCAACGTTCATGGACTGATTGCCTGCTGACTCCTAGTACGTCTCCGATACGGGCCCATGAGACACCCACAGATCGTGCCGACTCCACTCCCCTACCCAGGCGTGCCTCTGCGTTCTTCAACGTTCGGAAGGCGGCTTGTAATTCGGAAATTGCGGAAGCGGGAGTTGCGTGGGCTGTCCACTCACGGCGCATGGCCTCCTCAACAGTGACGGATGGCACGGCCACACCAAGAAGGGGTACAAAGGCAAGGCGCTTTGAAAGGCTAACTTCCGATGATGTCGGAACTCGCTCCCAGAAGGGACCGAACCATCCGCATGCACAAAATGAACGCCAGCCTACAACTTGGTCATCTGGGACAACCTCGTGGTCAGCCTGACCTGGATGTCGGGGGAAATTACCTGAGATACCTTGAACCGAAAGGCTGCCAATTCTGATGTCTCCCGTGATCCTTCCGTCTGGAGCGACAGCACTTGGCCATCCTTCGTGGATCCCATCCTGCATGTCCCACTTCATACGTCGGCGTCTCTCTAGGTTAAGGTTTGGTATTGCCCCTGAGTCTCTTCTCAAATTATGTCAGGATTTCCTGACGCCATAATATTGCAGCTCCTATTGGGCCCGGGGCTGGTCAATACTCGGACGGCTGTTCGGGGTAATTGCGGCCATGGGACCTTGATCCTGGTCCATCGACTAAAACTGGGAAGACAAGGCGTGCCAGGGGGTAGCAGTTTGATATCAGTTCAATAGTGAAGTGATACTCGTTGGTGCAGATGCAGTCCCCCTCCCCCCGAGACCAATCTTGCTTAGATGTTCCTACGAACCTTCGCCTTCGAACGGGGTACTGGATTCAACCCATATTGGTCCGATATCAGTTCGAAAGTGATATCAGATAGCTAGTTTACTGATACTGAATTGATAGTGTTTGAGCTGCTCCGTTGGCATGGGGGGTGGGTTCCCCCGCTATCAAAACGCTAGTGTTTTGATAGCGTTTGGGTAGCAGTTTCAAATTGCTAGCTTTTTGTTATCAATGTGCCCAAAGCAGCTTCAACGGGGGAGTACGGGGCCTGTCGGAGATCTGATATCAGCTTGAAAGTGATATCAGATAGCTAGTTTTCTCATACTGAATTGATAGTGTTTGAGCAGCTCCGTTGGCATGCGGGGTGGGATCCGTTTTGATAGCAGTTTCAAATTGCTAGCTTTTCAGTATTAACGCGTCAAAGACCAGCTGCACGACAGCGTTCCACACACGCTTCCCTGAAATAGCAATTTGATATCAGTTTGAAAGTGATATCAAACCGCTAGCGTGTCGGTACTGGTTTGATAGCCGCCGTCAGCTAGCGTTGTCGGCATGATCATTGTTGTTGGAAGCGAAAAGGGTGGGGTGGGTAAGTCCACTGTCGTCACTAACATGGCCGTAGAGCTAGCGAAGCGCGGGATGCGAGTAGCGGTAGTGGACGGGGACCGTCAGCGGTCTACCGCTCGTTGGGCCGTTGACCGCGAGGAGGCCGGTCACGAACCGCGCATTTTTGTCGTAGAAAAGCTGGGCAGCCTCCACGAGACGTTGCGAGAACTTGACAAGAGTTATGACATGGTTTTGGTCGACGTCGCGGGTAAAGATAGCAAAGAGATGCGTACAGCCATGACGGCTGCGCACCAACTGCTGATTTTGACTCAGTCCAGTCAGTTTGACTTGGACACGCTGGTGACGGTCGACCGGCTTATCGAAACAGCGCGTGACTTCAATCCATCCCTACGCGTTCGGGGAGCTCTCACGCGTGTATCAACAAATGCCTTTGAGTCAGAGAGCGCTGACGCAAGAGAATATCTTGCCGATTACCCAAGCATCGAGCCGCTCCAGACTGTTCTGTACGAGCGTAAAGCCTATCGCGACGTAGTAGGTGAGGGGCTGGGTGTCGTTGAATGGAAGAATCCGAAAGCGGCGCGAGAGATCCGCGGTTTGGTAGAGGAGTTGATTGGTTAATGGCGCTCAAGAAACGTTCGGCTTCAGAGAAGGCTCGGGAGGAAGCGATAGAGGCGTTTGGCAACGCAGCTGAACCTCTTCTGGCCGCGCCGGCTGCCAGAGACCAACGGGTCACGCCTGTACGACCGAGTTTCACACCTGAACTTAGTGATCTAAGGGATAAGGGGCGCCCCAAAACGATGCTGCTCCGATTCGACAATGACCTGGATCTTGTGGAGCTGTTGTCGACAGTGGCAACCCTGGAGGGACGAAAAAAGCACCCGATGGCTCTAAGGGCTCTGAGGATTGGACTTGAGCAGGTGCGAGACAGCTACGAATAGGACGCCTTCGATGCTAGCTGTTTAGTATCACTTCGATAGCATTTTCTACCGGTGGAAGTGTGCTCGATGACCTATAGCCGCCGATCCCAGCAAGCCCTGGAGCCGGAAGCCGGTCATTGCGGTTCAGCTGCTTATAGAAGTCGGGAGACTGGACCCTGTGGATCTCCGAAAAAGGTCGACCGCTTCGCGTTCTGAGTGCTGAGCGCGCTCTCTACTTGCGGAGCGCATTGTGTGGCACCTTCGAGGCGGTATCTGGTTGGTGTAGGGCGGCATGCATTGGCCGCAGCCGTCATGTTACTGCTGGAGATTGTTGTCCCAAAAAGGTAAAGGTTTGCGAGACGCTGACAGTCACCTTTACGCCTCCCCCGTCCGGGCCGGAAATCTGCGATTCCTAATGTCTCGCTAACTCATCTCGTCGTGCGGTGTCTCAGATTAGTCGCGTATAGGTGTTTATGAGGCAGAATGGCCCGATGAGGCTACTTGGGTACACGAGGGTCAGCACAGCTGCTCAGGAGGCGCAGCTGCAGCTGGACGCACTCTTGTCTGTTGGCGTGCAGAAGCGGGATATTTTCGCGGACGTCACGTCCGGTAGCCGGGCAGCGGCCGAGCGGCCAGGGATGAAGAAGCTTCTGGAGTATGCGGAGGCGGGGGACACGGTGGTCGTGTGGCGCGTGGACCGACTGGGACGGTCCCTGATAGATGTGTTGAACACCGTGAATCTTCTCCGGAGCAGGGGAGTGGAACTTCGTTCGATCTCTGATGGGATCGACCCGGCAACTACGACCGGCCGGCTGATGTTGAACATGCTCGCCACGTTGGCGGAGTACGAACGAGAGCTGATTACCGAACGGGTCAACGCGGGGATCGCCGTTGCCAAAGCGAATGGCACGAGGTTCGGCCGGCCCGTGGTGGATCCGTTGGTGATTGCGGACAAGCTCGCCATCGCGAAACAAGAGAGGGAGAAGGGGCGTACTGCTGAAGAAGCTGCGCGCCTGGTCGGCTGGAGCCGCGCGACCTTGTATCGGCACCAGCAGGCTGGCTCTAACTAGGGCATGGCCTGCCGCGGGGCGCATCGTTGCTGCCAGCTTGGATGCTATCGCTGGGTGTACGTTTCTGGGCCCCTTCCCGATAAGGGGCCCAGAAACTCTCTATGCGCGACCTCTCACGAGGGCGACTGATTGAACGATGTACGAGTTGTGTATCGTTCGTGGCGGACTCCTTCTTGGGGAGCGGATACAGGTGCCCTTGTGGGTGTTCCGGGACACCTGTCGCCGTAGCAGACTGAGGCGATGGTCTCGTCCTGCCATATCCCATGGCTTATGGCCGATGGATAGGTTCTGTTCATTGAATGGAGCACGACGGACTGACGCGCGGTCCGACGTAAACTATGCAGCCTCCATGGATTCAATAGGTTCAACTACGGAATCCGCGGTTTCGAAGAGCTTTCGTCCAACCCCTCCGTCCAGCCAAACCCAAACCATACTTCCGTCGGGCATCACGGAATCGATGGTTCCTGTATGTGATTTGGCTGGGTCAGTAACCCTCACCCGCTGGCCGACGTGGAATTGTGGAGGGTGCCAATTACCCTGGTTTTCTTCCTGAAAGGCCGGCAACCAAGTGGGGTCTCCTGATAGACCGAAGCTGATCCTCCGGGGAGGCATGCATTCTGGCTCATCGCCCATCGTTCGATTATCCGAAGGTCCGCGGCCCATATCGCGCCTGAGCGCACTCGTCTCTGGTTGGCCTGATGGCACGCCGTTAGTGGTAGCTGTCCAGGATGCTTCCGGGGGTTTGCAACTTATGCCATCGGGCCGACCGCCGGTGATGTCGTCGCTATCGCTGGCAGAGCCCTGCCAGCGAACTTCGCGCGTTTCTCCGTAGGGCACATCTGAACTATGGCGAACTTCAAATTCGGAGTAGCTAAGCTGGGCGATCAGAATCCCGCCCCGACCAAGTGAAACGGCGTGCTGTTGGACTTTCTCGACGGCCGAGTCCAGTTGGGCTTGGAGACTGAGGCCGTCGTTAACGAGCACCTTCACGCAGAATCCTTCTTCGCCTTCGGATGCCTCTGTGCTCGTGGTGTCTGCCCCCGGCCTGGACTGGTTTCCTTGACAGGCGGCTGCCGGTAGTCGCAAAGGAATCTGTTTCATCTAGGGACCGCATCCTTGGCCTGCGCCGCCCAACTGCGCTCGGTCTCCGCTAGATGTTCGATGACAAGTCGCCGAAGTGCGGCATCGTTCTGGTTAGCCTCCAGCCAGAACGTGGCCGAGTCGATAACAGCAGCGCCTACGACAGGTCTCGGATAAAGCCCACTGACGAGCTTTTCGGCAATGGCATAGCTGCGTTCTTTCCATATACCGCCAAGCGCTTCAAAGTATCGATCAACGAACGGTTCAAGCAGTCCCGGATCATCGACGCGGAGGAACCCCTCAGCAGTGGCCTTTACGAGACCGTTGGGTGCTTCGCTTCGCTCAATTAGGGACTCCCATGCCCTCTCTTTCGCTCCCTGGGTTGGGATGGCCGCCCGAGCCCGGGCAGCGGATTCGTTGCCCCTAGCGGTATTGTCTGAACGCTTCAGTGCCTCGATCTCCGGCTCTCCTGCGAGTCCTGCACTAACCAGTCCGGTCAACAACTGCCATTTGAGGTCTGCGTCAAGGGTAAGTCCAGCAAGTGTGCGCTTGCCTGAGTACACCAATTGGAGATCAGGTAGATAGGAACTGGCTTCGGCGATCGATGCGAAGGCCGAGATGAATTGCAATTGTGCGTCGCTTCCAGGAGATGCCATTTCGGCGAACTCCCATAGACTGTCGGCCACGATGTTCCTGACTTCGCCGCGGCGGTCAGGTGATGTATACACTTCAGCGGCAGTCAGAACATTGGCAAGCGCGACCTGCATCGTTGTCGACGATGATTCGTCAGGGAGATGTTCGAGCGCAAAGGCGATAAATTCTCTTGAAGCCATTTCGGCGTCCCGGGTAGCGTCCCAAAGCGATCCCCACACCAAGGCTCTCGCCAAGGGGCTCTTGAGTGCCGAAAAATGAGCACACAGAAATTCAAGCGAGGACTCATCAAGACGGACTTTTGCATACGCAAGGTCCTCATCGTTCAAAAGAACCAGTGCTGGCCTGCGCATTCCCTTCAGGGCGACCACCTCGGTCGATTCTCCATCGACGTCAAGTTCGACCCTCTTGATACGGATGAGTTCTCCATCCAACAGCTCGTAACAGCCAATAGCGATGCGGTGTGCTCGCAGGATCGGGTCTTCACCAGCACCGGATTGAAGAATTTTCACCGACGTCATATGGCCGGAATCATCGGTTTCGATCCGGGCTCTCAACGTGTTCACCCCTGCGGATTGAAGCCATTTGGCAGCCCAAGGCTGCAGGCTCCGCCCACTCGCTTTCTCGAGCTCAACAATCAGGTCACCGAACGTGGCATTCATCCAACGATGCTTGCTGAAGTACGTGCGCAGACCGGAAATAAAGGCATCAAGGCCCACCCACGCCACCAACTGCTTGAGCACCGACGCGCCCTTGGCGTAAGTAATTCCGTCGAAATTGACCTGAACATCATTGAGATCGGCAATTGTTGCCACCACTGGATGGGTCGATGGCAATTGGTCCTGGTAGTAGGCCCACTCCTTCTCCTTGACGGCGAAGGTTGCCCATGCGTCGGTCCACTCCGTGGCTTCTGCAGCAGCCATCGTAGCGGCCCATTCAGCAAAGGATTCGTTGAGCCAAAGGTCATCCCACCAACGCATTGTCACAAGATCCCCGAACCACATATGGGCCAATTCGTGAAGAACGGTCACGACCCTGCGTTCCCGGAGCGCATCAGGAACCTTTGACCGGAAGAGCAGTTCTTCAGAAATCGTCACTGCGCCTGCATTCTCCATGGCACCCGCGTTGAACTCGGGGACAAAGATCTGATCGTACTTCGCGAAGGGATACGGGCATCCAAAAAGGTCTTCAAAATACGTGAAGCCCTGACGGGTCTTCTCGAGAATGTCATCGGCGTCCGCGTGTTGCATGAGGCTCTTGCGCGCGAATACCGCCAGCTCAACAGTTCGGCCGTCGACGCTCTCAAGCTGGCCGCGTGCAGCCCCAAAAGGCCCGGCCACCAGCGCAGTGATGTAGCTGGAAATCCGTGGAGTTCTCCCGAAACCCCACGTCTTACTTCCAACAGCATTAATCATGGGCTCGATTGACGGTTCGTTGGAGATAACCACCCAATCCGGGGGTGCGGTCACGGAAAAGCGGAACTCCGCCTTGAGGTCCGGCTGATCGAAGACAGCGAAGACCCTTCTGGCATCCGCGACCTGAAACTGCGTGTAGAGGTATGTTTCGCCGTCTACAGGATCCTGGAAACGATGGAGCCCCTCACCGGTGTTCATGTACCGGCCTTGGGCGACGACGGTGAGCTCATTCTGCTGATCCAGATTCGGGAGGTGGATCCGGGCGCCGTCACAGACTTCCCTCGGATCCAGATCCTTGCCGTTAAGGCGAACTAAGCTGACGCTCTCCATCATGGCGTCTATGAACGTGCCTTCTTTGCTGGTGGCCGAAAACCTCACGGTGCTTCGACTAAGGAAGGTCCTCGGACCCGTCGTCAGGTCCACATGGATGTCGTACTCATGGACGGTCACTAGCGCTGACCGCGCCTCTGCCTCACGTTCGGTAAGGTTCTCTCCTGGCAATTTAAGTCTCCAATACTTTTGGGAAACACGCAGGCGCCGACCAGGGCATGCCACCCTTGTTTGCTGACGCCATCGGCGCTTCGGAACGCTGATGTCTTACCGGTGGTAAGTCACCTCCTGGGCTTTCCAAGCCCACTGAGATTTCTTACTCGACCGGGGCGGTCATCCGACCGCGGTCCTTGGGGAAAAACCGGCTGGTGATAAGGCCCGTGGCCGCTACAGCTGCGGCCAACAGCAGACCGCGGCTGAAGTCATCCTGCGGTAGTTCGGGGTCAGCCAAGGCGACTGCGCCCAATTGGGTACCCAGGGCAAGGCCAAGGCTTCTGGACAAAGCGATCAGTGCTGTAGAGATGCCTACCTCGTCCGCTGGCGCTGAGAGTGTCGTGGCGGCATACGCCGAAGAGGAAGCTGCGCCGGAACCGGCGAAGATGAGTACCAGGCCTGTGATTACCTCAGTGGCACCGTTGAACAACACGAGCCAAACGGCTCCCGCGACGAGCAGGCCGCTGCCGACTGTTGCCATGAATGCCGTTCCGGTCCAGACTGCAATCCGCCCTGCCAACGGGGAAGCAATAATTCCGGCTATGGAGCCGCAGATGAGGAAGAGACCTGTTTGCGTGACGTCGGCACCGAGCCCGTAGCCGGTATCCGTTGGCAAGGAAATCCGCTGAAGAATCATGAAGGATGTCGCGGCCATCGTCGCTCCCTCGGCAGCGCTGACAAGCATCGGGGCCCAGATGCCGCGTTGGCTAAGCAGGCCTACTTCGACCAATGGGTTCTTCGAACGTCGCTCGGAGATGAACCAGAGGATCAGGATGACCAATCCCGCAACCACGAGGCCCAGCGTGGTCCACGTGAACCACCCGAGGTCAGGTGCGAGGTTTAAGCCGGCAAAAAGGGCCAGCAGGCCTGAGGCCAGCAAGGCCGCTCCCAGCCACGGCATCTTGAGCATGCGAGTTGAGCTGGCAGTGTCGCTTACTGATTTCGAAAACCACAGGAAGAGGGCCGCGAGGACCAGGAAGCTTGTGGGAATGGCGAAGAGTGCGGCCCTTGAAAGGGAGAGTGCGACCGGGCCCGACAACAAAAGACCAAGGCCTTCCCCGGCCGTCAGCATGGCGATGACAACACCAGTTGCTACCTTCATGTGCTCTGGCGCAAAGGCGGACCGGAGGACAACGAAGATCACCGGAACAAGGGCGAACCCACAACCGACGAGGATTTGGCCCACAAGGAAGACTGGGAATCCATCCGCGAATGCAGACGTGTACCCACCTATGATGACGGCTGTAAGCACAACGAGCAGGGTTCGTCGGGGACCGTATATGTCGGCCATGCGCCCTGCCAGCGGCGTAGCAACAACGCCCGCGAGAGTGGACGCAGTGAGAGCTATCGCAAAAGTTGAAGGGTCGACGCCCAGCTCGGTCTGCAACAGGGGCAGTGTCGGCAGGATGAGACCAGCGAGAAAGGGCTCAGCTATGGCGATAAGCGAAAGTATAACGAGGGCAAGAACAGGACGACTCGTCGCTGTGTGTGTTGGCGGTGTAACTGTTTGGGACACGAAAGCCTCCATGCGGCATCTTTGACGACGGATTGGTGTTTGGTGTGAGAACTGGCGGGCAAGCCTGGATGCTTCCTGCCCTAGACGGGCAATCCTTCGCGAACACGGGATGCTGCCATGAGGATCGCTGCGCTCTGGATACCTACGAGATCTGAGATTGGAACGGGAATGCCGGGCCTGTCGAGTTCGATTTCGCGTGACCAGGACTCGAACATCTCGGAAAGTTCGGCGTGCAGGTTCTTCACTTCCGGGGAAGGCTCTGAGTCTTCGAGTAGACGTAGGAGCGTGCCACCGGCGCGAAGCAGCAAGGTGTCAGGAGTCCCTCTTAATTCCATGAAAACTTCGGCCTCGGTGGCGTATCGCTGGCTGTCATCCTGCCAATCGATCATCCGGCTCTGGGCGGCTTCGTCGATAAGGCTTCTCGCATCATTCATGGCGCTGTGGAAGGGGCTACCCGTATCAAGTTTTCCTTCAACTTGGCTGAGCATTCGGTCGAAGAGCTCTCCGCTTGATCTGAGATTTGATGCCGACAACCGCATAAGTTCCCCGAAGGGCATCCCTGTGCTTGCGTTATCGAAACCTCGAGGGTCGGACCACAGCGGAAGCTCACAGATCAGCGTCGCAGCACCCACCCCGGCTGCATAGTCTCGAGCGCTGCCCCCGCACAGCATCTCTTCGGCAAGTTCCGCATCCATCACGGAAAGGGCCTCGTACATCTGACCGAAGCTGACCAGTTCAAAAACCCCGGGGGCAAACTTCCGGGCTCCTGGCAAGTCAGGAAGGCCGCCCTCTTGCTCCACTCCGTAGTGCTCAAGTATGTCGGTGAGCCCGGACCAGTACGATGGGTCGCCGCCGGTCACGTAGAAGAAGCCACCCCCGAAGTCGGCGTTGTGCAAAGTCACAACCAGCTCCGGTTCGGTTCCGTCAATGAGCCGCATCAAGGCCTGCGTCTCCGGGATGGGGTCACCGTACACACGGCCATCGTGTTCCACCGGGAAAGTCCATTCAGCTTGGCCGGACATGGCCTGGCGGTAAAAGTTCCTTGCAACGTTCGTCCGTGTGTGCGGACCGGAATACCACGCCTCGTTCAGGCGTGTTCCGTCGGGGTCGATGCAGGGCACAAAGTGCCACTTGGCGCCCAGATCCTCCAACATCGCGGGCCGCTCACACAGCCGCCGCGCGAGATGTTGGATCGTCGCCATGCCAATGGGTTCATTTGGGTGCGGGTTTCCAACGATCAGGATATTCCTAGCACCGCTGCCGACCGTTAGCTTCCGGAGTTCCTCACCGGCGCCTGAGCGTCCAATCGTGGAAACTTCCACCAAGTCCGGGTGGTTCGCTGCCAGCTTCTCAACGAAGTCGTGCATCTCATCGACAGTCGGGAAGGTTGTTCGTTCCTCGACAACCCCGACCAAGTCGTATAGCGCTTCTGTGTACATCTTCTCTTCAAGCATGAGTAACATGATTACTTAGATAATGCCGTTATTGCAATAGCATGTAAGCATCCATTGGAGAGGGAGGGTCGGATGCGACTAAGCAGGGCTGAAGCAAAGCAGCGGACACAGAAGTCGTTGCTGGACGCTGCTGAACGGCTGATCGCTGAAAGGGGATCAGCAGTCAGCCTCGAAGAGATCACTGAAGCTGCAGGTGTGACGACGGGCGCGGTGTACTCGGGCTTTGGCGGGAAGAGAGGTCTTGTCGCGGCCCTGTTCGATCGCATGAATAGCGATTTGTTGGACCGTGTCGAGTCAGCGATAAGTCCCGATTTCGACCTCCGCGCAACCTTGGTCAGCATCGCCGGCTGCTGGGACGAGAGCGATGCCAGCCAGCTGCTGACAGAACTGCGAACTGAGCTCCAAGTTATGTTGTGGTCATTGGATGACCCGGCACTCGCTGCCGAACTCCAGACGAGTATCAGTAGAGTCGACGTGCGGATCCGGGACATCCTAACCGGCAGGCAAAAGGCAAGCGGCGGCACGACAACTAATGAAGAAGCGGCTCTGCTGCTCATTCACCTTAGGGCGCTCCAGAGTCACCACGCCACGGCAACTGCCTTCCAGGAACCCATTCCGGACTTGAAGGTAACAGCCGCTGGACTTGCCAAGCTTGTCGAATAGGTCACCTGGTTCACCCTTTTGGGCACACATACTTGACCACTCCCTCAAGGATGCCGTAACTGCCTAAGCACTGAATAGCCACAGGTTCACAAGACCCGCCCGGCAGGAGCCTGCATTTGCCTGCGGGGGAACGACCCATCACGCGTCCAGCCGCCCCGAGGGTTCCGGCTGCCCAAAAGCCATTACAGGAGGGCTCCCTTGGCGTTCCTGAAAGACGACCAGTATCGGCCGCATCTACGAAAGGAAAAAGCATGACCACCAGCGAAATCACAGGGCCGCGGAGCGATCCTGAATTCCCCCGTTATGCAGGAATCGCAACCTTCGCCCTCTTGCCCCGGATCGAAGACGTTCCGCGAGCCGACGTGGCAGTGCTGGGCATTCCCTTTGATTCGGGAACCAGTTTCCGACCTGGTGCACGGTTCGGGCCCTCGCACATCCGCGAAAACTCTCGGCAACTGCATCCCTACCACCAGATCCACGACGCCTATCCCTTCCGGTTGCAGCAAGTTGTCGATGCAGGCGACGTGGCCGTCAGCCCGTACGGGACCGAACGTGCTGTCAACACAATTGCAGCGGCAGCGAAGGCACTGACCTCTCAAGGCACCAGGATTATGGCCCTCGGTGGCGACCACACCATCGCTCTGCCCCTGCTGAGGGCTGCTGCTTCCCAACACGGTCCACTCGCAGTGATTCACTTCGACGCCCACTTGGACACTTGGGACGCGCTGCATGGCGAGTCCATCTGGCACGGATCCCCGTTCCGCAGAGCAGCGGAAGAGGGGCTAATGGATATGGAAAGCTGCCAACACGTTGGAATCAGAGGGGGCATCTACGACTCCTCCGAGCTCGACGATGACCGCAAAGCAGGGTTTGAAATCATCCGTACCGAAGATTTTCAAGAACGCTCCATCTCCAGCATCGTCGCCCAAATACGCAGACGTGTTGGCGGCAGCCCGGTTTACATCTCCGTAGATATTGACGTGCTGGACCCGTCCCATGCGCCCGGGACGGGAACACCGGAAGTTGCTGGAATCAACACCAGAGAGTTCTTCTCAGTGCTGCGCAAGCTTCGTGGCCTCAACGTCGTCGGCGCCGACGTCGTCGAAGTGGCCCCCGCCTACGATCACGCGGGAGTAACTGGCCTGGCTGCCGCACATGCTGCTTGGGAACTGATTACCTTGATGGGGCTGCGCGAGGAGATGGCATAGCAATAGGCCATCTCGGCGTCCCGCCGACGCCGACCTGCAGACCGTCATGACCGGTGCGGTCTGCAGGTCCATCCATCGCGTATCCGATGACTATGTCGAACCGTGCCAAAAACTGTCTCTGTGACGGTCAAGTGTTGCTCCTGTTTTGGGATAACAACCGGGACAACAAGACGAAGCGGATTCTCGCGGCTCTGAACTGATAGGGCAGTGGTCCATACCCCGTGTGCCACTTCTAAGGAAGTGGGACGTCTGGATTCTGGCCAGGCGCGGACGGCATGACAGTTTGTGACCTTGCCGGTAAGACTAGACTCCCCGGCATGACGGAGAAAAAGACCCAGCCGCTTTTCCGGATAGTTCTTCTGGCGGAGTCCTCTGCCGTTTTCCGGCCGGACGCTTCATGGCTGATCCAACTCCCTGATGACTCGGGCCGGCGCGTTTGGTTGGCTGTGGTCACAAGGTACGCAGGCGATGAGGCTCTTCATGTACCGCGGGAGCTCGTTTTTCAGTTTGAAATTGAAGCCGATGATCTTGACGAGGCAATCGCAATAGGCACGGAAGCAGCTTCCTGGCTCCGCCCGATCATCGCCTTCGTAACGAATGCCGAGGTCGGTGAGCCCCGAATCCATGTTGTGTATGAGCTGCAGCCTTCGTCAGAGGAAGGGCTTCAATTTGTACAGTTCTATCGGCACTTCCGTGACCACGAGAATCCGCAACGTGGCCGTTTCATCGATAGCGCTCATTCGGAAGCGGTCATTGCTGCGGTCGGCGGCGAGGACGAACAAAGGCTGTGGCGCTGCCTTTCCCAGTATGCCTTTGCGTTGGAGCATTGGACTTTTGGCAGCGAGTTCCTGGCCCTAAACCATCTGTGGATTGGAATCGAGAACCTTTCCAAGGCGACTCTGCGGCATATTTGCAGGAGCACAGGCAAGAGCGAGAACGACCTAGCGATCTCCTACGGCATCGATACCGGCGACAGGAATTGGAAGCGCGACCTGCTGATTGCCATCAGGCAGCAGGCGATTTTTCAGGGCGACCTCGAGACGCATCGACTCGCAAAGCTGGTCAGCGACGGGTTTGAGCATGGCTTCAGAGCAGCCAACGAGATTCAATCCGATGCCGCTGACGTATGCGACAAGGTCTTCGACTATGTGCGGCGGACGGTGCTGGATGTGCTCCAGCTGCCCGCCGAGATTGCCGAGCAGATCGAGGCGCGCAAGCCCGTGGATTGGAGGTCCACGCACAAGTTCATCAATGGGTGGTTGGTCGGAGACCCTTCTCAAGGACGTTTTGGCTCTCCCGAGGTCCTCTATCCGCAGCTGATGTGGGGCAGCGACCTGAAGGCAATGACGAGTAATGACGATGAATCCGTCAGCTACACATTTGAGGAAAAGCTGACCCCGCAGCTTGGCGAAGGTGTTCAATTCAAGCTCAAAGGAATTGGTGCGGGCTTCCGTCCCTTGATCAGCGATATAGAACGTGTGGCTGGTTCAGCAGAAGATGCCTCCCAGGGATGACACAAATCTGATCAGTCGCCTGCCACAGGGGTACGCCCGGTTTATCTGCCTGACGGACCGTCCCCCATCTAAGGAACTGGGACAGCTACGGCATCGCGCCGCAAAGCCCACCAACGGGGGACCGGTGGGCGTTCCAAAGAGAGGCGATCCACTGGGCTCAGAAATTTCGACACGGCATCCATCCCACTTAACACCTGAAGTCGGCGGAACTCTGGGATCAGGAACCCAGGAGAGGACTGAGGATGGACACGAAAGTACACTGCCCGGTGGCGGGCTGCGGGAAGGCGGCGGATGCCCTGGCGCCGTACCATGATCCGTTTGCCGAGGTTGGCGTTGAGCAACTGGTGACCCCGAGGATGACACCGGCATGTCAGGAGCATGTAGACGTGCTTTGGAATTTCTACCGGACCCGCGTGTCTATGTTGCTAGTGCAAAGCTCCCGTGCCGGCGAGCCAGTCGAAGAAGAGACGGTAGCTGCCGTGGCCTGGAACCTCAATTCGCACAATGATCCGCTCTCGAAATCAGTAGCGGCTTTGCTGGCCACAGTAGGGCGAGGGTCGTTTTGATGGCAACCCTTCAGCAGCCAATCCGGCGCGGTACGGCTCTGGCCTTAGGGAGAGTGGCTCTACTTGGCAGCGGGTTTCTTGCGGCCCGGCTTCACTGTTGTCGTGCGGCCAGCAGATTTTGTGGTCGCAGTCCTAGCCTTTGATTCAGGTTCTTGTTCGGACACCAGGGCATTGCCGTGAAGCGTGTAGACCTTGCGCACCTTTTCTGTGGTGAATGACAGAAACGCCCCGGGAGGGCCAACAGGCATTCGCGTCGTTTCCAGCAGGTCGGCCTCTTCAAGTTCCTTGGTGCCGCGTGAGCGCATGGAAGCACTTATGCCGTATCTTGCCGGAAAGTTTTCGGTCGTGAACCAGATGTCGCGTCCCTTGGGGAACAAGTGCAGAGCTTTCATGGGGTTCTCACTGGGTCTGTATCCCCCTTCTTCCAGGAGGATCAGGAGCATGGCGAGGCCGGAAGCGCTCAGTTGCTGCAAGTCCCCGGAAGTCCACAGCTTGCCGGAGACCTTGAAATAGAGGTCCTTCTTTAGGCCATGCCGGGAATAGGCCGTCGAGGGAAGCTCATATGCAGAACCGTCTCCCGATTCGTCAAGAAGAGTGACTTTAGTTGCTTCGCCATGGACTTTATCGAGCCTGATGAGCTGATTGTCTGCCAAGGTCTGCAACGCATGGGTGATCCGTCGCGCTCCCTTGCCGGTGGGATCAGCCAAACCTAGGAGCTCGGCCCACTTTCGTGCCGGCAGTTTCACGTCGAAGGGCTTCTTGGCACACTTCCAAATAAGCGCTACATACAGCAGGACCGTCACTGCCCCGCCACGTCCGCCGCCAATGGAGACCAGTTTCTTCAACGGAGCATCTTGGGCCGGGTTGTCATTGCGAACGAAGGAGTTCCGGATCGGAACGGCTTTACGGGCGCCCAAGCTCCTGTCGACTTCCCGCGCTATGGCTTTCGATCGCAGAAGGGGGTCTGCCAGCACGGCCGCTATGTCCACCCCGTTTGCAGTGTCAGGCACGGCCCGATTCTCCTTCCACAGATGAGTTTTGCGCCTGCTGAACAGGAGGCTGCTCTAACTGGCATGCACGGTACTCGTAATGTCCTACATACTTCTGATAGCAGCCACTGACGTACTCCTCAGCTATGGTTCCACCTAAAACTATAGTAAAGGTACTTTCAACTGTTCGGCAAACGTAAAATGCCCGCGCCGTTGCTGGGAAGGAGGCAGATTCCGTGTGCTAATTTAGTTTTATCGAGTTGCACCGCTGAAGTTCGCAGCAGGAGATGAGTGTCCGGGACCAGTAAACCCAGGGCTTAGGTGACCTGCTGCGGGAAGCAAAAGTCGTCTCGTAGCGGAAGATGGCCTGAGTCCCCGGTGTTCAGGTTACCTGCGGCAAGGAGTACCAGCTGATCGCTTGGGTCAGAAAGGGGCTCCGGTGAACTAGTGTCACGCCGAGGGCGTCTTCGCCAGTGAGGAGCCCCCTTGGAAAGGGGCTCCTCACTGCTTTCCCAGCAGTCCTTCGCTTGCCTGATGTAGGTCGAACATTCCTGAAATGTCGGTAGCAGTCTGTGGTGAAAGTGACGTTCTAGCCGCCTTCCGTATACTGAAGCGACACCAAGGAGTGTCGGAAAAGCGGGGGAGTAATGGTCGAGCGCGTGGATGTCGCTCTCAGCATCTTCGCCTGGGCGCGCCAACGGGCAGGAAAGTCTGTCGCCGATCTCATCAGTAAGTTCCCTCGTCTGCCGGAATGGGAAAACGGCACAGTCAAGCCAACGATGCGCCAGCTGGAAAACTATGCCGAGGCGACTTACACCCCTTTCGGGTATTTCTTCCTCCCGGCGCCTATCCAGGAGCCTTTACCGCTCCCGGACTTCCGAACGATACGCAACGAAGCTGTCGAGAACCCCAGCGCGGATCTCCTGGAGACCATCTACATCTGTGAACGACGCCAAGACTGGTACCTCGACTACGCAGCACGCCGCGACCTGGACCCCTTGGGATTTGTCGGATCTGTAACCACCCGGACGCCCATTACTCAAGCCGCCTTGCAGATAGCGGAAGTGCTTGGTCTGAACTGGGAGACCAGGAACCGCTACGCCAAGTGGGAAGACGCCTTGTTTGGCCTCGCGACGCTGGCTGAGGATGCAGGCATCCTGGTAATGATCAGCGGTATCGTCGGCTCCAACACCCATCGCGTTCTTGACCCAAACGAGTTCCGTGGATTTGCCCTGGCCGATAGCACGGCACCCGTCGTGTTCGTGAACGGCACAGACACCAAAGCCGCGCAGATATTCACCCTCGCCCACGAAATCGCACACGTATGGCTCGGCCAATCCGCCGTCTCCCGTCCTGACCTGCACGTCATTGAATCCAACGACATCGAGAAATGGTGCAACTCCGTAGCGGCGGAACTGTTGGTCCCCTTGGCCCATCTCCGGCAGGAGTACCGTGCGGGCGGCGACCTGACCAAAGAACTCGACCGGCTTGCCCGCGTCTACAAGGTCAGCACCCTTGTGGTCCTGCGCAGGATCTTCGACCTGACCAACTGGAACTGGGATAGCTACAGGGAGCAGTTCGAAAACGAGCTCGATCGGGTCATGGGGAAGGCACGTCGGGCCGGATCCGGCGGCGATTACTACAACACTCAGCAGTATCGCTTGGGAAAACGCTTCATCCGCGCACTCGTTGCCGACACCAAAGAGGGCGGCACTCTGCATCGACAGGCGTTCGAACTCTCGGGATCGCACAACCCCGCGGTGTTCCATAAATTGGGAGAAAAGGTTGGGGCCCTGTAAGTGACGTACCTTTTGGACGCCAACGTATTCGTAACAGCAAAGAACGCCCACTACGGCTTCGACTTCGTCCCAGGATTCTGGGAGTGGATCGAAGCGAATCACGACTCAGGGAAGCTCCGGAGCGTTGACAAAGTCGGTCAGGAGCTCCTGCGCGGCCATGACGAGCTTGCCGAGTGGGCGAAGGAACGGCCGTCAGGCTTTTTTGCAGCGTGCCCTCCGGCCAAAATCACGCCGCAGCTCGCGGCGCTGGCTGCCTGGGCCAGCAGCCCGGAAAAGGGATTCAAAGCCAGCGCGATATCAGAGTTTCTACAATCTGCCGACTACCACCTTGTGGCCCATGCCGCGGCAGAGGGATACGTCGTCGTCACTCACGAAACACCAGCGCCGGACTCCATCAAACGCGTGAAAATCCCAGACGCCTGCCGCCATCTCGGCGTGCCCTACATCAACCCATTCGACATGCTTAGGACCGAACAAGCACGCTTTCGCTAGGAGAAAGCCGTCATCGACGAAGCCGGGCGGTGACTAGGCGTGCATGTACCGGTTCTAAGGAAGGATAAAACCGTCGCAGCCGCCAAAGCTGCCGGGGCTTCCTGGGCAGACATCGGCCGTGCCGCAGGGATCAGCCGCCAAGCCGGACACGAACGCTGGGCCGATAAATAGCGGACGCCCTGCACGCTCTGGGTTTCGGATGACGGTTTTGTGGGAAGAATAGGCACATGTGCGGCAGATACGTGATGTCCAAAGCAACGAGCGACCTTCTAAGCCACTTCGACGCCAAGGAAGTCGAGGGCAGCCCTCCAGGGCCGAGCTGGAACGTCGCCCCGACCCAGAACGTCCCGATAGTGGCCGAACGCCTGGACGAGGGATCCTTTGACCGACGCCTCCTCATCGCCAAATGGGGGCTGGTGCCGTCCTGGGCAAAGGACACCAAGATCGGATCCAGGCTCATCAACGCCAGGAGCGAGACCATCCTGGAGAAACCATCGTTCCGTTCAGCCGCGGTGAAGCGCAGGGCTATCGTTCCGGCTTATCCGGTACAGCTTCCGACAGTTCTTTAACGTCTTCAACAGGAACTGATGGCGCGTTGTCGCTGTCGAAGACAGCGCTATCCGGTATTCGTCTTCACCGGGCAGATCCCGGGTTTCCGTTCATCGTTCACTTCCAGTCCCACCTCAGTTGGCTTCCGAACGGGAGGCTGATGGGGGAGGGGAGCTGACCAATGGCGAGAGTCCAGCGAGTTCAAGTCGATGGTGCCGAAACCACGTGGACAGTTCTCGGAGGCGATTTCCTTCCGATTCCGGAGATAGAGCTCTATTTCGAGCACCTGAGACAGACCGGCCATTCACCCAACACCGTTAAGTCTTACTCGCGATCGCTCTGCTTGTGGTGGGACTTCCTGGAAGCCCGCGGCCGAACCTGGGCCCAAGTGAAACTCGAGGATATGTCAGCCTTTCTGGCATGGATTCGTACCGGGATTCCTCCCGACGTGGTTCCTCTTTACGGGACCGCCACGGCTTCCAAGAGCGCTCCCTCAACAGCTGCCCTGAGAATCCAGGGCGTGCGCTCCTTCTATGCATTTCATCAGTGGCGCGGGTACGACTTCGGGGCAATCGTTTACTCCGACCGCCCGTCCCGGAGTCCCTATCTGCCGTTTCTGGGTCATACAAGCCGTGGACTGCGCCGCAGCGCGTCGGTCAGCCTGCCGAAGCGGCGGTCCAGCGCTCCTATCCTGACGGTTCGACAGATCGACGCGATCAAGGATCACTGTGGTCGGTTCGATCCGAAAGCGGGGGAGTGGAACGGGTCTGTCCGGGACCTCTTGCTTTTCACCTTGTTAGAGGAGACCGGGCTCCGGCTGGGCGAAGCCCTGTCTTTAAAGCATCGGGACTGGCATTCCGGCCGCGGGGAAAACCCCTATCTTGAGGTCGCACCGCGCGATGACCACCCGTACGGCTTAAGGGTCAAAGGCTCGCGATACCGCAAGATCCATATCTCCGATGGCTTGGACAGGCTCTACGCCGAATACGTCTGGCAGTTGTGTGAAGCGGGAATGGATCTGGTGGTGTCAACGATGGATGAGGCCTACGTGTTCGTCAACCTGAGGCGGGGGCACGAGTTCAAACCCCTGAGGTCGGAAACCGTCTACAAACGCGTCGGTCGCATTCGAAGGGACCTGGGCTCTGCGGTGCCGCAGGACTGGACGCCTCATTGGTTCCGCCACACCCATGCCACGGCAATGCTCCTGGCCGGTGCCCCGATCCATGTGGTGAGCCGGCGGCTCGGACACGCTGACGTTCAGACAACCCTGGATCTGTATGCCTGGGTCACCGATGACGAGGAACTCCAGTCCCTTGCCGACTGGCAAAGACTAACGAACCGATGGAGGGGCCAGGATGAAATCCGCTGACGCGCGAACTCTGGAGGCGCTGAGCCTCAACGGCAGAAATCCTTTCACGGCCGAGGCCAACCACGCGTTGGGCAACCAGGTTCCACATAATATGCGGTTACTGCACTACACCCGGACCACGATCCCGGCGCAGTATCTGCCCTTCTTCGCTTACTACCACTCCAAGATCGGCAATATTCATCTGGACGGGCTCCCACCTGTAATGCAGCGGGAAATGCAGTACGTCATCTGGCGCATCGTTCAAGGTGGCGGCCGTGTTCCCTGCTCGCCGCTGGGACTGCTCGTCAGGGAACTGGCAGAGACTTCCCGCCGGCTGAAAGCAGAGGGACAGGATGGGGAAAGCCTGATGGGCCGCACGCCATCCCAATGGCGGAAAGAGCTCAGCATTTCCTGGGCGAGAAGAACCCGGGTGCTGCCCAACCCCTCAACGTTGCGAACCATTACCGGACCGCTGGACCGTGCCTCGAAGTTGTTGTGGTTTGCCTACGACGACGGCCCTTGGTGGAAACGGGAAATCTGGTCATTGGAATTGGACGCCCGCATCCCACTGGGACGGAACTTCCCGCCCAAGACGACAGCCATCCATTGGCACGAAGTCGCACCAGACTGGCTGAGGCAGGGCGGGATGTTCTTCGTCAAGACCGAGCTGGAACGAGGTGACATCGCGTGGGGAACGGTACTGCAGAGACACAACGGGATCAAAGTTTTCGGCAGGTTCCTCACCCGTCGAGGTGTCGACACTCCGCTGCTGGCCAGGGATGCCAGGGAACGGAGGGCCTTGATGCTCGACTTTCTTTCGGAGAGCGCCTTCAAAACCCGAAGCGGCAGCCGACGCGAGCTCTCTGGTGTTTCCTCCATTGTGGCCGCGGTTCGGGGGCTGTATGAGTTCATGGTCGATCAGGCCAGTGACGCGGCACAGAACGGAATCGATGCCCGCTGGGCAACTCTGTCCCCGGACTATCTTCGCCTCATTCGACCAGGTGACCTCCCGCGGAAGTCGAAGAAAGAGCCGCTGGACGAAACCCGGCTCTATTCCGAGCACACGATGTCCCAGATCGCCCAGCACGCACCATTGCTGGGGACCTCAAGGTCGGACGGAGGTCTGGGAGATCCCCAAGCGATGCGGATCCTCCTTTTGCTCATCGCGACAGGTCGCCGCGCGAGCGAAATCTGCATGATCGACGTCAATCCGTTGATACCAGTTCCGGGAGCGGAAGACCCGGGGTCGGAGAGGATCGCGAAGTTGCGGTACCAGCAGACCAAGATCGACGGAGCACCCGAAACGATCTTCATCGATTCGGAGGCGATGGAGATCATTGCCGAGCAACAGCGCTGGCTCAAAGACCATCTTGACCGGAATCAGATAACAGAGCCTCCGCAATATCTGTTCATCCGGAGCCATAACAACCTGCACGGTCAACGCCCCTACAGCAGTCATGTTTTCCGCACGCAGCTGCGCAAACTGGTCGACCTCGCCGACATCCGCGACGAAAACGACCAACCACTCAAACTGGCCAGAACGCACAACTTCAGACACACCAAGGCCACAAACCTGCTGAACGCCGGCGTCCCGCTTCACGTCGTCCAGCGATACCTCGGCCATACCACCCCCGAGATGACCATGCACTATGCCCAGACACTGGACGCAACGGCAAAAGCAGAATTTATCAAGTACCGCAAGCTCACGGCGGAGGGCAGCCAGCCGCGCATGTCACCGGAGGACCTCTACGAGCTGATGGCCCTCGACGCCCGCACCGACCGTGTCCTTCCCAACGGATGGTGCACGCTCCCGCCGGCCCAAACCTGCGCAAAGGGCAACGCGTGCCTGACCTGCGACCTGTTCGTCACCGACGAACGTTTCCTCGGCATCCACGAGGGTGAGCTGGTTGCGCTGGACGCCCTCGTCGACAAACGCCAGGAAGCCCACCAACAGCGAACCGGCGAGCCGATGAGCGAGAACCACGTGTGGCTTACCCTCCGCCGACGGGAACAGCGCGCCCTGGAGGGCATCGTCGACGCCATCAAAGATCCCGCACGCGGCACGGCACCCGTGGCCGGAGCTGGAACATTGGCACGGACAGACTCCGACGTTCAACGTGCTCCGGGTCAGGTCTTAGGCTAGATGGCGGGGGGTAACACCGAGAACCTCCGGCGGGCCGCCTGGGCAAAACGCGAAGCCGCTATCGCCCGAGCTGAAAAGGGACTGCGACGGCTCCTGAAGACCGGCCGTCCGATCACTTTCCAGACAGTGGCAACAGAAGCGGGGGTCTCCAAAGACTTCCTCTACCGCACCCTCGACCTGCGCGAACGCATCATGGACCTCCGCGACAAAACTGCACCTTCCACCGCACCCGCCGCGGCCGTCGCGCTGCCCGAGCCGCGACTCCCTGACACCAGCAGCATCGTCAGGACCCTCACCGCCAAACTCACCCATGAACGATCAACTAACCGGAAAAGGATCGCCGAACTCGAAGCCGCCCTCGCAGCAGCCCACGGAGAAATCCTCCAATTGCGGCGCCAAAAACCTGTCTTGCCCGCAGACACGGGACCAACCCGGCAATAGGCAAATGGGCATCCAATTCCCGGGCCCAACTTTGAGCGGCGAGGTCAAGGTGTTGATTGGATGCCGGCCCGCTGCTGCTTCCGCTGCCCGTAGCGGGTAACGCCGCGGGGTTTGTAGATCGCCAGAACAGTGGTCAGCACAAGCACTACCAAGGCCCCGCCGGTATGCAATAGAGCGGAGGGCATCCGTTCACCGGCCATGACCGGGTCCGCGGCGATTTGAGCCAACGGCTCAATGGTGTGGGTGTACAAGAACAGAATGATCGTGGCGATCGAGGTGAGTACCAGTTTCAAAACCACCCAGTAGTGGCGGAAAAGGCCCCACCTGGTGCCAAGAGCCAAGATGACGCCTGTCAGCAGCGACCCCAAGGCCAAGGGAATCAGCAGCGACCAGACCGTCGCTTGAAGACCCAGCCACAGCAGTCGACCCAGCTCGGGCATGTTCCCGGTCAATGCTGCCAAGTCCAGGACCACGAACACTGCTACCGCACCGACCCATCCCAGCGAACACACCACATGCAAGGTCAGCAGGAATTTCCTTGCCGGCGAAGTGAGGACCATGGCCGCTTCACGCCTGGCCAGCGAAGTCCAACGAATGCCCGGGGCCGGAGGCCGCGGTGATGCTGGAGCTGTCCCCAGGAACGCCGATGCCGAAGCCGTGCCGGCCAGGTCCGTGCTCTCCACCGCTGAGGATCATGACGGCCACTACCACCACTAGCAGGGCACCGGCGATGATCGCGGAGACCTTGACCCAACGCGGCGGGCCGGTGAACGTCTCCCGCTCCGGGTGTTTGTTTGGCCCGGGCAGACCTTGCTTCTCATCCATGGCGTTCCTATCGGAATGGTGATACCTGAAATGTCTTTACGAGACAGTATGTCTCGAATAGGTCAGGCTGTCTAAGTCGTGACGGGGCGTAGTATCGGGTCATGCCCAAGCTGTGGAATGAGACCATCGAAGAGCATCGAGGCGCTGTCAAAGGGGCCATTCTCGATGCCGTTGCCGGGTTGGTGTCCAGCCATGGTCTGTCGTCGGTGACGATGTCGCAGATCGCCCAGGATGCCGGGATAGGACGGGCGACGCTGTACAAGTACTTTCCCGACGTGAATGCGGTCCTGGATGCTTGGCACGAACGGCACGTCACATCCCACCTGGACCATCTCGCCCACGTGAAGGACAGCACGCGGGGAAACATTTGGCAGAGGGTGGAAGAGGTCCTGCGGGCGTACGCTCAGATCGCACATTCTGCCCAAGGTGGCGACCAATCGGTACGGTTGCATTCCCGACCCCACGTCGGGCATGCCGAGGAGCACCTGAACGCGTTCCTGGCGGATCTGCTGGCGGAAGGTGCCAGGGAAGGTTTCATCCGTAGCGACGCTTCCCCCGAGGTATTGGCCGGCTACTGCCTGCATGCTTTGGGGGCCTCAGCAGGGCTGGCTCCCGACGCGGTGTCCGGGCTCGTTTCAATCACCATGGCAGGATTGCGGCCCGAACCGGAGCAACCCGGCACCTAAGAATTAGCTAAGGGTGGCCATAACAGCGGCGCAGGCAGTTTGGCAGCGCCGGCAGGCTCGTGCCACCCGGGCGTGGTGTTCGCAGTCTTCTGCGCAGATTCCGCACACGGTGCGTCGGCGCACGCTGTGCATGCCTGGGCACAATCCGGGCAGGCAGCGATGCATTCGACCAACACCTTTCTGTTCATCTGGTCCGCTGCCCGGTGGTGGGGCTCAATCATCGCAGTGATGCGCTGGGTCAAGGTCAGCTCCTGTCACGGATGGGCGTGACGACCGGCCGTCACGCCCACCCTAGACCTGCTCTGCAGACGACGCCCGGTGTGTTTCCGGCCCAGGTTTTCGTCCGGCGGCTTGGTGCGTCAGGATCCGCCTGCGGGACGGAAGCTCGTTCCCCCGTCGGTGGAGATGACAATTCCATCGGCAGTGGCAGCCCAGATCCAGGGCTTCCCGTCCGCTCCATTGACGGCCGTGATGGCCAGGACTTCATTATCGATTCTGCCCTTTTGGGTCCAGGTGGAGCCGCCGTCGGATGAGTAGTAGGCGGTTCCGTCGGGGGCCACGCCTGCCGCTTCGTCGGGATCGGCGAATGCGGCGTACTGGAGTACCGGGCCGGTCTTGTTGAGGGTCCAGGTGGCTCCGCCGTCGGTGGAGCGTTGGATCCCTTCGGTGGTCGTGCCCAGCACGGTGTCGCTGTCAGGGTGCCCGGCCAGGACCGCCGGGGCGAACATGGCGGCGACAGTGTTCCAGGTCATCCCGTCGGGGCTGCTTCGCAATTGCCCGTCGTACGCGACGATGCCTGACTTGGAGGTGGTCATGGCATGGAAATCGGATTCTCCTTGCCGGGAGAGCTTCTCCCAGGTTTGTCCTCCGTCGGTGGATTTGATCAGCCCGATGGGATTGGGCAGGTCCGAGCCTGGGCCGGGGTGGCCGGAGGCGAAGAAGATGCCGTCCTTTCCGGCGGTGAACCCCATCAGGTCGTTGGTGCCACCGATCTTGGTCGCCGGCTGTTTGGTCATGTCGAAAAGACCGTCGTGGGTGGCCAGTAGTACCTGGCCGGTGTCACCGTGGACGGTGAGTCCGTGCACGTGGCTGCTGGGCAGGGCTTTGTCGGTCAATTGAATGGTCGGTGTGTCGGTCGCCGACGGGTTTGCCGGGGCGCAAGCAGCCAAGCCAAGGGCGAGCAATGCGCCGGTAATGACGGCTCCCGTCCGCACGGCAGTGGTAGTGGAAAGTTGCATGGAAAAGCTCCAAGTAGAGGAAGGGCGGACGTCCGGCGCCGGTCCCGCTCGTCAGAGAGACGGGACCAGCGCAACAGGGGCTGGCTAAAGGGTGGTCAGCAGTTTCTGCATTTCCTGGATTTCGGCTTCCTGGGCACTGACAATGTCCTTGCTGAGCTGCACCGCGTCCGGGTTCTTGCCGTCCGTGGTCTCGGTCCGGGCCATGGTCACGGCGCCTTGGTGGTGGGCAATCATCTGGGTCAGGAACAGCTTGGCTGCCTCAACTCCCTGGACGGCGTCGAGCTTCGCCATGTCCTCAGCGCCCATCATGCCGTCCATGCTGTGTCCGGTGGGTGCTTGGGTGGATTCGTCCCAGCCCTTCAGCCAGCTGGTCATCTTCTCGATTTCCGGGCCCTGGGCTTCCTTGACCCGGGTAGCCAGTGCCGTGACCTCCGCAGGGATGTCCTGCTTTTCGAGGATCGTCTCGCTCATCTCCACGGCTTGGGCGTGATGGGGAATCATCATCTGAGCAAACATCACGTCCGCGGCGTTATGGTCCGCCGCCGCGGCGGGGCTGGACGAGCTGCTGCCGTGGTCCATTCCAGGCATGGAAGTCCCGGAGGATCCGGAACCGCCGGAGGCGCCGCAGCCGGCCAAGGCAATTGCGGTGGCGATCGCTGTCGCGGCTACAGGTAAAAACTTCTTCGTGTTCATCAAAATCAAGTCCTTCACAAGTTTCCGGGGGCGCGCAGGCGCCCCGCGGGAAGAGAGGTGTTCAAAAGCGGAACGTGCGACAGCCCGGTCGGGCTGCCGACGGCAACTGGATAGGTTGCCCGGAACCGGGCAGAGGGGCGTACCTACGTCCTGCTGATGGACAATTCACCCGGTGAAGGACTGCCGGGACGGTACGACCACGGAACCCGGGACGCGGCGGCAGAATTCGGGGAGGGCACCGTGATGGAGACAGTGTTGTCCGGAAGGGGCGCTGTCAGGCCAGCTGGCGCCACGGACGGGATGCAGGAAGCGGCCATCGCATGCTGGCTTGAGCAGTTCCCTGAGCACGAGCACTGCGCCGGGGACACGGCGTCGCCCACCACGCCCGGGTCCTGGACGACCGCAATCTCTGCCGCCGTGGGCGCGTGGTCGGTGTGTCCGGTGCCGGCGGCAGACGTTGGTGCCCCCGGGGCGGTCGTCGCCGCGTGCGCCGAATGGGAGCCTGTCATGACATGCATGCCCAGGATCCCGGCGATGAGGGCGAGAACTGCGGCCAGAAGCCCGGCGCTGAGCAGGACGGACCCGCTGGTGGTGCGCTGTGCTGCCATCCCGGTCCTCCTGTCTGCGTATTGTTTCAGGCTACCGGCAACCGGCGACCCCACCCCCAGTGGGGGCGGGTCGCCGGTGCAGGAACCTGTTGGGTCAACGAACCTGCGAAGGGTTCAGTTTCACCCGCCGGAGCAGCTGGGCGTTCAGGGCGACCACGATCGTGGAGACGGACATCAGGACCGCCCCGGCAGCGGGGGAGAGCACTATCCCCGCGAACGCCAGGACGCCGGCGGCCAGCGGCACGGCGATGACGTTGTAACCGGTCGCCCAGACAAGGTTCTGCCACATCTTGGTGTAGCTTGCCCGGGACAGGTCCACCATGGACAGCACGGCACGTGGGTCGTTGCCGGCGAGGATCACCCCGGCCGACTCCATGGCAACATCGGTGCCGGCCCCAATGGCGATACCAACCTCCGCGCGGGCCAGGGCAGGGGAGTCGTTCACGCCGTCTCCGACCATCGCAACCTTCAGGCCGCGAGCCTGCAGCTCGGCGACCTTTTTGTCCTTATCCGCGGGCAGAACTTCGGCGAAGACCTCATCGATGTTCAACTCAGCGCCCACCGACTTGGCTACCTGGGCTGCGTCACCGGTGATCATGGCAACCTTCACGCCCCGGCTCTGCAGTGCCGCCACGGCCTGCCGGGACTCGGGACGGATCGCATCCTCGAGGCTCAGTGCCCCCAGCACCTGTTCGCCGACGATGACGTGCAACACGGCTGCGCCGCGCCCCATCCATTCGCGGGTTGAGGCCGCCAGCGGTTCGGGCTCGGCGAGTCCGAGTTCGCGCAGCAGCGCCGGCCCGCCGACCTGGATGGTTCGGCCATCGATCATGGCCCGCACACCGCGGCCTGTCATGGAGGTGAAACCCGTCGCCTGCGGAAGTTTCAGGCCTTGGTTGTGTGCTGCCCGGACGATGGCCCGGGCCACGGGATGTTCGCTGTCGGATTCGACGGCTGCGGCAAGGGCCAGCAACTCATCATCCCCGGCGCCGTTTAGGGTGGCGGTGTTCCTGACCTCGGGTTCGCCTTTGGTCAGGGTTCCGGTCTTGTCGAACAGGACCACATCGATGGTGCGCATCCGTTCCAGTGCGATGCGGTTCTTGATCAGCACCCCGGCCCGGGCGGCCTGTTCGGTGGAGATCGCGATCACCAGCGGGATGGCCAGCCCGAGGGCGTGCGGGCAGGCGATGACCAGAACCGTCACGGTGCGGGTGACAGCCTCGGGCAGGCTGCCCAGCAGCGCCCAGGCAACGAACGTGATGACACCGGCGATGGTTGCGAAGTAGAACAGGAACGCAGCTGCCCGGTCCGCGAGGGCCTGCGCCTTGGAGGAGGAGGCCTGCGCTTCGGCTACCAGCCGTTGGATGCCGGCCAACGCCGTGTCATCCCCGACGGCCGTGACGGTGACCCGGACGGTGTTGTCAGTGGCAACGGTCCCGGCCACGACCGGGTCCCCCACAGTGCGCAGGACCGTTTTGGACTCCCCGGTGATCATGGACTCATCAAACTCGGCCTGACCGTCAACGATAGTGCCGTCGGCGGGCATCCGCGCGCCGGACCGGACCAGGACGATGTCACCGGTCCTCAGTTCGGAAACCTGCACGGTTTGGACCCCGATGTCGGTGACGCGTTCTGCTTCGTCGGGCAACAGGGCCGCCAGCGCGTCCAGGGCGCCCTGGGCCGAGCCGAGTGCCCGCATTTCGATCCAGTGGCCGAGCAGCATGATGGCCACCAGCAGCGCCAGCTCCCACCAGAAGTCCAGATCGAAGTTCCCGATCCGCAGGCTGGTAGCCCAGGACGCGACGAACGCGACCGTGATGGCCATGCTGATCAGCAGCATCATCCCTGGCTGCCGGTTCCTCAGCTCATTCAGGCCGCCCTTGAGGAACGGCATCCCTCCGTAGAGGAAGATCACCGTGCCAAGCACAGGTGGGATCCAAGCCGAGCCCGGGAATTCCGGGGGCATGTACCCCAAAAGGTGCCCGAACATCGGGCTGAAATATACAACCGGGACCGAGAGGACCAGCGTCAGCCAGAACCGGTCCTTGAACATGGCCGTGCTGTGTCCGGCGTGCTGGCCGTGGCTGTGCACGGCATGGTCATCCCGGTCCTCGTGGCCGGTCAGGTGGCCGTGGTGCTCAATCGCGGGCGGTGTTATCCCATCCGCAACGGATCGGGTGGTTGGTTCCCGGTCGGCTTCGCTGACCGGTGATGGGTGGTGGTTATGGTGATGGTCGTGCTCTGCCATGGTGCACTCCTCCAGTGACGGCCGCGACATCGCACGAAGGCGGCGCAGGCCGGTGTGGGTTCGAACTAGCTGGTCAGGCTGTATCCAGCCGACGTGACGGCGTCCCGGACAGCCGAAGGATCGGCCGGTCCGGATACGACCAGGCGGGAGACGCCGCCGGGGACAAGTTCAACGGTCGCGGTGTCAACGCCGTCGATGGCCTTGACGGCCTTCTCGACGCTGGCGACACAGCCGCCGCAGGTCAGGCCTTCCACGGAGAACTCGGCTCCGGCGGCCTTGGCACCTGTGGCGATGCCCTTGTCGGTGGAGCAGCAGGCGCAGCGCGATGATGAAGACGTCAGGGGCAGTTCGGTACGTGATGGTGTTTGCATGTCAGTTCCATTCATTGCAGAAGATGCGATGGTGCTGTGGTTGAACGGTTGTAAAGAGGCGAACCAAAACCGGCCTCCGCGACATACCACTCACTGACAACACAGCAAATATACCCCCGGGGGGTATCTCTTGCAAGAGGTGTGCAAGGAGTCCTTGCTCAGCATCGTTCATATATGTAAGTATATGCGTATGAATGCAGATAAGCAGAGTTGCGCGCTGACGCCCGACAGTGAGTACGTGGAGCTGGCCGTGGAAGTCTTCGCGATGCTCGCTGATGCGACCCGGGTGCGCTTGATCCTGGCCTTGAGGCACGGCGAGCTTCCAGTGAATGCGCTGGCCGAAAAGACCGGAAAGTCAGCAGCTGCGGTATCTCAGCACCTGGCAAAGATGCGGCTTGCGCGGATGGTCTCGACCCGGCAGGAAGGAACCAGGGTCTACTACCGGCTGCAGGACGGGCACGCGTGGGAGCTCGTCGCAGATGCCATCCATCAGGCCGAACACGCCCTCGGCACCGCACCTCACCACCACCTCCTCCCGCATTCCGGCAGAGAAGCGGCGGGGCAGTGAGCGAGCCGACCACCCACACGCATGGCCACAGGCATGACGAACATCCAACCCGCGCCCATCATCATCACGACCACAGCGGGCACAGCCACGGAGGGTTCCTCGGATGGGCGAGGAATCTGCTGGTCCCGCACTCCCACGATGCAGCTGACTCGGTGGATTCCGCGCTGGAGACCAGCGCCCAGGGAATCCGGGCAGTGAAGATCTCGCTGGTAGGACTGGGACTGACGGCCCTGTTCCAGCTTGTCATTGTCCTGATCAGCGGTTCGGTCGCGCTGCTGGCCGACACCGTTCATAACTTCTCGGACGCCCTGACGGCCGTGCCGCTCTGGATCGCATTCATACTTGGCCGCCGAGCGGCGACCAAAACCTACACGTATGGGTTCGGCCGCGCGGAGGACCTCGCCGGGCTCTTCATCGTCGCGATGATTGCACTCTCGGCCGTGGTCGCAGCGGTCGAATCTTTCCGACGTCTCTTCGAGCCCCAGCCAGTACAGGTTCTGGGCTGGGTCCTGGCCGCAGGGCTTGTCGGCTTTGCCGGGAACGAGCTCGTAGCGATTTACCGAATCCATGTCGGGCGGAAGATCGGCTCTGCCGCGTTGGTCGCGGACGGCATCCACGCCCGCGCCGACGGGTTCACTTCCCTGGCCGTCGTCGCCGGCGTGCTCGGCATCTGGCTCGGGTTGCCCCTCGCTGACCCGATCATCGGGCTGCTCATCTCCGCCGCGATCGCCGTTCTCCTCTGGGGAACCGTAAAAGACATTGGCCGCCGGCTGATGGACGGCGTCGATCCAGCCCTCACTGACACGCTCACAGCATCGCTGCGACACCACGGAATCGACGATACCGCGTCCAGACTGCGCTGGACCGGGCACTGCCTGCAGGCCGAAATCACTGTGCCCGCACAAGGGAGCACAACCATGATCGAGCTGGAGCAACTGACCAGCCGCATCGACCACGCGGCCCGAACGGCGCTGCCGAACATCGGCGCGGTCACTGTCGTCCCACTCCGACACTGACGGCCCCCGGGAAGGATCCGCATGCCGCAGGGGTTTTCGAGCCTTGGGCGGCTCTTTCCTGCCGCTGGCGCCCATGGACGACCAGGACCGACCCTTCTGCCGGATAGCCAGAGTACATGTTTGCCTGAATACATCGCAGGATGTACCGTAAAAGCATGGAAACGCTCACGCAGGCGCCTGTGCTGGCCCGCTTTGGTTATGCGGTCTCGGATCCCACCCGGGCCCGGGTGCTTCTGGCCCTCTCGGAGGCCCCGTCCCATCCTTCTGACCTGGCTGAGACGTTGGGTGTGTCCCGCCAAAGCATGTCGAATCATCTGACGTGCCTGCGCGGCTGCGGGTTGGTAGTTGCTGTCCCTGACGGGCGACGGACCCGTTATGAGTTGGCGGATGCGCGGCTGGGCCATGCCATCAAAGACCTGATCGGCGTGGTTCTGGCCGTGGACCCGGCTTGCTGCGCGCCGGACGGGACGTGCCTGACATGAGCGCAACCCTGAAAGCTCCAGCGCTGGAACGCCGTGCCGTGCTGACTCGTCGCATCCGCCTGTTCGCGGCCGCGACCATCACCTATAACGTCATCGAGGCCGTCGTAGCACTCTGGGCCGGAGGGGTTGCTGACTCTTCGGCGCTGATCGGCTTCGGACTGGACTCGGTAATTGAGGTGACATCGGCTCTTGCGTTGTCCTGGCAGTTCTCCGCCAAGGACCCGGAGCGGCGTGAGCACCTGACGTTGCGGATCATTGCCATCTCCTTTTTCGCTCTGGCCGCGTTCGTGGCTGTGGATGCTCTCCGCTCACTGACCGGGACGGGGGAGGCTCAGCATTCAACGCCGGGCATCGTCATCGCTGCGTTGAGTTTGGCGATCATGCCCGCGCTGTCGTGGGCACAGCGACGTGCCGGGCGGGAGCTTGGCTCCAGGACCGCCGTCGCCGATTCCAAACAAACCCTGCTCTGCACGTACCTCTCTGCCGTTCTGCTGATCGGCTTGGTCCTGAACAGCACGCTGGGCTGGTGGTGGGCTGATGCCGGCGCGGCACTGGTCATTGCCGGGATCGCCGTCCGGGAAGGCATCAACGCCTGGAAAGGCGAGGCTTGCTGCGCTGTCCCGCACGCCGATCACGGCCACGCTGAAGACGAAGACGACGATTGCTGCGCGCCCACCACCAAGACCTCTGCAGCATCTGCTCCGGTAGTCATCGAACTGGCACGACCCGCCGATGAAGAGTCCGCGGATTCCTGCTGTGCCGGGTGCGGATCGGACGCCGTGGCCGAGCCGGTGGCTGTTGAGCTTGGAACAAAGCCGGCCGATCGATGAGCGCAGTCATGTCCGCCCGAAGGATCCGCATCATCATCTGGATCCTCCTCGGCGCAATCGTCGGCGCTGGCGTGATCTGGTACCTAGTGCTCACCGCCAACAAGCCGGCTCCGGCTGCCCCACTCGCGGCCGCCGACGCCCAGCTTGTCAGGGCGGACAGTCACCGGGTCACGAGCCCGGCCACGGAAAAAGCCCAGCTGGTCGAGTTCCTGGACTTCGAGTGTGAATCCTGCCGCGCCGCTGAACCCCTGGTGGAGGAACTGAAGAAGGAATACGGGGACAGGATCACCTTCGTCCACCGCTACTTTCCGCTTCCCGGTCACCGGAACTCCGGCACCGCTGCACTAGCCGTGGAAGCCGCCGCCCAACAGGGCAGATATCAGGAAATGGCCACCAAACTTTTCGCTACCCAACCCGAATGGGGCGAAAAACGGGACTCCCAAGCGGCACTGTTCAGTACCTTCGCCCAAGAACTCGGCCTGGACATGGCACAGTACGATGCCGCGGTCGCGGACCAGGCAACCAAAGACCGGATCAGCCAGGACGTCGCCGACGGCCAGGCTCTCGGCGTGACCGGCACGCCTACGTTCTTCCTGAACGGAAAGAAACTCACCCTGAATACCGAAGCCCAATTCCGGCAGCTCCTCGACGAAGCCGTCCGGTAGACCGCGATCCCAAGAAGCTGCGGGTCATAGGGATTGAAACCTCTTCCAAGCCGGCCACGGTGCTGAAAGTAGGACCGGGTAACCCAGATGACAGGATGGAATCATGTCCGTAGCCAAGTCTATTTTGTTGTTTGCCCTCGCCGCCGCCGCAGAAATCGGGGGCGCGTGGCTAATCTGGCAAGCAATCAGGGAAGGCAAAGCCTGGTGGCTGGCTGGACTCGGTGTCATTGCGCTGGGGATCTACGGGTTCGCCGCTACCCTCCAACCCGACGCGCACTTCGGCAGGATACTCGCAGCCTACGGTGGGGTGTTCGTCGCAGGCTCTCTTGCCTGGGGCATAATCTTCGATGGCTTCCGCCCAGATCGTTGGGACATCGCAGGTTCCGTCATTTGCCTGCTCGGGGTAGCCGTAATCATGTTCGCACCACGGAGCGCGGCATGATTCCCATGCAAATTGAAGTGCTCCACATCGACAACTGCCCCAACACTGCGACAACCCTCAACCATGTCGGGGCCGCCCTGGCCGCGCTCGGCCGCCAAGATATTTCCGTCCAACTGCGACGAATTGAGTCACCGGCCGACACAAGCGGAACCTGCTTTGCCGGGTCACCGACGGTCGCAGCAAACGGAACCGACGTCTTCCCCGGCGCGAACCCCACCAGTGATCTCGCGTGCCGGATCTATCACACACCAGAGGGGCTCTCCGGAACCCCGACGATCAATCAAATAATCGAGGCGTTGAGACATCATGGCATCTGAAATGGAACTCCAGTGCTCCTGCTGCGGCCGATCCATGGAACGCCAGAAACTACACGCTCTCGGCGCCGAACCCGCCTACATCTGCCGAAGATGTGCGCTCTGGGTGGCATTACGCCCACATTCCTCAACCTGATCCCAAAGACCACTCCATCGAAAACCCCGACGCATAGGACAACGAAAAAGACGCGTCTTTAACAGTCTCAGCTGCATCGATGCTGGGCGTATCACAGGAACTACCGGATAATCCGGCCGAGGGCTACTACGAATGGCAGAAGACCGAGGATGGCAAGAAGATCCCGAACTATCTGTTCTCCGAGCAGGAACCATTACTTGGATTCGCCGGCCTGTACGAGTTCTGGCCCGATCCCGAGCTGCCCGACGACGACCCCGAACGCTGGCTACTGACCTGCACAGTCCTGACCACAACAACCCAGGACGCTTTGGGCCACATTCACGAGCGTTCGCCGATTGTCATTCCGAAGGACCGGTTTGCGGAATGGCTCGACCCTGACCTGACCGACAAAGCCGACGTCAAGCATTTGCTGGATTCATTGCCGGAACCAACGCTGACGCCCCGGATTGTCAGCACCCGCGTGAACAGCGTGCGCAACAACGGACCCGAGCTGATTGAACCAGCCGAGTAGGGCGCCCGCGGTTAGGATGACCTCGTTAGGGCAGTTCCCCGTATTGCCGCCCGTGGGGGTGGGCATCATGAAGGAGGATCACGCATGGCAGGAAAATTCGAAGTCTACAAAGACAAATCCGGCGGATACCGGTTCCGGCTGAAGGCCGGCAACGGTGAAACTATCGCCAGCAGTGAGTCATACACCACCAAGGCCGCAGCCCTTAATGGCATTGATTCGGTGAAGAACAACGCCGGTTCCGACGTCGTGGACCTGACCGGCTCGTAGCTTACGCGATCGGCCAGGTATCGAACGCAAGGCCCCCGCAAACTGCCTAGACGCAGCGGCGGGGGCCTTGCTACGTCAGGTGACCACTTTCCAGCTCTGGTTATTGTCTGTGCCTCCTGAAAGACTTCCTGTCAGGAAACCCTGACAGGAAGGTTAGGCCATGGGCTGGGCATCGAATGACTACAACCATGAGGGCTGGGTGGCTGCGGTTGCACCCGACGGGCGGCTCTCAGGCAGTTCGAACGGGACGGGAATGTTTGTCCACGGGACCACCGGCGAATACGAACCAGCAGGAGAGTTCTACCCTGATAAGGAGATCGTTCCTCATGACCTCATTATGAGTTGGCGTGGTGCCTGCACGTGCGGCTGGCAAGGAGAGCTGTGGCAAAGAGTTCCTACGGCTGCCGAGGCCGACCTTGCTACCCGCAAGGAGTACGTTCCGAGCGGCGAGCATTCGGACGTCTCCGGCGAGGTGGAGGAAGCCGTCCGAGAGGAATGGCTTATCCACATTGCACCGTCTGAGGCGATCCTCGGCGTGGAGGCAGCGGCGAAGGAACACCGACAGGCCGGACACCGCTTGGATAAGACTGTCGCGGCCGCGAAGGCGGCCGGTGCCTCCTGGACTGACATTGGGCGGGCCGCTGGGATCAGCCGTCAAGCTGCGCACGAACGCTGGGCCGACAAGTAGCCCTGCCTGGTGTCGTCCGGGTCTAGGGTGGGCAGTTCCATTCGGGCAGGCGTGCGTTGAGTTCCCTGATGCGGTGAGGGTATTGGCGCTTCTTTGCATGGACCCGTTGTCTGGCGACCCAACCGGCCAGTGCCCGTTCTTTGGGGTCCCAGGCGCTGCGGTGCGGGTGCCTTCCGTTCTCCTTGACCCATTCGATAAAGTCGGTGGCTCGCTTTTGCCAGTGGCGTTCGACGTTGAGCGAAATTCCGTCCACCCAACCGGGGAAGGCCGCATCGAGGGTCTGAATAGCTTCTTTGGCGAGCAGGCCGCGCCTCTGTTGGTTCCGTAGAACCAACAGAACGCCTGCAAGGCGTTCGGCTTCGCTCCCGCTCTTGCCATTGGGGGCGGGCAATGTGCCATGTTCCTGAACGTAGGCAGCTATCTGCTGCGCCGATTCGACGTAGGAGCGCCTTTCCTGCTCGGAAAATGTCTCACGCCATTCAGGCAACCGGGCATCGAGCTCACGCACGCGGGCCGGGAAGCGTTCCCGGCGTGCATCATAACGCTGGCGAAACAACCACCGACTTAGGAAACGTTCCGTCTCATCGTCAGAAGACGCGCTCGGGAACCGGCCGTTCTGCGTTACCCAGGCAATGAAGTCCTCTGCCGTGCGTTGCCAGCGTTCGCCGGCGTGATCAGCCCGGGCAGTCCACTTCGGATAAGTTTGATCCAGGATTCGGGCGGCATCTTCGGGGAGGTCCCCAGCGGCTTTGAGCCGGCGTAGCCGCTCAAGGGCCAGCGCGAGGCGTTTGTGTTCCCCGGAGGAAGGCGTGTGCTGGGTGGGCAGGTATCCGTGGTCTTTGTAGAACTTGGCTATCAGCTGGGCGGACTGTTCCGCGGTTCGCTTGTCCCGGCTCTTAGGGCGGGTTTTGCTAGTCCGTGCGGAGGACAATGGCTTTGGAGCCTTCCGGGATCAGTGCTTCGGCGGCGGTTTTGGCTTCTTCGTACGTCTCGCCTTCGGCTTCGACGTGGCTTAGTTCGCCGTTGCCGGCCTCTACGGTCAGGATCACTTTCACCCCCCATATCCTAGGCTGCCGTGATCGTGAGGGTCCGTTCGAGCACCGCCAGTAGGGTCGATGCCTCGCCGCTGCGCCGGAGGTCCACGGGCCGTGATCCTTGCAGGCCGGGGGAGGGGACCATCATCCACAGCGCGAAATAGTTGTGTGCGATCCGCAGCTCCATGGCCCGTTCAAAGAGTTCAACCACGACCGGATCCAAGGTCAGGTCAGGCCGGAACTGGAACCCAGGGCAATAGGTCCCTCCCCCTCCAATGAAGACGCGGACGAGCTGCCGCATCACCGGTTCAGGATCCTCGTGCATGGCAGAGAGTCTTTCGCGGACCTGTTCCAAGCCGGGCAGTCCGAACTCTTCCCGGATCCGCTCCCATAGTTGTTCAGGGACAGGGGAGCGGTACAAGTCAGCCGGCACTAGCTGATGGATTCCAGCTGCCACACGTCCGCCAGGGGCTCGCGCCGCAATGTGAAGGTGCGCAGCTCCGCGTTGGCGGACGGGAGTTTGGCTTGGACCTGCCAGTGTTCGATGCTGACAAGATCGCCGGTGCCGATCTCTGCCCGGGACCGGGTTTCCCACCATGCGTCTCTGGTGAACCAGTGCGCTGTGTGGACGTCGGGATCGACCATCCAGATACGGCCGTCGTGACGGATCGCCAACGGGGTGCCGTCGGGGCTGAACCGGACAGCGACGTCATGGCCGGTGGTAGGTGTTTCGGGTGCAAGAGTCATGGTGGTTTCCTTTCTTACGTGGCGCCGGTCAGGCTGCCTTGACGAGGGGGAGTTCGTCCCAGTGGGTGGTGTATCTGGGGGAGAGCATGTCGCGTTTCATGGACCAGTCCGGACCGCCCTTGATCCCGGCATGGCCCAACCCGATGGAGCCGCGGCCGTACCGTTTGGCCACGTCTTCGAGCAGGATCCCGATGCCGCGTTCTTCGTGCGGGTTCTCGAAGAGTTCCAAGGGTTTCTGGTTCCCGGACGGGCGCAGGTCGGTGACCATGATCCCGGCCCGGACGTACTTCACGCCCGCGTGCACCTGGGGGAGCAGCGCGTGGGCTGCCTTGGTGAGCAAAACCGGGTCAGCCGTGGGCATCGGCAGGGCCAGGCATACCGACGGGAAGGACTTCTCGTTCGGATTGAAATGCGACGTCGCCGCGAACGCCGTCAGCACCTTCGCTTGCAGGTCGTGTTTTGCCAGGCGTGCGGAGGCCATTTGCGCGTAGACGCTCATGACCTGCCTCAATCCTGCCGTCGTGGTGATGGGTGTGGAGAAGGACCGGGAGAAGATCAGCTGGTCCCTGCCGATCCGTTCTTCTTCCATCGGGATACATGGTGTGCCTTGGAGTTCCAGGACGGTGCGCATCATGACGATGGAAAACTTGTCCCGGATAGCTACCGGGTTCGCCCGGGTGAGGTCCAGGATCGAGAAGATCCCCATCGCGTTCAAGCGCTTGGTGAGCCGTGTGGCCACGCCCCAGATTTCGATCACGGACAGCTTTGACATCAGCGCTTCGCGCTGCTCGGCAGGCACTGACTCCCACCGGCACACGCCCCCAAAAGCAGGGTTGTTCTTCGCCCACTTGTTGCACAGCTTTGCCAGCGTTTTCGTCGGCGCGATTCCGACGCAGACGGGCACGCCGACGTTCCGCCGGCACGCGGCCTTCATCTCCCGGCCCAGTTCCAGCAGCTCGTCCGGTTCGCCCTGGACGCCCAGGAATGCCTCATCGATGGAGTACACCTCCAACCAGGCCGAGTAGCGGCCCAGCAGCTCCATCACCCGGGCCGAGATGTCCCCGTACAGCTCGTAGTTGCTCGACAAAGCAACCAGACCCCACTCCTTGGCCCGAGGCCGGAGCTTGAACCACGGATCCCCCATGGCAATGCCCAGGCGCTTCGCTTCGGGAGAGCGGGTGACCGCGCAGCCGTCGTTGTTGGAGAGCACAATGACCGGTTTACCCTCCAGGGAAGGGTTGAAGGCACGCTCGGCCGAGGCGTAAAAGCAGTTCACGTCCACGTGCGCGATCTCCTGCATCCGGCGCATCACCGCGGGCTTAGACATGGTGCAGACACCGTTCAGCAACCCCAAAGATGCTCAGGTCTGCCAAGGCTGGAACCTTAATGTCGGGGAAGCGCGGGTTATCGGCCTGCAGGACAACGCCCGAGGGTGTGATCCGCAGCCTCTTGATTGTCAGCTCACCATCGAGCACCGCGACGACCACGGAACCGTCCTTCGGTTCCAGTGCCCGGTTCACCACCAGCTCGTCACCGTCGCTGATGCCGGCCCGCTCCATGGATTGGCCGACAACGCGGACGATGACGGTGTTGGTGACGTCGTTGATCAGGTGTTCGTTGAGGTCGATCCTGTCATCAAAGTAGTCCTGGGCCGGCGAGGGATAGCCGGCAGCCACCGCAACGGGAGCCACCAGCACCGTCACCAGAGAGAGTCCCGCATCTATCACACGGGGGCCAACTATCACGCCCACAACACGCCCTTTATTCGAATCTATGTTCGAAAAATAACTGTACTCCACACGACCGACAAGATAAGCCGCCCAAGGGTCGGCGTGGACGGCTTGCACCCAATAGGGGACAGCTCTGAGCTGTGCGGAGGGCTCCACCTGACCCCAGTGGGCACAACCCGTCCACCGCAACGGGAAGGGTTATCGGTTTTTGAGATGCGGTGGCAGTTCGACGTCGGCGGGGTCGAGCTCGGGTCTGGTGCGGAGCAGTTTGATTGGGTGACGGCACGACTTGCCGGTCCAAGCAACGTCGGAAGCGATCTCCACCACGAACGGTTCGACCAGCGTCAGCCGCACTGTCCCTTTGTCCTTGCTGAACCTGTTCAGAGAAGTTTCAGTGACCTCTTCGGGCCACGGGTGCCCGGGCTGCGCCGGTCGGAGCTGGCGGCCCAGCTCACGCCCTATCCGCGTTGAGAGCACCGTCGAGCGGCCGACGATCCGCAGCTGTCCATCGACCGGCAAGCCGGCGATGATCGCCTGCGGCTGGCTCAGCGGGCCGACGACGGCCGCGCACACCACGTCTGTGACGTCTTTGTGCTTGACCTTCAACCACGCCCTTGCCCCCGTCTCGTAGGTCTGGGCTCCGCCCTTGACCACGAGCCCTTCCACGCCGGTAGCGGGCAAATCCCGCAGCCAGGTCTGTGCCAGCTCACGGTCTGTTGTGGTGGGGGAGAGGTTCAGCGGGGCGGTCCATTCCCGGGCAAGCTCCTCGAGCAAGGACCGGCGGCCGGTGAACGGCACGCTCCTGATGTCTTGCCCGGCGACGGCCAGAATGTCGAAGGCCGCGAAAGAGGCCGGCAACTCGTGAACGAGAGCCGGCATCGCCGCCCGGGACGTGACCATCCGCCGCTGCAAGGCGTCGAAGTCCAGCCGGTCCCCGTTCCAGATGACGGCTTCACCGTCGATAACGCACCCTGGCGGGATCTGCGCTGCAGCGGCAGCGGCAAGATCAGGGAAAACCCTCGTGAGCTCTTTGCCCTGCCTGGACCAGAGCGTCACGGATTCGGCGTCCACTACAAGGACCGCCCTATAGCCGTCCCATTTGGGTTCGTAGTAGGAAGCTCCCGGGAGCGCGTTAGAACCGGGGAGAGCCTTGACGAGTTTCGCCAGGGCAACAGCAACCGGTGGTTGCAGTGCCCTCGGGATGGACTCGCTCATGGAATCTCCCTCTGTTCATGCCGGCCACCTGTGCGGCCAACTCTTAGGAGTGGCGCTGAATTACCACGTCACTGGTTGCTCAACAGAGAAACGCACAGGGGACTCGCCTTTGACCAGGTTCGCTGGTTCAGGGCTCATGACGGACATGGTGATCTGATCGATGAAGTCTTCGATATCCGCTTCGGGAGCACCCTCACGGGGTTCCATGTGGCCGGGGCGGCCAACTTCGAATCCGGTGATCTCTTCGTTCTCGTCCTTGCATACCAGCAGGGTCTCTTGAACTTCGTTCGCGAAACCCTCGGCCGTCTCCTGATCCGGGAAGCCCTGGATCTCCAACTCGGCCGTCTTTTCGTCTCTCTGGACGTTCACTTTGAAACCAAGCATGTTGCTCCTTTGCGTGTTTGCTATGTCTAGTAGCGCTGCTGGTCCGGCCGGCGCATGATCTGAACCGCGCTTCCGAGGCAGACCGCGCCGGAAGCGATCAGGATTACGGCGGAGGCGATGAGATACCAGGTGCCGCCGGTGGTCAGAGCGCAGTAGAGGCCGTACACAAGGAAGCCTGTCCCCAAAAGCGCCCAGATCAGCGCTGCTTTCTTCTCGTCCATGGCCCCAGCCTAAAGGACCAGGACCACAATGGGCGTCCGCTCCGCGGCCGACTGCAAAAGCCTCTTTTTGCCTTACATGTGGCTGGGTTGTTCTCCGTACAAGGCCACTGATCGTAGCCGTCCGGGGGCCTCGCACGGCGGGGCAGGAAGGAGGTGGCTACATGAGCATCGACGAAGCGATCAAGCTCGCGACTTCGGTCGTGAGCTTGATGACAGCTGTCATCGCTCTACTCTCCATGCGGAACGCGCGCTTAACAAGCAAACGCTCCCGAGCTGCAACTCGGAAGCGTAAGCGTAAAGCAAGGAAGTAGGTGTAGCTACGAAACCCGGTGGTCGTGACCGCTTCGGTTGCGGCCACCGGCTCCTTCTCAGACTAAGTCCTACTCACCGATAAGGAAACCTCATGGAACCACTGACCATCGTGAACTTCGTTCTCTCACTCACAGCACTGGGAGCTTCAATCATGGCGTACCGCGCCAACACCAAAATCCCAAAGGAAGACGAAAGCTAGCCTGAACCGGGGCGGGCTGCCAACGGCGGCCCGCCCTACCGGACCGGGCTATCCTTCGGACCGGCTGCGTCGTTCATGATGCTCCCAATCGTGGCAGCGATCGCACGCACGGCCTCCGGGTCTTCTACCCAAGAGCGTCCGCTGCGGCTGCAAGCACGGAACGACATCAGATTGGACTCATCGACGGTCTGACGCAGCTCCACCCATGCCGCTTCCAGGTCCGCCGATTCCTCGGACGTCAACGACTTCAGCTCTTTGAGCTCAGGCACCGCCACGGAAGACTCCGCTGCTCTGCGGCGCCTGTTCAGAATGTTTCGCAGTCCCACTATCTACCTCCCCCTCTGACACAAGTGTCCCGCCTGGGATTGGGGGAAACCAGGCGGGACATGCCCACCGTACCAACCCAGCCCTGACAAAGCTCAGGGAACAAGCATGCTCGCTGGGCTCGCACTCCTTTTGGGCGTCCTCTCCGCTTCGCTCCGTGGCCGGCTGTTGGGCCCGGTCCCGACGTCGCAGAGCTCCGCCGTGCCCGGCCCTGTTGTGTCTACGACGTCTTTTGGCTGCTGTCCTTCGGATTCTATGTGTCCGCTCCACCCCGTCTAGCCCCTCCGCAGGCTCCGGGGCCTGCGGTGCAGGAATTTCCCTACGGCGCTCCTGCGTCGCTTATTTCCTCCGGGAATTTCCCACCCCTTGCCCAAGGGTAGACAGGCCTCCGTCGGCCACAGCTCCGCAAGCTTCGCCAGCAGCCAAAAAACAACGGGGGAGGAAAGAAAGTAGCTGGCCGGGTCACACCGCTCCCTCACCAATCCTCTGCAAAGGACACAAAACCATGAACGACCCCATCAACATCAGCACCCCCGCCGACATCCTGGCCTACGTCCCCCACATGCTGGGCGAGACCCCCAAGGAATCCTTCGTCCTAATCACGATGCAGGGCAACGCACTCGGCGCCACGCTGCGCATTGATGCCCCGCTCTGCTTCGAACCCAAGTCATTCGCCCAAACCGTCGTCAGCCATGCGACAGCTGACGAAGCGGCAACAGGGACCCTTTTGGTCATCTACACGGACGAGAACACCACGGCCGAACCCCGCCCGTTCTCCGAACACGTTCAGGCGTTGCGCACCGAGTTGGAGACAGCACGGATGCCCCTGAAAGACGCATGGATGGTGACCTCGAGAGCGTGGAGCAACTACCTGTGCACCGACAGCGCTTGCTGCCCCGAGCGGTCACTGGACGAGATCACCAACAGCACCGGCAACGCGGCCTTCATCTACCGGGGAAGCAACGTCACCGGGTTTACCTCCCCGGAGCCGTTCACCGGCGAGGAAACCGCGCGCGAGATGATCGCCGCACACAAGCCCGATGGCTGGCCCGAGGACACCGAAGCACGCCGCACCCAATGGGCTGAACTCCTTGAGAACCCCTCAGGGCTCACCCACGAGGCCGCGCTGCAGCTGGCAGGAGCGTTGCAGCACCCCATCACCCGGGATTACCTGATGGCGGACATCATCACCAACGCCCCGGATCAGTTCACCTCCGTGCTGCTGGGTGTGTTCATTGCCCGTCCCGACTGGAACCGCGTGGACACGGCCCAGGAACTCGTGTTCGAACTGATGAAAGTCACCCCCGAAGGACAACGCGCCCCGATGCTGAGCGTGATCGGCTGGATCGAATGGCTCAAAGGAAAGTCCAGCTTCGCGGCCCGGTACTTCAAGCTCGCGTTGGAGGACGTCGAGGGCTACCGGTTCGCCGAACTCATGGCCGATCTGGTCAACCGCGGCCTGCTCGCTGACTGCGTACGGGATCCGAAGAAGGCCTATGCCCGCAAGATAGGCCGCTAACCGGATGAGGCCGGACCCCACACCAAGGGTCCGGCCTTACCCGTCGGGATCTCGCCCAGTGCGCGCGGCCTCCCCCGCTACGCACTGAGGAGAATGGGTCTGGTAGGGCAGCTGTTCCTGACTTGTCCGCTGGCTGACGATCCGGACTTGTCGGACCTGTACTGGGGGAGATCTGTCGGTTCGGCTTCTCTGCCCTTGAATTAAGGCATCTGCGCGAGTCGCAGCGTCAGCAGTTTGCCAACTGTTGAAAATAAGACCGTGGCAGGGAAGCAGTTCCTGACTTGCCCGCTTCGTGACGATCCGCACCTTGTGCGCGAACTGTCTACGCGGAGATTTGTCGGTTCGGCTTCCCTGTCACTCACCTAGGGCGACCGGGCCGGACGGAGTTGTGACTTGATAGGAACGTGCAGCTTAGCTCTTCAGTGCTTTGTCCGCCCGGCCCGGTCAACCGTGCTCGCCTCGAACTCCATCGACAGGAAAGAGCGCACATGACACTCACAACGACGCTGCCCGACAGGGCAGTCACCATTGGGGTAGACACCCACTCGATGTTTCACCATGCTGCGGCCTTGGATTCCATGGGGCATCGTTTGGGAGATCGTCGTTTCCCCACAAGTCTGGCTGGGTACCAGGATCTGATGGATTGGGCCGCTGGCTTTGGAATCATCAGTGCCTTCGGCGTCGAATGCACTGGTTCATACGGGGCGGGCTTGACCAGGCACCTGCTCGCCGCAGGGCTGGACGTCATTGAGGTCAACAAGGGACATTCTCTGACTCGCAGCCGCTCAGGAAAAAACGACGCCATAGACGCCGAGGAAGCGGCCCGAAAAGTCCTGTCCGGTCAATGCTCTTCCCCGGCCAAAGACACCACAGGAACAGTCGAAGCCATACGTCACCTGTATCTCGTGCGGGACTCCGCGATCAAATCCCGCACGGCTGCACTTGTCCAGCTGCGAGACATCCTGGTGACAGCACAAGGATTCCTGAAGGATCGGCTGGACGCCAAGACCCTCCAAGCCAAGGCAACGCAAGCCCGATCCCTTCGTCCGGACCTGAACCGACTGGATGAGCCGGAGCAAGCAGCAAAGTATGCACTGCGCGATCTTGGCCGGCGTATTTCAGACCTGACTTCCCAGATCAACGAAGCCGAGAAGCACCTAACTAAGCTGCTGCACTCAATCGCGCCAACCATGATGGCGCTTCCCCAGGTCGGGCCTGTAACCGCTGCTCAGCTACTGATCACGGCAGGCGAGAACATCGACAGATTCCCCAGTGAAGCTGCGTTTGCCCGCCTCTGCGGAGTAGCTCCTGTCCCGGTGTCCTCCGGAAAATCCCATCGAATGCGGCTGCATCGAGGTGGCAACCGTCAAGCCAATAGATCCATCTACCTCATTACGGTGGGCAGACTAAAACTAGACCCCAAGTCCCAGGCATACCGAGACCGGAAACGTGCACAAGGGCACTCCAAAGGCGACGTGATCCGCAGCCTCAAACGCTACGTAGCCCGCGAACTCTACTACGCCCTAAAAAAGGATCTACGGGACCACAACGAAACGGTGCGGAGATCGGCATTGGCTCATCAAGCGGCATGAACTCATGACTGAGGATTGCCACTGGTCCGACGGTGGCTAGTTGATAGCGTTGTGGCGGCCTTGGCCCTGCCCGCTTCTTGACCGAACGAATCGAGCGATCATGATGCAGGCGGCCGATGTAACTAGAAGCGGAATTAGCAAGAATACGAAAAAGCCTCCGCCTCCACTCATGAGTCCTCCTACGCTCAGGTAACCTGAAAGGCCGATCCACCAGCTGAGCGCCGCTACGAACCCAGCGATAACGATCAGTGAGCCTCGAAAGTCTTTGTGGTCAATCACAATTGATCGACCGCTACGGCTGTCCATGCGATGCACCTTTGCTCATCGGGAATTGTCTAACTAGAACAGCACGGATCTGCGTCTTTGACGAGACCTCTTATAGCCAGCCACTTCATTGGAAATGGAGGCCTTGCTTTGATACGGGCCCCACCTACCAATCGGCAAACCCATCAGAGTTGCTTACCATGATTAGGTGGTCAGTCAATCAGGAAGGCGTCCGCGGTGGGTTTGGCTGAGTGCCGCCACGGTTTCGCTGCTCGTCGTGGTGGTGGCGTTCGGCCTGCAATCTGGTTCCTGCGTTGACTTTGCAGCCCCAGCCTCGGAGGGGAGTCTGTGTTCTGCTGGCTTGGAACCGTCGGCTTGGGTTATCGGGCTACTAGGCTTGCTTTTCGCGTTCTTCGCCCTAATCCGTGCCTTCTCAAGGCGCCGCTAGCGTTCCCACTAATTGAATTGGAGTGAGGCAGCCCGAGTGCGGAGCAGTTTACGGTCCACTTCCTTGACTATAGGAACATCTCCGCCGGCCGCGATGACGCTGCCGCGGGCGTAGCCACTTTCCAGTGAAGCCGCAGGAACAGCCGATACGGTGAAAGGACAAAGCAGTCCAACACCCGAAGGCAGGACCCCACCGTGGCCGATGAGATCCGCATGACCGAGGCAGACACCATTGCCCCCGACGCAAGCCCGGCTGAAGACGTCCTGGAGCTGCGCTTACTCACAGCCGGACCAGTCACGGGACCGGTTGACTGGCCCCTGGAAGACCACCGGCTAGACGAGCCGTAAAGAAACGGCAGCACACGCGCTGCCCCCACAAATTTCTTTTGCAGAGAAAACAGAAAGAGCCGGCACCCATGTGCCGGCTCTTTCTTCATCAGTTCTAGTTGTTCAGGAAGAATCCCGTCACGGAAGACGGACCCAGGCTGTCAGGCATCGCTTACACGCATCATCCACTGACTCGTTAAACGGCTTACCGTCGTCGTGGTTGAAGAGCTTGGGGTACGGATCCGTCCCGTCCGAGGACTGCGTTCCACAGAGAACCTGGCCGTGAGGATCCAGTGCGTGTACCTTCTCGCCGTCATGGAAAAGCCCTTGCTCATACTCTGACTTTGCCCAGCTCATTCGTTCCCCAATCGATCGTTTCTTGGATGCTACCTCAACAAGCTGAGCCGCATAGATCGTGAGTCACGACGCTGGCCTCGCTGGGCTCGCACTCCTTTTGGGCGTCCTCTCCGCTTCGCTCCGTGGCCGGCTGTTGGGCCCAGTCCCGACGTCGCAGAGCTCCGCCGTGCCCGGACCTGTGTGTCTACGACGTTTTCTGGTTGCTGTCCTCCGGATTGTAGGCGTCCGCTCCACCCCGTCTAGCCCCTCCGCAAGCTCCGGGGCCCGCGGTGCAGGAATTTCCCTACGGCGCTCCTGCGTCGCTTATTTCCTCCGGGAATTTCCCACACCTTGCCCTATGGGTAGACAGGGCTCCGTCGGCCGCCGAGCAAGCAAGCTTGCCAGCAACCAAAAAACAACGGGGGAGGGGAGACCCGCAGCTGGCCAGGTCACACCGCTCCCTCACCCAATCCTCTGCAAAGGACACAAAACCATGAACGACCGCATCGCACGTGCCGCCCTTACTCGTCTTTTCGACTCCCAGGACTCCACGGGCCGTGAGCTTGTCAAAGCATTGGGCGCCTACGCGGCCCTGAGGGTAGCCACCGGCGCCCAACCGCCCCACACCTTCCGCCACATCAGCGAAGAAGACCTGAACGAAGGGCTGCGCCGCTGGGCGCAGCGGGTCCCGGACGTGGACGCAGAAAGGGACCTGGCCACCATCGAACGACTGGGCGGAGGTTTCCTTATCCCCGGTGATGAACACTGGCCCATCGGCCTCGATGATTTGCCTGATGCCCCTTATGGGCTCTGGTACGTCGGGAACATCACCCAGGGGATCCCCGCGGTACAGCGCGCGGCAGCGTTGACCGGTTCCCGCGATTCCACCAGCTACGGCGCAGCTGTCACCGGTGAGATGGCCCATGGACTGGTCCAGCGTGGAATCTGCATTGTCTCCGGCCTGGCCTACGGCATCGACGCGCACGCCCACCGTGGCGCGCTTGCTGGCTTTACCGGCACCGGACCGGCGACCATCGCGGTTGCAGCTGGAGGCCTTGACCGGGTTTACCCGTCCGGCAACGCCGACCTCGCGGCCGCGATCAGGGCCAACGGTTTGGTCGTCTCAGAGCAGCCCCCGGGAAACGCGCCTACGCGTCACCGCTTTTTGCAGCGGAACCGCATCATTGCCGCCCTAGCCGGGGTCACCTGTGTTGTCGAAGCCCGGTGGCGCTCCGGCGCGCTGAACGCCGCGCACCACGCCGAAACCATTGCCCGACACGTGGCGGCAGTACCCGGAAGCGTGCACAGCGCGAACTCGGCAGGCTGCCACAGGCTCCTGAAAGAAGGCACGGCAGCACTGGTTTCCGACGCCGCAGAACTGGCCGAACTACTCGCCAGCTAGACCAGCCGGTGGCCGGGACGCCCGTCCCGGCCACCACCCCATTTCGTAAAGGAGACAGGACCATGACTGAAAGCCCCGAAACACAACAGACCACCGAAGAGATCGAATGGTTTCCCGCGCGTGACCTGGTGGACGCGATGAAAGCCGAAGGCCTGGAACTTCAGGTCGAACAAACCGGCGGAGGCACCGCCACCTTTTTCCTTCAGAGCGAAGGCAGCCACACCTTCACGATCGGCCCCGGATCATTCAGCTGGAAGAACCCACTGGAATCCCGGTTCACCACGGCAGAGCTCTACTACGGCCCGGACCACTACGACGACGACGGCGAACCGGTGGAGTTCTCCGCCGACGATGAGAAGACCACCACGCCGGGAACACCGATGGCTGATATCGCCCATGAAATCGCCGTGAACTTCCGCCGATTCAACACCCGCCCGACCGACAGCGCCACGTAAGCGGGGTGGGCCGTTCGCCCTGTGTGGGCGGGCGGTCCGCCGCAGGTGGCCGCCTGGGTGGGTGGTTGCCGGCGACGGACCGCCGTTCCCGCAACGGGGCCGGCTGTTGTTCACTTGGTGCGTGCGGCAAGCCTTGGCGGGGATTGATCTGGGCGAATCCGCGGGGCTAGGGGAGATGCATGCTCGCGGGGCTCGCACCCCCTTGGGCGTCCACTTCGTGGCCGGCTGTTGGGTCCAGGGCGCGCCGTCGCAGAGCTCCGGAGACCCTGGCCCTGTTGTGTCTACGACGTTTTTTGGTTGCTGTCCTCCGGATTGTAGGCGTCCACTCCACCCCGTCTAGCCCCTCCAAAAGCAGTCGGGGCCCGCGGCACTGGAATTCTTCGACGGCGCTTCGCTTATTTCCTTTCGAAGATTTCCAGCACCTTGCCCTGCGGGTAGACAGGGCTCCGCTGGCCGCCAAGCAAGCAAGCTTGCCAGCAACCAAAAAACAACGGGGGAGGAAACAAGGAAGCTGGCCGGGTCACACCGCTCCCTCACCAATCCTCTGCAAAGGACACAAAACCATGCTTAACCACCTGATTGCGCTGTACATCCCGTCGCGACTCAGCGAGAACGTAACCGTGCACAGCCTCGACGCCCGGCACACGAGCCTTCAGATCATCGTCGGCGGCGCACTGGAATGCATCGCCCGAGGCGACTGGCAGGTCTACCTGAACGCGGAAACGCAAACCACCGGAGCATCGAACGTCCGGGCCGCGCAGCTGCTCCACGAAACCGGCCTTGATCTGCCGGTCACCGGAAACGCTGTGTTCCTGGGACGTGAAGGTCTCAGCCACGACATCGACGTTCCGGAGTACTTGATCCGCCGCGCGGAAACACTCTTCGACACCCGGCTGACCCAGCCAGCGGCCTAAACCCCTCGAGGTGGCCGGGACCAGCTCCCGGCCACCCTCCCAAGCTTTGAGGAGACAAAACCATGACGAACTTCTGGGATGAAGACGGCGATTTCGACTACGAAGCCCACCACGAGGCAGGCCAACGCGACAAAGCAGCCGAGACCGCCGCAAGGATCGGCTACCCGGGCATGGCGGATGCCTTCTACTACTTCGGCCTGCAGGGCAAACCGGATTCAACCTTCACGCCCGAACTGCTGGCCGCGATGGATGCCTGGCAGATCCAGCTCGAGAAAATAGAAGCTGCCCCGGCCGACGAGGAAATCAAGGATCTACAGCGCCAGACCGAGGAAGCCACCAACGCGATCCTCACCAAGATCGACCGCCGCGAGTAGACCGGAGGGTGGGCCGTTCGCCTTGTGTGGGCGGGCGGTCCGCCGCAGGTGGCCGGCTCTGGTGGGTGGTTGCCGGCGACGGACCGCCGTTCCCGCCCGGGGCCGGCACTACTCACCTGGTGCGTGCGGCAAGCCCGGGCCGGGATTGACCTGGGCGGATCCCGCGGGGGTTCGGGGAGAGGCATGCTCGCTGGGCTCGCACTCCTTTGGGCGGCCTCTCCGCTTCGCTCCGTGGCCGGCTGTTGGGCCCGGTCCCGACGTCGCAGAGCTCCGCCGTGCCCGTTCCTGTTTGTCTACGACGTTTTTTGGCTGCTGTCCTTCGGATTCTATGTGTCCGCTCCACCCCGTCTAGCCCCTCCGCAGGCTCCGGGGCCTGCGGTGCAGGAAATGCCCCTACGGCGCTCCTGCGTCGCTTATTTCCTCCGGGAATTTCCCCCACCTTGCCCAAGGGTAGACAGGCCTCCGTCGGCCACAGCTCCGCAAGCTTCGCCAGCAGCCAAAAAACAACGGGGGAGGAAAGAAAGTAGCTGGCCGGGTCACACCGCTCCCTCACCAATCCTCTGCAAAGGACACAAAACCATGAACGCAACACCCACGCTCGAAATGCTTGACCCCACCACCCTGACCGTGGACACCAACGTCCGCAAGGAAGCCGGACTCACCAAGGAGTTCGTGGCCAGCATCAAAGAACACGGCGTGCTTGTGCCCGTCGTCGCCCACCGGACCGAGGACGGAACCGTGCACGTCCTGATGGGGCAGCGCCGCACCCTTGGAGCCGTTGAGGCAGGAGCCGCATCCATTCCCGTGCTCGTCGGGGCCAGCCCTGAGGAAGCGGAACGACTCGCCACGCAGGTAGTGGAGAACGACCACCGCAGCGCACTCACCGACGGCGACCGCGCCGAAGCGTTCCACCAAATGGCACTGCTGGGAGTGAGCGCCAGCGTCATCGCCCGAAAGATGGGAGCCAAGAAAGCAGTGGTGGAAACCGCGCTGAAGGTCAAAGCGAACGCCACCGCCGCCCAGGCACTGGACCAAGGCCTGACGCTTGAACAGTCCGCCGTGATCGAGGAATTCGCAGACAACGCCGACGCCGTGGCCACGCTCGAACGCCTCGCCACCGAGAACCCCGGCAACTTCGCCCACCGGGCGCAGCGGCTCCGCGACGAGCGCAAGAACAACGCCCTGCTCGCCGAAGCCTGCGCCGAGGCAGCCGCTAAAGGTCTCACCGTGCTGGAAGAAGACCCCAGCTACTACGACTACAAAGGAGTCGCCGCGATGATCTCCGCACTGACCACCGCCGAGGGCGAACGCCTCAGCGAGGCGGACGCCGACGCGGTATACATTGGCATCGGATACAGCGGGTTGGTGACAAGGTTCGCCGTCGCGGACTGGAAGGCCCGCGGGCTGCGGAAGGACGGCAAAGCCCCGGCAGGAGGCATGACCGACGAGGAAAAGGCCGCACGCCGGGAGGTCATTGAAAACAACAAAGCCATGGATTCGGCCGAGGTGGTACGCAGGGAATTCGTCAAAACCCTGCTGGCACGCAAGGCCCTGCCAAAGAACGCCCAGAAGTTCATCGCCCACACGATTGCCCATTCCAGCTACATCCTGACCAAGGCCCTGAATAAGACCGAACTCACGGCGGAACTGCTGGGCACCGGAACCGGGTACGGCGATTTCACGGCCTACGTGGACAAGCCCACCACCAAACCCGAAACGGTCACCCTCGCCACCATGATCACCGCCTACGAGGCAAACATCGATCGCACGAGCTGGCGGAGCCGCCACAGCGACACACGCTACTACCTGACCCAGCTCACGGCATGGGGATACGAAGCCAGCGACGTCGAAAAGATCATCCTCGCCGACCCCGAGACAGAAACCGAGGAAACCACGGAAAGCGCGGACGACGAACCCGAAGCCGCCTAAAACCCCCTTGCCGGGCGGAACCCCCACCGCCCGGCAAGGCCCCCGGCCACTCACCACGGCAGGGCCGGGAACCTCCCAAACGTCGGGCGGTCCGCCGCCCAGGGCGAACCACAGCAGCCAATCACCAGCGACGGACCGCCGTTCAACGCCACCAAGCACACGGGAACCAAAAGCCGCGCAGCCCCGGCTACCTGGCTACTCCATCGACTCACCACCGAGAAATTTTTGTCAGAGGCCACCGCTAGGCTCATCTCATGGCACCACAGGAGTCACCTTGACCAAGCCACCAATCCCCGACAACCCCATCACCGACTTCATGAACAGCGACTTCAGCGGCACCTTCGACTGGTCACTGCCGGCAATGATGCTGATCAGCACGGCACTAGTCGCGGTTTACGTTGGTGCGGCCGTGGCCATCCGAGGAAGAAATCAGGCATCACTCAGGGCTCCCAAGGCGACGGACCTCGCTTTCGGCCTGGCCATCGCCACGCCCCTCAGCGGCTTCCTTGTCTTAGGCCGCAGCGGACTCGGCGGGGGACTCATCATTGGAGGGTTCGCGCTGGTCATCGGACTAACCCTCTGGGGCACTGCGCACCGCACTCCAAGCGAAAACCAGCCGGGGAACACCGGAAGAGTCCGCTAGACTGAACCACAGATTTCCTTTTGCAGAGGGAAAATAGGAAGGGCCGGCACTTACAGCCGGCCCTTCACTCTTTAACAGCACATGCCAGCAACCTTCCCCATGGGCCAAGCCAACCCGCAGCCGGCCCACCACCCGCTGGGGAACAGGTCTTTTCAGCCGGGACCACACACTCGGAAATTCGGAATCACCCGACACGGGCACAAGAACCCCACGCCCTGGGCAGCTGCTAAAGACACCGGGGGAGTACCGACGGGCTACTAACCGCAATCTTCCCAAACTCACCAGACGCCAAAATCACCCAGAAAACCACTACCAAAAACACGTCAAAAACCCCTAGAAATAAGGGGAAAAGCCTTTAAATCCGATTGGATAAAAACTAGAATAGTAGTAGCAAGTCAGCCAGACGAACCTAACCAAAACTGATACGAAACGCAGGACTGAAAATGACTTCCTCAATCACCGATTACACGGTCTACACCAAGCCTGGTTGCCCGAACTGCGACCGCACCATGGAGTACTTCGACTCCAAAGGCATCACCTACACCCCGGTGGACATCACCGAAGTGCCGGCAGCGCTGGAATACATCACCGCAGAGCTCGGGTACTCCCAGGCACCCGTCATCGTGAACAACTCCGATGACCAGGACCACTGGTCCGGACTGCGCCGCGACAAGCTCGTCCACGCCGCCATGACCCACACGACCGCGAACAGCCAGGAGGCATCATGAACGCCACGCCAATCACCGCCGAGACCATCGCCCTGATTCTGGGCGACCATGGTATTCCCGCGGAACTGCACGCCGATCCCGAAATCCAGGCTGCCGCATACGGGCTTGCGTTCCTGAACTCCCCGGCCACTCCCGCCGAGGGACGCTTCTACGGCGCCTCAACGGTCTTCTACGACGAGGAAGACGAAAGCAGGTACGAGGTCAGCAACCGAGATCTCCTTGAAGAGCAGCTCACCGCCCGGCTGAGCGTCCGCATCGCCGAACTCGGGTGGGGACTATGACCACCCCGCACCCGGTGGACGGGTTCAAGATCAGCCCGCGGATCCCGTTGGAGGTGGACCTGTTCCGGCAAACCAACCCCAGCGGCAGGATCTACCCCGACCCTGTGGAGCCCGAGATTGTGGATCTGTACGACGGCTTCTACGCCGCCCCCTACAAGGGAGGCGACGACCGGTACCTTGAGGCGATCAACCGCGCCCCGCTCGGGGCCGGCGGCTTGTGGGATGAACACACCGCGGATCAGCACCAACCCAACGACCTCACCTACGACCAACCCGGTGGGACCGAACCTCAGAACGAAACCAGCACACACACCGAGAACACCACCAGCACACGAGGAAAAGGAACCATCATGGCCGGCGAAACCACCATTACTGTCATTGGAAACCTGACATCGGACCCCGAGTTGCGGTTCACCCCATCAGGTTCGGCGGTAGCGAATTTCACGATCGCTTCAACGCCCAGAACCTTCGATCGTCAGTCCAACGAGTGGAAGGACGGGGAGACGCTTTTCCTCCGTGCCAGTGTGTGGCGGGAAGCAGCTGAGAACGTCGCCGAGTCCCTGACCAAGGGCACGCGCGTCATCGTATCCGGCAGGCTGAAGTCCCGGTCCTACGAAACCAAAGAGGGCGAAAAGCGCACCGTTATAGAGCTAGAGGTAGACGAGATCGGGCCGAGCTTGCGTTACGCAAATGCGAAAGTAAACCGCACCCAGCGCACCAACCAGGGCGCAGGAAACGGAGGTTTCGGCAACCAGCCCAGCAGCGCACAACCCGCCCAGCAGGATGACCCATGGGCCGCGAACACGCAAGCCAACGCCGGCTCCTGGGGCAACGGCCCCGACTCCGAACCCCCGTTCTAAACACCTGTGGTGACGGGGCCGGCCACTACCCTGGCCCCGATACCCCTCACTGTTCAAGCAAAGGATCCGATCATGACTGAGAACCAAGACCTAGTGTCCGAGCGGGGGCGCTAGCCGTGAAGAACACGTCCTCCAGCTTCTCGCTAACAACGATGACCACGGTGGTCCTTGCTTCAGCGCTTGTTCTCTCAGTTGCTGGCTGCACACCTGCACCCCTATCTCGTGAATCAACAGGGCCCATGTTCATGGATGTGCCAGTCAGTTCGCAGCTCGAGGAAAACGCGGCGAACGCAGCGGTCGACGCACTAGATAAGTTCTCCGGCCGATCCACGTCGAAGGGAATATGGCTTCGCGAGCTCGCACCTTTGGTAACAACGACCTTCGCCCAGGAAGCCGAGGATATTGATCCCCCAGACTTGAACCCGGTGACGGTGCGCGCGGCCGACTTGGAGCGTTCCCCACACGGAATAGGGAATCAAGTCAGGGTCAGGATTGGCACCGATGCCGGGGAATGGATCATCGTTATGACCACCGCGGGCACAGACGAGCCTTGGTTGGCTTCGAGCATTCTTCCCGCGGGCACCACCTAAGGGATCCGTGATGAAAAGGCAGACTGCCAAGAAGAATCCCTACTTCACAGACGATGACCTGAACCAGATCCGGGCAGCGGTCCAGGAAGTCGGCAAGCTCGAAGGGTATGTGTCCATTACGGACTTCGTTGAAGCAGCCGCGCGCCGGGAACTGCGCCGCCTGCACCGCAAGTACAACGACGGCCGGAAATGGCCGGGTGTTGAAGCCGGGGAACTCCGCCCGGGGCGACGAACGCGCGCCGAAACAGCGGCAAAGGAGGATCACTCATGACCGGCTGCACGGCCCAGGGAGGCCCGCAAATCGTTCCTGCCGGTGGCCCGGCACCGCTGCACGAGGTGCCCTGCGATGCGACAGGCACGGCGGCGCGGCCGCCGGCGCTTCAGGCGAAAGCCAGCGGCCCGTACACCGTGGAGAGTGTTGTCGATGGGGACACGATCCGGATCAGCTGCAACGGCACCAGCACGCGCGTCAGGCTTGTTGGTATCAACGCACCGGAAAGCGTCAAAGAAGACGCGCCGGTGGAGTGCGGCGGCCCGGAAGCGTCCATCTACCTGCACTCACTCCTGGACGGACAGCAAGTGTTCCTGGCAGCGGATCCCACCCAAGGAGTGCGGGAGAAGTACGACCGGCTTCTTGCCTACGTCTGGACCGCGGACGGCACCCTGGCCAACCGCACCATCCTTGAACAGGGTCACGCCGAAGCTGCCGGCTACGGCAAATCCTTCGCCTACAGTGGGGACTTCACTGCGGCCGCCGAGCAAGCCAAGGAGAGCAAGGCGGGCCGATGGAATTGTTGAGACCGCCGCCCACTCATCAGCCCAACGTTAGGGGAACACCATGGCCGTCGTTCTGATCTTCTTCGCAGCGTTCGCCGCTGTCGCCCTGGGCGGCTGGATCATCTACGCACTCACGCACCCGGTGGCCGCCGGCCAAGGCATCTTGATCTTCCTCTGCAAGGCAGCCGGGGTCATTGCGTTGATCACGGCCGTGGTGGCCTGGCTCGGTCAGAGCCTGCTCCAGGCAGTGCCGCCGGCGGTGTTCATGGTTGCCTTCTTCGTCGCCGCTAACCGGCTCGAACGCCGCTGGCGCCGCTGGTGAACCAGGCGCGCCCATGACGCGCGACGAGGCCCGGTTCTGGTCCAAGGTCATTAAAGGGCCGCGGAAGAGCGACTGCTGGCTTTGGGTTCGAGCTGTGGCCGATGACGGGTACGGCCGGTTCACTCTCAACAGCGACGGACGGACGCAGGCTGTCCGTCCGCATCGCTTCGCCTTTCATCTGGCATACGGCGTTGACCTGGACGGATTCGGGCCGCTGATGCACCACTGCGATATCCCGCTGTGCGTCCGCGCGAGGACGACGGCAGATACGCATCTGAGTGTGGGCGATGCCAGAATCAACATGCTCGATCGTCAAGCCAAGGGACGTGACACGAACGGTTCAGGATTCCGATGGCGCGGGCTGGCCCGCCGGCAGTTCGCTGAACGGTCCAAGGCACTGCGTGATGAAGTCCGCGACCATGGCTGGGATCGGGAGGAACGGGTGCGGGCACTGCTGGCCGGTCTCGATCCTGACGCCCCGACGCTCTTCTAAAACGGGTGATGCCCCCGACCTGAAGGCCGGGGGCATCACCCTGTCATCAGCTATCCGCCCTCAGGCAGCGGCGTCCTGGCTCTCACGGTCGGCCGCTTCCGGTGCTGCTGGACTGTTGCTCTCCGTGGATGCCTTCTTTTCGTCCCCACTGAGGAGGTCGAGGAGCCGCTTCAACTCCGCGGCGCTGAGTCCCAGGCGCGCGGAGACACCGGACTTCGGTTCGCCCGAATCGAGCATGGCACGAACAGTCATCGCGGCACCGCGGACTGCGTCCTGCGCGTCCTCTTCGGCTTTCGCCAGGAGGGCGTCGGCCTTCTTCTTGGCATCGGCACGGACGAGCTCGGCTTGTTCCTGACGCTGGAAGAAGTCCGCGGCCAGCTCAATCAACTGCTCGTGCCGTTCTGTCAGTTCCTTGGCCTTGGCCAGTGCCTTCTCGCGGGCTGCTTGCTGCTGCGCTGACTTGCGTGGTGTTGCCATGATGTGGGTCCCTCCCCCTAGGTTGTCCTTCACACGAACCTAACGGCTAGCGCCGGTTCGGGTGGCCAGGCCGCGCCGCGCGCCTTAACGGTCCTCGCTGACGCTCGGGCTGGCCATGCCAGGCTTGTCCACACGTGGACAGCTCCGAGATAAGGGCGGTCTCTCCGCTGCCCACCAGGGGATAAGCCTGGCTGCGGTTCAGCACAATCGAACGAACCGTGGATAACGGAAAAGCGTGTTACCCACCGCCCATTCTCATGTGCAGAACCGCATCAAAACCTTGATGGCCCGATCTTACCCGTTTTTGATCTTTTCCATCGAGCCCCGCTCGCAGGCTCCCATCAGCCGATTCCAAAGATCAAAAACAACCAATATCTGTCACACCTCATGCATCATCGATAGGTGGGGCCGTTTCGCGGGTATGCTGGGTGTCGTGATGACCGTGCACAAGCTCAGTGCCGGCGACGGATACACGTACTACACACGTGAGGTCGCCAGCGGTGATGAGCTGCGTGCGAAGGGCCGTGAGCTGGGTGATTACTACACGGTGGACGGCAACCCTCCAGGGCAATGGGGCGGGTCCGGCGTGCAGCATTTGGGTGTTTCCGGTGACGTCACCGAAGCGCAAATGGCGGCCTTGTTTGGACTGGGATTGCATCCCAATGCCGAGAAGATGCTTGCCGATGACCCGACATCAGATGTCGCTCTGGGTCAGAAGTACCGCCAAGCGAATCAGAAAGACAACGAACTGCAGGCGCGCATCAACCGTGCCACCGGTGACTACCAGCGCCTGAATCATCGCGAGCCGGACGCGGATAACCGTCGGCTGATCCGCACGAAAGAGGGCGCCCAGTACTTTCGAGAACTCAACGGCCGGAACCCTGCTGACAAGGAAGAGCTGGGTAAGTTCATTACCGCCCAGACGAAACCGGCTGCACAGACAGTTGCCGGATATGACCTTGTTTTCGCTCCCGCGAAATCAGTCTCTGTTCTGTGGGCCATCGGCGGTGCCGACGCCCGCAAACAGATCGAAGCCGCACATAACGAGGCCATCGAAGAGACCTTGGGTTACCTCGAAAAGGAAGCAACATTCACCCGCCGAGGCCGCAACGGTGTCCGCCAAGAGGACGTCGATGGCGGCCTGATTTACACCAAGTTCCGCCACTACGACTCCCGCACCGGGGATCCGCAACTGCACGATCACATTGTGGTGTCCAACAAGGTTCTGGGTGCTGATGGCAAGTGGTCCAGCCTCGACGGGCGACGGCTGTACCAGTTCAATGTGGCCGCTTCGGAGATGTACAACAGGGTTGTCATGGAGAAGATCTGCGCCCGCCTGGGCGTGGGGTTGATTGCACGCAAAGTCAACGGTGACCGCCCTGTCACCGAGATCGCCGGCGTCGATGTAGCCGCCATCGAAGCAGCTTCTTCGCGGCGGGAAGGCATCAAACCTGTCATTGATGAACTGACAAAGGAGTTCACTGAGAAGCACGGCTACGCACCCAACAAGAAGCAGCTGATTGCCCTGGCCCAGCAGGCAACACTGGACACCCGGCCGGCCAAGAAGGAAGCCAGGCAGCTCTCCGCACTGGTGGAAGAATGGACGACCGAGCTGGGCGCCCTGCCCGGCGTTGTCACCGGTCCGGCGGCTGTCGAACAAGCCCGCAAGCATCGTCATGATGCACGCGAACAGTCCGAGAAGGACCGGCCCTCATGGATGGTCGCCCACGCCGATGAGCTCGATCCGGCCGTCGAGGCACAAGGTGTTATTGAACGGCTGGAACGCAGCCGTGGGGTCTGGGGAGAGCACCACATCAGGGCCGAAGCAACGCGCAGGCTGGGTTCCAGGCTCGGGGAAATGCCCATCCCGCAGGCGCTTCTTGAACAGGTCGTGGCGCGTGCGACCGATCAGTTTTCACTCCGCATCACCCCCGAAACACCTGCCCCTGACATTGAGGCTTTGCGTTTGTCCAACGGCGGTTCCAAGTACGGCAAACCACACTCCACCTTGTACACCTCTGCCGGGATCCTCCACAGCGAAGACCGGCTCCTGACAGCCGCGCAAAGCGTTGTCATTCCTGCAGCGACGGTCGATTCATTCGATGCTGCGTTGGCCCGGCAGGAGAAGACGTTCGACGCAGGGCAGCTGCGCATGGCCCAGGAGTTCGCGTGCAGCGACCGCCTGCTGCTGGTCGGTGTAGGGCCGGCCGGTGCCGGTAAAACCACTGCCTTGAAACTCGCAGCTGACACCATCCGGGAAGCCGGCGGGCGGGTGTTCGGACTTGCGCCTACTGCCGTGGCCGCCGCCGTGATGGGCACTGAACTGGGGGCCTCAGCGACCACCATCGACTCCTTCGTCCTCGCCCACAAGGCCGGGGCGGCAGACGAGAAAACCACCCCGCGACCGGGGGACGTCATCATCATTGATGAGGCCGGGATGGTCGGCACGGAACTGTTCGCCTCAGCTGTGACCATCGCCGAACAGCACGGCGCGGTCGTCCGGGCCCTGGGGGATGACCAGCAGCTCTCCGCCGTAGGCTCCGGTGGTGCGCTGCGGCTTTTGAAGAACACAGTCGGTGCGGTTCACCTGGAAGACCTGCACCGGTTCCGGAACGCGGACGGCACCCCGAACGAGGCAGAAGCGGAAGCCACCCTGGCCCTCCGCGAACCCCCGCTCCACGAGGTCGATGACCCGTGGACCTTCTACCGGGAAAACCGCCTCGTCGTCGGCGGCGACGCCGAAACCATGACCTCCCAGGTCTTCGAGGCATGGCAGAAAGACACCAACGCCGGCAAACACTCCATCATGATGGCCTTCGACAATGCCACCGTCACCGAACTGAACGCCCGCGCCCAGGCCTACCGGATCGCCACCGGAGACCTGGACTCCACCACCCCTGCAGCCATGCTCCGGGACGGCCTGACCGCCCGCGCCGGAGACATCATCGTCACCCGCGAGAACAACCGCAGGCTCTCCACCAACAGGGGCAAGGACTTCGTCAAAAACAACGACGTCTGGAACGTCCTCGGCGCCCACGAAGACGGATCCTTGACCGTCCGGCACCACGGACACCAAGGCACCGTGACCCTCCCCGCCGACTACGTGCGCGGCAACACGATGCTCGGATACGCGGCAACCATCCACCGCACCCAGGGCGTCACGTGCGACACCGTCCACGCCCTGATCAGCTCGGGACTGTCCCGCGCCCTGGCCTACGTCGCCGCCTCCCGCGGCCGCTACTCCAACAAGCTCTACGGCATCGTGGGCGACGGAGAGACCATGGAGGACGTCCTGACGGCCGTTGCCGCCAACCATGACGGCAACCTCACCGCGCACGAACAGATGGACGCGGCCCGCGCCCAGGCGCGCTCTCTGCCGCACATGTCCGAGCAATACCGGGACATCGATGCCCAAGCGAACGAGCTGCGCATGGCGAACATCGCCCGCCGTGAACTCGGCGAAGGCGTCGCAGGGACGTTCACGAAATCCACCGCGTGGGGAGCAATTGCCACGCACCTGCGCGCGGCCGAGAACGAAGGATTCAACCTCGTCCACCTCCTTAGGGACAGCGTCAACGAGGAAGACTTCGGTGCATCCGCGGATCCCGCGGCTGTCCTGGCGTGGCGGGTTGAGGATCGCCTTGACCGGTGGCGTTCACGCGCAGCCGATCCCGGACGCCGGCCGCTGGAATCAATGACCGATGAGGCGCTGGAACGGCTGGACCGCAGGGCCACCGGTGAGCTGATGCGCGCCAAAGCCGAAGCAGCCCGGACACCAGGTATGGAGACCCCAGACGGCAAAGACCTTGCCCGCAACTGGATGGCCGAACGGAAAGAAACGCCGTGGCAGCGACGCCTGCACGGCCACCTCAGCGACGACGACCTGGCATTGCGGATCCGCGCAGCGCAGCAGCAAGGACGTACGGACACGACGGTTAACGATCCCGCGGCCACGCGTAAAGCCCAGTGGCTGGCATCATCACTGCACAAGGAACAATCGCTCCGCGAACAGATGCACCCCGAAGCCCGGGCCGATGAAGCCTACGAACGCGGCGCGGTAAGCAACTACCGCCGGGACGAGAACGCCCCCAAGATCGAGGCCGCCGCACAGGTCCACCGCAGGATCCGCGCTGAAATCGAACTGCGCCGCCAACTTCCCTCGACCGTTGGTACCGACGCGGCAGCTGACCGGTTGCCGGCATGGATGGCACCGGTCGACGTCGCAGCCCACGACGACACCCCGGCCTTGTGGCGGAAGGAACTCAGCCAGCGCCGGGAAATCATGGCAACCGAAGTCAGTCGCCTTGGTGCGCAGCTCGCGGCTGAGCCTCCAGCCTGGGCAGCTGCCCTCGGACCGGTACCGTCCGACACCGCACGACAGGAACAATGGCGGACCCTCGCCGTGGAAATCTCCACCTACCGTGACATGTACAGGATCCCGGCCACCGAAACTTCCCCCGTACCCGCCGACCACCAAGAAAAGGGTCTCGGATCGGAACTGACCGCACGCGTCACCGCCATGCACAAGTACACGGCCCAGACCGCCAAGGAGCCACTGTCCGCAGCCGACGCGTCACTCATGGCCGAAGCCGCGCACGTCGAAGCCGTCGTGAAGGAAACCCCAACCCCTGCCGAGGAAGTCGTGGACCACCTGCAGCAGGCACGCGGCGCGGAAGCGCAGCTGAGCCCCGCACAGGAACGCGCCGAACGGCTGGCCGAACTCGCCCGAAAGGTCCGCCAAAACCGGGCAGAACGCCACGGCGGCGACTCCGAGGCCCGCAGCCCGGAAGCCGTCCAGGAAGCCCTGGACCAACTCAAAGCCCACCGAGAACAGGAAAAGAAGCAACCGGGGACGACAGAGGAGGACTTCGCTAAGAAGCTGGCCGCACGACGCGCAGCGCAGCGCAGCAGGACCCCGTCTGCGGTCGAAAAGCTCCGCCAGGAACAAGCAGAAGCCAAAGCCGCTGAAGAACGCCGACGCCGGGACCAGCCAGGTCCGGGCACCGGACCGGAACAAGGCCCCCGCGGCCCGCGCCTGTAGGTTGGCTTGACTGGCCCGGCAGACGGCAAGGGAAGAGCACTGGGGAGATGTCGCGGGAGGCAAGGGCAGGAACGACTGCATACCTGTACGCCCGCACTCCCGGACCATTGGGCTTATCGGTGGAAGTTTCCGCGCGGGTTGTGCTCGACTGCCGGATAGCCAATTCCGTGACCCTTCGGCACACACTGCTAGCCGTGATTTCGTCCGCCTGCCCAGCGCTGTAGCTTTCCGTTCTGCCTATCAAGGAACCAAAGGCTTTTTACCGGAGTAAGGCAAGTTACGGGTTGCACTGCCATCTCTGTGCTGAGGGTTCAGAGCAAGAAACGTCCTCCGGAACGCTGCAAGCTCTGATCGGGTCGAGCGGCTAGGGATCTTCCCGCCTTCTAGAGTGCGCCGAATTTCTTCCGCATGCTCTGAAGTGTGCTGTCAAGGGTGACCAGGTTCAGATCCAAGATCATCACATCCCCACTCAACGGTTGGAACCCAATGTCACCCCAGACGTCCCTGAGTTTGTTCTCAGCTGCCTTCCGGGCTTCTCCCCTAGACTCGTCAATCGGCGCGGGATATGTGGCGGCAAAGTCAGCACCATGGCTGAGGGTGTCCAAGGCTTCCGCAGCGAACCAGCGGCCGAGTCCTCGTCCACGCCAGCTCTTCGCTATTTCAACTCGGTTGAGGATCAGGAAGTCCGAGCCAAATCCTTCAGTTTCTGCTGCGACTTCTTCAGTTGGGTAGCCAGACTCAGGATCCAAAACAGCGGAACTGACTGTGTGCAAATCCGCTTCTATGAAGTCTAGGAGGTCGGGGACCTGATTCTCGCGCAGCCGGCATTTCACGATGTGCGCGTAGCCGATGACGTTGTCGTCAGCGTCGTCATCCAGATCCTGGGCGTCCGCTGTGAAATACGCAGTCGCCTGCCACTGCTCAACCAACCGGTGTTCAACAGAGCCGAGGTGCTTGCGCAGACTTAGGTCGATACGGACCTGGTGGCCGATGTCGCTATCCGTAATCTGAGAAAGGTCCATGGAGAAATGCTAACCGCCGGGATTGGTCACTTGTTGAGAACACATTCGCGTGGGAACACGATATGGTTCTGTGCGTTGCAGTGACGTCAGCAGCGACCACCAACCCCGAATGTCAGAAATGAGAGTCTCCAGTGGCAACCGATTACGATGAAGTCCGCTCCGACGTCAAGGAATCCCAGGACCGCTCTCTGGAAGCCTTGAAATCCGAGAATGCCCCGAACGCGCGCAGTGTCGTCACCGAACTTGACGAGGCCGACGCCCTTGACGAAGGCCTCACCCCGGGCGGAGAGATCGTCTCTGAAGAGCTCATCGTCCAAGTCATACCCCAAGCTGCGGACGAGTTCACCTGCTACTCCTGCTTCTTGGTCCGGCACCGGTCCCAGCTGGCCCGTGAAAGTGACGGACATGCGTACTGCACCGAGTGCGAAAGCTAAGCCCCGAAGGATCTCCGCTCGGCTCGGCTTCCACCGGCACCTCATCGGCATGCTCCCGTGATTTTCGCTGCATGTGTGCCTTGGCGCTCCATGGCTGGACCCAATGGTGCAAGAAGCTGTTGCACCATTGCCGTGGGTCGCATGTCACCTTCTTCTGAACAAAGGCAGATACTCGTCGACATGGAGCCTGGGATGCCTACGCCGCAGTTGAGTCCAATGGTCCCGCAACATACACGGACTGCTGAACCTCGCAACGTCCTGCAGAACACAGTCATGAACCTGACCCTGAAAGGGCCGGCGCAGCGCTGTCGAACTTTGTCCAACGGCTTGGTAGTCCTTGTGAGTCTTGTGAGTCCCTGTGAGTCTCCGCCTCCAGGTCCACCTACCCGCTCGTCGTCCGGCGGTTCATGTCCAAAACGGCCCCGAATTCGCTAGAGGCTTGCCGATTGCACCCGGGTGCAGGCCCGGCACGTTGGCACTGAACCCCTAAACGTGACGAAACTGCGGAACAACCAAGCGCAGGGGGGATCCAAGGTGTCAGTGGCTCACATTAGGGTGGACTGATGACCGACTCGCGTGACCTGGACCTTCCCGCTGGCTACCTGGACCTTCTCGAGGATTTGAAGGCAACAGTCAAAACGGCAAGAACCCGGGCTCTTCGGACCATCAACTCGCAGCTCATCGAGCTGTACTGGACAATCGGCCAAGGAGTTCGACAGCAACAGGAACAACAGCGCTGGGGGAGCGGGGTTATCAAGCGTCTGTCCTCAGACCTGCGTGGCGAGTTCCCTGAGATGAAAGGCCTCTCGCCTAGAAACCTTCAGTACATGACCACGTTCGCCGGAGCGTGGCAGGACGGTCCAATTGCGCAACAAGCTGTTGCGCAATTGCCGTGGGGCCACGTCACTGTCCTGCTGGACAAGCTGGACGCACAGGAAAAACGTACCTCATACGCTGCAGCAGCCGTCCAGTACGGGTGGTCCAGGAATGTCCTGCTGAACATGATCATGAACCGAACTCTTGAAAGGACCGGCGCGGCTCCGTCCAACTTCGCGCAACAGCTTGTTGCGCAGGACTCCGAGCTTGTCCAACAAATCGCGAAGGACCCCTACTATTTCGAGTTCCTGGGCTTGTCCGGGGAAGTCGCTGAACGCGATTTGGAGAATGCCCTCACCAGTCGGATCACCGAAACTCTGCGTGAACTGGGGCCAGGATTTGCTTTCGTGGGGCGGCAAGTCCACTTCGACGTTGACGGCGACGACTACTACGTCGACATGCTGTTCTTCCATATGGACCAGAACAGGTACGTAGTCATCGAACTCAAAACAGGCAAGTTTCAGCCGGAATTCGCCGGCAAACTAAACTTCTACGTCGCCCTCGTTGACGACGTGCTCCGCCGCGAGCATCACAACGAAACCATCGGCATTCTCATTTGCGGGACCAAGAATGATCGCAGCGTACGCTACAGCCTTGGGCGTTCTACCTCGCCGATGGCTGTCGCGGCGTATACCTACGACAAGCTCCCGGCAGACGAAAAGCGCGCACTGCCCAACGAAGGGGACGTCGTCGCTGCCCTCGAATGGGCCGAGCCACCCACGGACCTAGAGAACTGAACCACCACAGCCCGGCGGAAACGCATGTGAGGACCCATCTGTCGGCCTGCGGAGCGGGACAGACTGTCTTCAAGGCGGAGGTGGAGCCGTCGAACACGGTTGTACTGACATTGCCCCTTGCTTTGCCAACTAGAGACAACGGTCCGTTATCGGTTGCACAGAAACCACGATCCGGCGATGCTGTACCTTCATTCAGAGCCGACTACGGGTGTCGTACGTTATCGGTACGCAACGGCCACCGGGTACAACGTTGCTGTTCCAGGATTGATGTCCTCTTCGATGGCCACATGCCACACCCCGGATGGTGTTTCCTCCAAAAGCCCTGCCGTCGGGCTCGAGCCTCGGTCAGCGTAGCGTGCACGCCAGATCCCGGCGTGCGGGCCGGTGCACACTCCATACCAATATGGATAGCCTTCGATAGGTGGGGGACCGGATCCTGATGACATGCGGCAGGTCGTCATGTCGCTGAGTTTGACCAGAAACGGTGTGCTGGAGTCGGGAGTTACAGTCAGCCCTGGTTTGTTTGGTTCCGCGTTGACGTTCTTGATCAGAACCTCTTCGTCGCCGAGCATGCACAAGTATTCAACAGGGTTGTCCGGGTTCTGGAGACAGGGGTCGAAAGCACCATTCCCGACATAACAGCGGAAGGCGTCAGCGCGGTTCGCCACATTCGAGGTTGTGCAGGAGCTGTTAGCGGCCGTCTTTCCGTCCAGCGTTTTGTGCGGCTGGGCCTCTGACCCATCCCGCCAAGGCCGCAGGGTGATGACTTTCGTGAGGCTTTGGCGGGATTGCACATCGTCGACAATGAGCTCTAGTTCTGCAAGTGCGAGATCGCTATTTCGCATCAGGTTGTTATGAAAACACGGTATGTGCTCTGTGAACAGGTTCACTGCCGATCTATCTACGTCGTTTAGGGTCGCTGTCTGGAACCAACCGACGCGGGCTCCGTCCACGATGCTCGTCTTTGGGTTGAGTTCATATGTACACAGAACGGCCTTCTTGGTGGTGGCGCCTGATTGTGCTGAGGCGATTTCGACGATGATATCTCCGGTCTGGACTGTGGATTTCTTTCGTTGAAGGAAAAAGCCGCTGGTGGCCGTAAATTCCGTTTGCCCGGCCAGCGCATTGACCGTCAGGCCCCTCGGCCAAGGCGGGAGCTTCTGCAGTTCGGAAGATCCCATCCGAAGGGCTTTGCCGGCTTCGGAATCGAAGGAGCTCAACGCTGGGTGCAAGGCGGAGCAAACGAGGTTTGGATCTCGCTGGTTCTGTGTTTTGACTTGGCCGCAGTAGGACAGCAGCGTCCTATAGAACAGACCCATCAGGTCGCCTCGCAAGAGGCTCGTGGCCGTTGCTGCATCGATACCGATAGCGGCGATTGCCGCTATGATGGAGCCGCTGTTTGGGGTTCCGAAGGTGATGACTTGGCTAATTTTGGATACCAAGTCCGCTCCCCCTTGCGCAAGGGCCTGGCGCGTTGCAAGACCTCCCATTGAATGGGCAACCACAATCACTTTTTCGCCACTCTTGTTATGGAGGCAATCAAGAGCCTTAGCCAGCGCCGGACCGATATTCTCGTCGGTCACCCATCTGGAAGCGAACCGAGAGTAGTCGAACGTGAAGGCTGCCGTCCCACCAAGATCTTGGATGTTGCCGATGAGGGTTCGTTTGGGCGCGGCCGTGCCAATCCTTGATGTAAGAAGATCCGGTTTGGCCGAGAACGCGCCCTTACCCGCTTCATTGTGGATACTGGTGGACGTCCAACCGTGAATGTAGAGGATGGGTACATACTTGCCGCGTGCGTCAGGGCGCAGTTGAACCGGTTTACCATCGTTGTCCCTGTCCACCGAAAGCACCGGGGCCATGGAAAGTCCGGGGACGTCGCATGCGCGAGCCCATGCTTCGGGACCCACCGCTTGGGCTGCCGACGGCACGAGCAGAAACGACGCGGTCAGAGCAATCGCTGTCAGAAGGGCTGTAGAGGCTGTCCGCACGAGTTTCACGGGCCGGTGCCACCTGCTGCTTTGTCGAGCGTCCCAAGAACGGCCCACTGACCATTTTCTTTCACCATAACAGCGACGAATATCTGGTCCGGGGTGCCGGCGTTTGAAAGAACGACGTCCATTGTCCCGCCACCAATCCCATCGGGCGCCCACGTGCTCGGATCAGGCGTCAGCTTGGTTCCGAGCGGCAGGGCGACCTCGGGGTCAACAGTTGGCCGCGTTCCTTCCGCAGCGCCAGCAGATGGATCGTCCACCAAAGCAACCAGCGCATCGGCTACCGCTTCTGCATCCGACTGGGCGTCGGCTGTTGGCTGCGGAGAGGACGAAGGTGGGCTTTCTCCAGCCTTGGAAAAGGCTGTTGCCCCCCACGGACTCAGAAACCAAAAGACAGCCATGAGGGCCACCAGCGCGATGCCGGCCCCGACGACGATGTACCGGCGCCTCAAAGTCTCGAACCAAGCTTTACCAAGGGCCGCATTCGCTCTGCCTTTCTGGGTGCCTTTCTTTGCTGAAAGAGTACATCTGACGTCGTTGTCGTGCGGAACGAACTTAACCACTCACCTAGCGAGTCGGAGCTCTCCACCACTTGCCAAATTCGAACTCCTCTTGCGGTGAACGAACCGCTGTGGTCGTCGCGAGTAATTCTTGCGAATGTATGGTGATCCCTATTTCTGACCATGTAGGCTCCGAGCACGGGAACTTCCGTGACTTCGTATCGGGTCGTCATGACAAATTGCACGGGCGCAGACTATTGATTTGAGGCACATCGATGGTTGGACGAGTTTCAAAAATCCTGGGTGGCCTAGGGGCGACACTTGCTGTGGTTGCAGCAGGCGCAGGCGGGATCACCTGGTTTACAACCCAGAAAGCAACCATCGAGGCGGGCCGTATCGTCCAGCAAACGCCTACGGCTCCGCCCTCCACAGCGTCCCCCACGTTGCCACCGACTCAGCTTGCAGTTGCTACGCCCCCGCCACCGGCTTCCACTGAGGGAATCACCCTTGAGGTCATCCCCCGGGCGAAAATGATCATCACCAGTGAAACATGGATCGTGAAATCAGCGGCCAACACCCAGGAATTTCCCGTAGAAGCAGCTCCCTTGGCTTCCCTGAGCTGCATGCGGAAGGACTTTCCAACAAATAAGGCGCACGAAGACTGTCTCGGATCGCGGAAGGGCTGCACACCTGCCCAGCGGGCCTGGCTCGAAAAAAACGCCGTGCTAGCCAAAGAAAATTTTTACGCCGTCGACGGCAAGCTGGGCTTAGGGCAGGTAACCCTTTCAAATACTTCGAAATCAAGTCAGTCTTTGTCTTTCAAGGACCTCCGCTGGGACGGCGAAATCTCACCTATCGCTGATGCTGGCTTTGGCATCATGTGTTCGAATTTCAATGACTGGGCCGGAGGTGCGACTGCTGGAAATGCGAGTACTCGCGCGGTGCTGTTGCCCTCCGAGGCCGGAACTGGCGTTTTTGGCGGGCCATCGTTATATGGGGAGGATCTAACCCGAGACATTCCTGCTGGCAGACCTGCTGTCTTCAACTTGGCAGCGGGCGAAACCTCCGGCGTCCAGCTAGATCTCAAGGTAGCCCACAGGGTAGCCACGGTTTCAGGGCAAGTCTTCGCCACTGTAAGCGCCTCCGACGGGGAGAAGGAAGTTGAGGTACCTCTGCCCACGTTGGATGGGGGCGAGGTTGTTTTCATGACCGTACCCATGCCGCTTCTGTCCGTTGACGGGGGAACGACCTGCCCTCAAGACAGAACCTTTGGCCAAAAGTATGCTGCGCGTACCATTTGCTCGATTCAGCAGCTCAAGTCGGAGAACCACCTTGGCTGAGACCGGCCGGGCAAAGTTCAATCCGGCAACGAGGTCCACGCAAGACGACTCAGAGCTAGACACGGATCAAGATCCTCGGGAGCCTGCGAAGGCAGGGGAGTCAACTGTCTCTGCAGGAAAACCGAACCAAGAGAAAACATTGCCGCCCAAGGCCGAACAAAAACCTAGGACCTCTACCAGGGAAGGTATCCCCCCAGCCACCCCCAAAGGCACGTTGTTGAAATCGCGCGGAGCACGGATCTGGGCATTGGCAGTCACCATCGTCACCTTGGTTACTGGTGTTATCTCGGTTTTACCTATTTTGTTCAAAGATGAGTCCAGTGCTCAGTCCCTCAAGATCTCGATGAAACCGTTCCGTCCAGACACGGTGTCACACTTTGCACTTCCTGTCGGTGCACCCATCGACTCCTTTCCATCAGGAGGGACGTTGTGCACACCTGAACAAGAGGGCTGGCTCGGTCAGTACGGTGTTCGATACCAAAGGGACTACATCATCGACTTTAGAAATTCAGCCGGAGGTGGGAGTTCACTCGCCGTAGGCAATATCCGCGGCGTTCCGGAAGCTTCCACGCCGGTAGGTGCCGCATACGTCGTGGAATGCGACAAATCTGGGGACGGCGGCGTAGTGGCTGAACCGGGAAGGCTCCTCCTTGACTCTGACGAAGGTGCCTTCTTCGACAAAACGGCATTCAGCACTGGTTCAGGCCAGCCGAATACGCCGCTGGCCTACAACCTCAGACCGGGAGAAACAGGGCAAGTTGTGCTGTCGTTCGCCGCTCGATCCGACTTTAAGGGCCACATCGTCACCAGCGTTTCGGCAGGAGAGCAGACCGCCGATGTCAAGGTCCCCCTGGAAGGCGCAAGCCAAGTCTCCGTCCCCGGCGTACTGAGTCCCCGAACCATTCTCGTCACCGTTCACGACGGCACCCTGAAATGTATCGTAGTTCCCAATCCGACAGCTCAAGTGAGCTCATGCGACGTAGATGATCTGTTCCGTAAGTAATACTCGAATCCGTCGGGTGCATCCGGAAGAGGTAGCTCCAAATCATAGGACTTTAGTCAGACGGAGGAATACATCACGATTAATCGCAGCGAGTTGGACGACTGGAAACCGTTCGTGTATGCGGATCGCGGTTCCCCGCACGGCCTGCAGGGATGTCACTGGTCCGAGATGCGACCAGCACCACAAGAGTCAACAAAAGCCGGGGCAGTCCCGGGAGTAGGCCGATGAAGATGCGTCTGCGAATCGTTAAGCTTGCACTGGGGCCGACTCGAAGACCACACGCTCGAAGGACACAGACAGCGAGATGCTCTATCAAACGCCATGGACGGCTTCGAAAACGACATCGAACTGAACCTGCAGATCGGCCTAGCACCCATGAAAATCGAGGACTGGTTCGGACCCTTCAACGACGTCACCGTCCCGCCTTACGTTCGCTGAAACGGCCCACACAACCTACACGGCAGCCCTGACAACGCCGATAAGCACCCATATGTTGGGTAGTAGTCTGCGTACGTCAGCAGTCAGAAACGGATGGCAGATCAGGAACGGTCGGCCTGGCGGAGGTATTGATACACCGTTTCCCGGCTGATTCCATAGTCCTTCGCGAGGACCGATTTAGGTGTTCCATCGGCTGCCCTCTGCGCCAGCTCGGTGGCCCGCTCGGGTGTAAGCGTCTTTTTGCGCCCGCGGTAGGCACCTCGCTGCTTGGCTAAGGCAATGCCTTCTCGCTGGCGTTCCCTGATCAGGGAGCGTTCAAATTCAGCGAAGGCCCCCATGACCGAGAGCATGAGATTCGCCATAGGGGAGTCCTCGCCACTGAAGAGCAGGTGCTCCCTGACGAACTCCACCTGCACGCCTTTTCCGGTGAGCGCTTTGACTACGGAACGCAGGTCATCCAGATTCCGTGCCAGCCGGTCCATGCTGTGCACTACAACAGTGTCTCCCTCACGGGCGAAGCGCAACATTTCTGTCAGCGCAGGGCGGGCGGTGTCCTTGCCCGAGGCCTTATCAAGGAAGATCCTGTCGAGAACCGCTCCATCGAGCTGGCGTTGTTCATTCTGGTCCAAGGTGCTGACTCGTACATACCCGATTCGCTGTCCAGCCATGGCATCTCCTACTCCGTGTCAGGTTTGAATCTAAGAACCTCCACACCGAGTGTCAAGAAAAGCGGAACCGTAGCCTATTCTGACGAGTATAAGCCAGCCGTCTGACGTCAGATTGGGGTGTACGGTTTTCTGCGCACGATTCGGCCGGAAAGCTCCTCATCTTGCAAATACGGATTGACCATCGTCTTCGGTGCAGGCGCACCAATAGGCAGGGGCAGAATCGCGGAGTCCCGATACTGGCTTTCCAGGGCTTTTAGCACTCACTTGTGAGGTCACCCCGGAAGTTCAGCCCGAATGGTCTTTGTGGACTTGCCACCTGGGATGCCGCACCGTCTCCGCTACACGCCGAACGCTTACTTCCCTCAATTGATCCGCGTTGCTGTGAGGCCAAACCAGAACGGTCCAACCGGGCGACTACCCTCATGGGACCGCTACGGCATTTAGAGTAGACCTGAGTCCAGGGGCAAGGAGACAAGTTGCGTATTTCCACGGTGGATCGTCGCCAACAGCTCATCGACGCAGCTATTCGTGTAATTAGGCGGGATGGAGTCGAAAGTGCCAGCCTAAGAACGATAGCCAGCGAAGCGAAGGCTTCTCTAGCAGCCGTGCACGTTTGCTTCACGAACAAAGATGAGCTCATGCAGGCAGCTGCCGCAGAGCTGCTTCAGCAACTGGTCCGGTCCATTCCGCGCGTGGTCGACGGCTCGGAGGACGTTCGAGCTATCGCGCATCGGGTCATGGACTTGTTTTGGGCCCAGATGGTTTCAGACGAGTTGAATATCCTGGCCCAATTTGAAATAGGGATCTGGGCGAAGCGTAACCCGCATCACGGTGATCTGTCCCGCACCGTTTACAGCGACTACGAAAAGGAAATCTCAAAACTGCTGGTCGCCGCCGCAAAGCGACAGAAGCAGACCATAGCTGCTCGAAACGTTGCTAGGGCGCTGATTGTGATCATGGATGGATGCAGTCTTCAGTACTTTGCCGACCCATCCGACCCTCGCCACAAGGACCTCTGCGACAACCTCGTAGATGCATACCTCGATCGGGTAGGACTATAACCCTTGCTCCTTATGGGGATGCGCCCCTTTCTGCCGACGTCTTTTTCCGCTCAGGCTATTGGGCCGAGTGCCTCTTGTAATCAGCAACTTTAGTTGCCTGGAAGCGCCACCGGACCCAGTAAAACAGGCCGCCGAGAAGAAGTAGGAGGAGGGCGATGAGGATTTCCATTCCCTGGCCACCGGCGGCAAGACCCGGATTGAATGCGCCGGCTATGAGGATGGTTGCGTTGAAAGCTGTAACCGCGACTGCGACAGGGACCCAGTAACGTCCCAGTTTGATGGGGCGCGGAATGTGAGCGTGAGTTTTGCGCATGATCAGGAAGCCGGCCGTGGCAAGGGTAACGGAAATCATGTAGCCAAGGTTGGCGGCGATAATAATTGCCACTATGTTGCCCACAAAGAAGAGCACAACGAGGTTTACGACCAGTGTGAAGACCAATGCGCCAGATGGAGCACCCCGCCGGTTCGTGTGTGCGAGCTGACTGATGGTCAGCTTCTCCTGGGCAAGGCCCTTGAGAGCGTGGGAGGCATCCGCCGAAGAAGACAAGAGTGCGGCAAAGGTGGCAACAACCAGAATGACCGCTACTACTCCGCCTGCGGGCTCACCGAGCATCTGCGAGTAGAAATTGACACCGAAGTTCACCGGATCGGTGACGACTCCCTGCTCCCCAATCGCGCCGGCGGTGATTACCGGTACAAGTGCGTAGACCAAAATATAAATCATCGCCATGGTCTTGAGCGCACGCTTGACATCACGCACGGGCCGGCGGTACTCGGGGGCAAAAGTGGCGCATAGCTCGCTGCCGTAAATCGACCAAGCACCCACGTACATCCAAACCAGCACGGACACTACGCTGCTTCCTTCGCCGAGAAGATTAAAGCTGAAGCTCGCTGTCGACCATTCAGTGAAGAACACCGGCAGTACGAGCAATCCCGCCAGGACGAAGACCATGGCCGCGGCGACCACCTTATTCAGGTTTACGGTTGCGTTCAGTCCCAAGAGGTTGGCACCCACGGCCGTGATCATAACTGCTGCCGCCAGTATCTGGGGTAGACCTATGGAGGCAATACCCAGATTAACGTCGAGGTTCGTGGCTGCGGGGAACCATTGCGCTGTGACAATTTGACCGATCTGCAAAGAAGCCAGAGACAGAGACAGCCCCCAGCCGCACCAATAGCCAAACGCGGCAACCGATGCAAGCAATGGAGAGAATTGTTTCCAGGCTTCCGCTGCGAACAGAGCGACCCCACCTGGTTTGCCGGGGAACATTGCAGCCATTTCTGCAAAAAGATAGTTCTGCAACAGTGATACCACGGCAAGCACAATGCACACCACTGCGGCGCCCCAAATGCCGAGTGCCCCGGCCGTTGACCCAGCGACGACAAAAACGACGTTCAAGAGGGGTGTACACATAGCAACGGTGTCGCGGGCCCGCAGGCCCTTCCGCCCAGGAAGAGTTAACGAGGACTCAGACATAGGTATCACCTTCTGTATGTAGAGGGGAAAGCTTTTGTTTAGTCAGCTCAAGTGCGACGCGCCATTCGGCGGCAGGGCTTACCCGCCGCTCACCCGCATGGAGGCCTGCCGTCAGTCGTAGAAGACAGGATCTGATGCACGGTCCCTTTCACAAGACGAGCCACCAGATCTGAAACGGCGACATCTGCGGCCGGGCTCTCCATGCTTCTAAGGTCAGACGCTGCTCAGATGCCAAAACGCTACAGCTTTTGGTAGCCCGTTCCGTGCAGGTTGTGCCAGGGGTAATGAAGCCTGAACGGCAAAGTTAGCCGGCACTATGGCTTACCTTCAGTGAAGGTCGCTCCTCGCGCTTAAATGATCACACTAGCTAGGGCGTTTCAATGGTGTGCATGGCCAGCGGTATAACTGCGTTCAGCATCGCAGGAGACGGCATAGTTTTCCCGTAGCTCCCACTTCTTCTTAATCCGTCAAAGCACCCGCAGTCAGTGCAGTGGCGGTGGGGCTGTTTCAAGATCCCTCGGGATCTATATTGTAGTTGTGACGAAAACGGTTCTCAGGGTCGTATTCACCTTTGACTGCCGCAAGACGACAATAAACTTCCGGCTTATAAACTTCGGCGACCATCTCTGCTGTGACCTCTGAGTTGTTGTTTAGCAGTCCAAACCCAGAAGTCGTCACGCCTGCGCGAAGGAGCGCGGCGTCCAGTTCACGTGCCAACTCGGGGTACTTTTCACTTCCAGGAGCCGCCCCGCTCCATTCCGCCAGGGCCAGCACGCCCATCGCATCGCGATGTCGAGCGGGCGTCCCCTTGGGGTTTCCGAACGGCATTCCCTCGATCTCCAGTTTGACGGAGCCTCCGCTTGCGGGTTCACTAACAAACTTGTCAAGATTGCCTGCAATCGCTTCGGCGAAACGAGCGTTCGGCATCGCGATCTCCCGGTCGATCCAGAGATTGGACATTCCGTCCTCGAAACTGCCCACCTCAGCGTTAAGAGCCACTACCTCGTCATATGATCGGACGGCGATCGAATCGGACACCGTCCGACCCAGACTCCGAAGCCGTGCTATGTCCCGTTCAGCGATATCGAGCCCTCCGAGGTGCCCCACGCATACTGTAACGGAAGGTGCCCTGTTTTCGTCCACGCCGACAAAAACGCTGGGGTAGATGTGATCCGCCATTTCATTGAGCGCATCAAGGAGGGATGTCAGGAGCCCTGCGAGTTCGCTGACCGAGGGGGCCCAGGTAATGAATCCGGCGAGCATCTTCCTCGGTAGCTCGTAGAGCTGGACCTCGACCTCTGTGACGACACCGAAGTTGGGGCCCGCACCTCTGACCGCCCAGAACAATTCCGGGCGTTCATCATCAGAGCAGTAGATAACGTCACCAGTTGCGGTCACCAGAGTCGCTCCCAAGATATTGTCACTGGCGAGACCATATTTGGGGGTGAGGAAGCCGACGCCCCCATTGAGCGCTAGTCCACAGAACCCGACCTTGGGATGCATGCCGGTGACTGCCGCTAGACCGAATTTGGCCGCCTCCTTCACGAGATCGCCAGCGATTACGCCACCCCCGATCCGCGCGCGACTCCCGGCGGTGTCGATGTGGATGCTGTTCATGAGTCTGAGGTCCAAGACGATGCCACCGTCGTTGGTCGCATAGCCATTCGGATTGTGGCCACCGGATCGAACCGAGATCTCCAGGCCGTTGTCACATGCGTAGCGGATGGACTTTGCAACGTCGCCCGCACTCAGACACCGGGCAATTAGCGACGGCCGCTGCAAATGACGGCCGTCCCAAATATTCGCGATGGCATCAAATCCGCTGTCATCAGGGTAAATAACTTCACCTTGAATACTAAGGGGGGTGGCTAGTTTTGATGACACCAATTCCAACTCCTTTGTCTGCTGACAATCAGCATTCTCGTCTTCGAGAGAGTGATCACCCTATTGATACATGGACAGCTGTCCATGTCAATGGGGTTTATTTTTTGCGCGACTAGGGGGGCCGGAACACATCGCACTTTGTCCCTGACATGGACACTTGTCCTTGTCAAGGCCATGTCCAGTCAAAATGATGGAAAAATTTTATCCTGCCGTCTATGGCGATTCCTTGCCCAAAAAAAAGAAGATCATGAGTCAGCGGCTTCCCTTGGTCTTTGGTGGGGGAGCACGACAACTTTACGTCAGCGCTTTTTCGCCGTGTAGCGAATGCTGCGGTTATAGAGGGCAGGCATCCAGTTGAACAGAAGCAGGCAGGGCTGCAAAGGGCGGGCGATCTGCTCGCTGGGCATTCAAGGCCGCGGCGCCTAGGCCGGTCTTCCTTCGGGGTGCTAATGAGTCATGGAGGACTCCCCGGGAGGATGTGTTGAAGGTGGACGAAAAGGCACTTTCCCAAATCTCGCAGTCGATCACCATCTGCTGTCGAAACCTCGAGTATGGTGGCCAAACGGCTCCTCGAGCTATTTGAAAGGCGTATTGCATTGCAAGTTTCTTCTTCTGAGAGCCAGCGAGAGGCCGTTGGTCCCCAAACAGGCAGGACGGGGGGTGATATTGCCAACCCTGGCCTGCAGTTAGGGCATTTAACCGGACGTCAGGTGATGGGCCTTTCTATAGCCTCTTTCGTTCCAGCTGTAGGTCTGGCACAAGTGCCGGCATACCTTGCCGCTTACTCCGGGCGGTCCTCGTGGCTGGCGATGGCCGCCTCGGTGGTGGCATTCACCCTCATTGGCCTGTTCATTACCGTGTTCGCCCGACGCTTCATTGGAACCGGGTCGCTTTACTCCTACATTCGCCACGCGTTCGGTTCATGGAGCACCCTCGTCATCGCCGCCGCGATGATCCCGGGCTACATTGTCGCGATCATGTCGCTCATCGTGGGAGTGGGGGTCTTTTTTGGAAGTTTCCTAGTGTCGGTAGGGGTCGCAAACGCGGCGGGACCAGGAATTCAACTGTTGATCTACGTGGTAGCAACATTGGTAGCTATGACCATTGCATATCGGGGGATTGACCTTTCAGTCCGATCCAGCGTTATTCTTACTGTCATCTCCTTGCCGGTGATGCTGGTCATCACGATAGCCACCGCGTTCAGCGGAAACGTCGACTTGGCGGGACAGTTCAGCCTCAACGACTTCACGCTCAACAGTTTCCTCCAGGGCCTGGCGATCGGTTCGGCATACTTCATCGGCTTCGAGGGCAGCGCCGCGCTCGGCGCCGAAACCAAAAACCCCAACCGCAACATCCCCCGCGCGATCATAGTCATTCCCGTCGGCATAGGTCTCTTCTATCTGGCCGGCACGGTGATTCAGGTACCGACCCTTGTTAGTGCAGCCGACAAACTCGCCCTGGGCATCTCCCCCAACGCAGTACTTGCAGAAGCGGCAGGCGTTGGATTTCTGTCCAACGTCAGCGACCTCGTTCTGGCAGTAGCCATCTTCGCCAGCCTTATCGGATTCTTCAACTACGGATCCCGCGTAGTTGTCAGCGCCGCATCCGATGGACTCCTGCCATCTTCACTAGTCAAGGTCAACAAGCTACACAAAAGCCCCGGCGCTGCCATCGCTTTCATCGGGGTTCCCTCATTGATCGGACCAGCCTTGCTGCTTTGGCTTACTCCAGCGAGCCCATTGGAAATCAACGGCTACATCGCGACATTGCTGGTCTATTTCTGGGTGATCCCTTACTTCCTCATTTGTATTGGCGGCGCCATTCTACTGAACCGGACCAAGGGCAGTAGATCTTTCATCGTCAACGTCGGAGCAGCATTAGCCTCAGCAACTGTTTTGTGGCTATACCTCAACGGCATAATAAATCCCGGTCCTGCACCTCTGAACGCACTGCCGTACGTCATGATCGGCACGTTCGTGGTCTTTCTCATCGCTTTAGTAGTATCTATCCGTTCCAAAGAGAAGAAACGAGTGCTGGCACAGCGGTAAGAAACTTCGGTAAGGCACCCGCTCTTTCGGCAATGATCGAGGGGACCTGCTCCAAAGTCGAGCGGGTCCCCTCGGTAGATGCATTTTTATGGCTGGTGGACGACCAAGGTTGTGGCGCAGCAAAAGGGAAAATTCCGAATCCCTTAGCGGGTCTTACGAAACCGACTCCCTTCTGCGCCACTCTTGTTTCGTTTACAGGCCCGCAACTAACCTTAAGAACCTACTAACCGTTCGTGGTAGAGGTGGATCCTTATGAGGAGGTCGCATGATAACCGTCGTTAGCACTATGCAGCTTGAATCGAACTCAGAGAAGGAGTGGGACCAACTAATCCGAGAGCGCTTCAGATCAGCCCGGGATAGGGTGGGGTGGATCTCCGGTCAGTTGCTCGCCCCCTCTGACGCACCTAACACTCGTGTCATCATCGGGACTTGGAAAAGCCGACAGGACTGGGAGGCTTGGCATGAGGATCCTGCCTTTCTCACGTCGCGGAGAAGGCTTGACGAACTACAGCATATAGACCATCAGACCGCACTGTACGACGTAATAGAGGGCGCCCAGGCCAGCAACTAGTTTGGCCAACCAAGACCCCAGCCGTATTTTTCCCTTCAAATCGGGCCGAGCATTGTCGGGCGGGAATCGGTTCAGAAACAGGATTTCGACGTGCCTGTGATCGTTTGGGTTCTAAGAGTCGACAGGGGGCTAACCATAGGCCACTTTGCGCGTACCGAGACTGCAATATATCTGAGTTCGCGCTTGTCCTAAAGAAGCTAAAAGCCTGCCGCAACACCCTGCGCACTCGTCCGACGTGTCACGACGACCGCCGTCTACCGCCGCGAGGCGCTCAGTCATACCCTCCGGCTGTGCCTGCCGAACCCCGACGGGTTTCGGGTCATTACGTTGTGCCGTCAGGTTTTGCTAATCTCTCGGGCTCGTCAGTTGATGATCGTCGGACGAGTTCCGTGACGAACTCGTAGCGGCGGATATCGACGTGTTCGCCTTGAATTTTACGCAGTAGTAACTCAACCGCGTAGCAACCCATCTCTTCGTAGGGCTGCCGGATTGTGGTTAATTGCGGATCGACCAGGATGGCGGCGCGCTCATCGTCAAAACCTACGATCGATACGTCTTCTGGCACTTTCAACCCGTGGGCACGAAGGGTCCGTAGGGCGGCAGCCGCCATAGTGTCTGCAGCGCAGAACATGGCGTCGATTCTGACGCCTGTCGAAAGTTCGGCTTCCAGTTCCCTCCAGTGCTTTCGTGTTTCGTTGAAGGGATCAGTGCAGTCGATAATCAGCGATTCGTTGAAGGCAATTCCGGCCGAATCCAGGGCGTCCCGGTAACCCAGGGTGCGGTGGTCAATGAACAGCCCGTCACCCCAGTTGTCCGTCTCCACTCCGATGTTTGGTCGCAGCAGCGCGATCGACCGTCTGCCAAGAGAAATCAGATGCTCGACCGCAAGTCGGGCACCCTCCCGGTTCTGTGCAGAAATCGTCGGAAACCGGACAGTGCGACTTGTATCATCAATTGCGATAGCAGGTAGTGCGATGCGGTCACATGCTTCGCACACGCCATCTTGATCCGGCACCCCGATTACGATTACGCCGTCGGTGGGTACGTTGGCAAGTGCCTCGACAATCGCGGCGGCTCCACCTTTAGTGCCGGCGACGGGATGGGCCATGAGGTAGTAGCCCACTTCGGCGGCGGCTTTGAATGCAGCACGAACGACCGGCTCAGCCGCATGACAGTCGCTGAAAAAGCGGCCTTGATGTTTCACCCATCAACCACGCCAGGTGATGGTGGCCTACTCGCTGCTGCGGAACTTTACGTTGGCAACATCGGCATCACCCACTTCAATGTGCTCGCCGGCGAAGACAGTCTCTCCGTTGCGGAATGGCACAATACTCTACAGGAGATTGCCGAGGGCAACCCGGCTAGCTATCCCAGTCACCCTCTCGACAGACCCCCGGCATGGCTTCCGTAGTAATCCGTTTACCGGGCAGGCGCTAGGAAGTCTTTCGCGCTGGCCGGAGACCACCGGAATCGCCGCGACTGGAGAACTTACCACCGTCCGCAGTTACGCCGACACTATGCGCCAAGAATTGCTGGCCATGGGAATCCGCGTCTTCCTCGGGCCTATGGCAGATATTTTCAGTGAACCACGGTGGTCACGCGGTTCGGGGACTTTTGGCGAGAACCCCGAACGCGTCTCCGAGCTCACCGCAGCGTTCATTGAGGCCTTGCGGGGAGGGCCCCATCTGGGCCCGCAGTCGGTGGCTGCCGTCGTGAAACACTTCCCGGGTGCAGGCCCTCAGCTCAAAGGGGACGACGCCCACGATCCGCGATATCCGGAACAGGTGTACCCCGGGGGAATGCAGGACCTGCATCTGGCCCCGTTCCGGCGCGCATTTGCGGCAGGGGCATCGCAGGTTATGACGTACTACGGGAAGCCGATGGGAACATCCTGGGAAGAAGTCGGCTTTGC